>JAFZAL010000159.1 GCA_017557195.1 Thermoguttaceae bacterium | reverse complement strand
TTGAAAACGTCGTTATGCGTATAAATCCATTTGACAACTTTCTTTAACCGCTCGTCCTGCAGTTGGGTTAATTCAGAACGGGTTAAAGTCTCTTCTTTTTCGTTATGAAACATAATTAAACAGGGGAATGGGGGGAAATGAAAAAAGGTTAGCTGTTAGCAGCTGGCTTTCAAAACGAATTAACGTAACGAACGTTCAGCGACTAACAGCTAACAACCAATATTGACATTATGATGTCAACCGTAAATCATCTATTGCCTCTGATTGAACCGGTTCCGGCTGGGACGGTAGATTCCGTATCTTCGCCTGTTACATAGTTGAATACGTGTACGCTGGCGATGTAGGAGAACAGCGGAACGCTGGTGATTCGGACGTAACGACGGTCAGCGGAAACGACAGCCTGAGCCATCATGTTTGTACCTGTCGGCAGGGTAATAATCTGCGGCTGGTATCCAACAGCGCCCTGACGGAAGTAAGGATTGTAATAACGTCCTTCTTCAGCCGCCTGGTCAGCGTTGACGAAACCGTCCAGTTTAGCCATTGCATTCGGATCGAACGCCTGAGCCAGCTGTTGAGCCAAAATCGCTCTGTTGACCTGATTGTTGATAGCGTTGGCAATAACCTGCTGAGACGCTTCAGTACGGCGACCGTCATGCAGCGTGAACATCATACCAGCCGCGTCGTCTTTGAGCTGAATGTACCCAACCATGGGCTTTTTGCCCTTGAGGGTGTTCAGGTCGTCCGCATTGACGTGAGTAAAGAGTTCAACTTTAACTTTACCGCCGATAACGTCGCCCCAAAGCTTTTTGATTGCCAGACGATAATCGCCGTTGAATCCCTTCGGGCAAACGTACGTTTCAGACATGGCTTTGTTGTTTTTGCCAAGCTGACCGGCGTGGGCGTCTCCCATGAAGAATCCGCCAGCAGGGGTCTGAATGTTTTTCATTGAGCAAACCGTTCCGCCGGGTTCTTCGACGGCAATGTCAATGTCCGCCTGACCAGTCCAGGAAACGCGAATGATGCAATCGCGCTGTTTGGCGTTATTGATTTCTTCCTGGAATTCCTTGGCTTCCTGCTTCTTGTTTTCAGCCATCAGGTCTGCAACAACGCTGTTGGCAACGTCGTTGGCTTTGTCAAACAAATACTGCTTGTCTTCCTGCCACGCCAGAGAAAGGATTCCCAGCGACGCCCATTTTTTCGCTTCGCGATTGTTGGTAATAGAAGCGATTGGAAGGGCCTTTTCGTAGGGTTCAGCCATTTCCGGATTGTTCTTTGCGATTTCGTGAAGAACTTGCAGAGCGCGGTCGTGCAGACCGATTCTTTGCATGTACAGGGCGATTAAAATCATAGTCTGAGCGTCGTCGCTGAATTCGACAGCCGACATGAGCGTGCGTTCGTATTCAGACTGCGGACGTCCAGCGCAAAGCTGCGCCAGAGCCAACGCTTCGTACATCCACGGCTGAGCTTTGCCGGACAGCATGGCGGCTTGAAGCGCGACAATGATGTCATTGTACTGGTTGGCATGCTTGTAATGAAGCATGGTTCGACGAACCAGGCTGTCATTGACGTCGTCACGCTGGAAGTAAGTGTTCCAGAATTCCTTTTTATCAGCGTTAGCCGGAACAACGATTACGGATCCGTCGGGCGTGAGTTCCAGTTTGACGCCAGCCGGTTTGGACAAATCGTCTTTCATGTTGAACGCCTGGAAATTCTCGTTTTGAATCGCCTGCTGAGCGGCGTTCAAACGCAGTCTTTCAGCCGGAATGTTGAACTGTCCGCCGCCGAAATTGCTGTTGCTTCCGGAAGAACCGCCATTGCTCATGCTGGTTGTGTTGTTGCCCATGCTGGTAAAGACGTTGCTCATATCAGGCATACGCGGCGGCATGACAAGGTCGGCAACCGGGTAAACTTTGGTAATGCACTTTTCTTTAGCCTTGGTTAAGGTTGTAATGTAAAGGCATTCATTTTCGATAACGTAGGACAGGTTCTGAGCGCTCAATGCGATTTTCAGCGCGGCTTTGAGCGACATGCCGTTTCCATCAACGGAGAGGGTAACTTCTTCCGGGCTGATCATTTCATCTTTGAAAGCCGCCTCGTCAATCTGAACGTTGATGTGATGCTGATCGTGAATTTCCTGAATGGCGTCTTTCAGAGGACTTTCCGTCAATTCAATATTGGTCGGTTCTTTAAGAGCCTTCATAATCTGCTTTTCTTTTTCGCCAGACTGAGCCAAGTCCATTGAACTGTACTTTGCTCGACGGCTTGCCGTCAGACGCGCCCAAACGGTCGAATCCGGATAGGTGATCGGCGGTTCGTCCGGGAACGGCGTACCGGATTTGTCGCTTAGATAAAGCGCGTCGCAGGTTTTACGCTGTTTGAGCGAGCGAAGCTGAACCTGTTTAACGTAGTTGTCCAGATTTCGGGTCCACTGAATTCCTGCAATGGCTGTCGGCAAGCGGCTGTCGGTATCTGACATTTCATTAGACATGTCAACCATGAGGTCCTGCGCCTGTTCGTATTTCTTTTCCTTGCAGGTGGATTCGAATCGTTTGCCCATCTGGTTCATCTTTTCCATTTGGGTCATCATCTGTTCAGCAAGGATCTTTCGGTCCTGAGCTTCAGCCATTCTTCTGGCGGCTTCCGCGTTGCGCTGAGCCATTTGATCTCCGTACTGCTGAGCTTCACGAATGGCGGCTTCGAGGTTGCGAACCAAAGCGTCGCGGTCAGCCGCTTTAATATCGGCGTTGCGGCGAACCGCTTCGCGCATGTTTTTCAAATTCTGAATGGCGCCTTCAGGGTCGATTCTCAGAGTCGCTCTGGCGTCATTGATGGTTCGAGTAACTTCTCCAACCTGCTGCTGCGTAATCGCGCCCATTGAGGAGTCGAGCGTATCGAGCAAACCAGCGCTGTCGATAAGATCGAAATCTGTTGGACCGTCGTCCAGAGCGATTGCCTGACCGTTTCCTTTTTCAGCAATCAGCTTTTCCAGATTGTCAATATCGGCGTTTTGGGAATCCAGAGATTTCAACTCGTTGACCAGGTTCTGAGCGTCTTGCATATCGCCGGCGCTAATGGCAGAGTTTGCCAGACGAGTCAATTCGTTAACGCGGTCAATCATGGCGTTTTCCGCTTTGTACATGTCGTCTTTGGAAACCAGTGGAACCAGGCCGCTGGATCCGTTTGCCATCGAAACGAGCTCTTTAATATAGTCATATTTTTCAGCGGCGTTTGCAGGCTGAGCAACCCAGGACTGAGCGCCGTCTGAAGTATTTGCGGTTAAATCGAGCGCGCCGTCTCCGGTGTACGTTCCAACGATCATGGAATCGCGGTCGGTGCGAAGGGGCGGGAACTCCATAGCCGGTTTGAACGAAGCCGGCCATTTGACTGACGATTGATCCGGCCAAATGACGTTGGCAGAGGTCGCGCTGTCCATGGCGGCGACGACGTTGTCATTGGATTCTTCTGAAGGAACGATTGCCATTCCGCCTGTTTTCGCTGCCAGACAGGACAGGACTCGAGCGTCTGGATTGGGTCCAATCTGAACGCTGTTGACCGGAAGCTTTTTGGCGGCCAGTTCTTTGCAAACGCCGTCAAACTGCGCCGGGGTAAGCGTCTTGGCGCGGCTGGTTCCGGAACCGATAAACATAATCGAATTATTTCCAGCGGGGAACGGCTGGCTTTGAGCCGCTTTCATGGCGGATTCAATGTTCATCGCTCCCAGCGGAACGCGTTCTTCCAACGCCTTGTAAGCGTTGTTGAATTCTTCGCTGTCTGGCGCAACAAAGTCTGCAGTCAACGCCGATGAATCAACGTCGCTGGCTACGAGACAAACTTTGTCAGTCTCAGGATTAAGACTGCCGACAAACGATTTGATTGTTTCCAGCTGCTGCTGACGATAATTGGCTGCAATTGAGGCAGACGTGTCTGCGACGATAACGATGTTTCGGCCAGTAACGGGCGTTTCGGCGGGCGAAGGAGAAACGCTCAAGGCGAAGTACTGTTCTCCAGAAGCTGCGTCTTTATACGTGTACAATTCTGCAGGCGACGAAGTCGAACCGGCAAGAATAAGATCTTGTGCCAGCGCCGCTGACGCGAATAATGCGAACGCCATCGCGGCGAAAATCGCAATTGAGTTAATTCGATTAGTAAGCATGTGTAAATACTCCAAAGGGTAGTAGGAAAACGTCAAAGGATAATTGACGAACCTGGTTATTTATTTGAAATACTTTAAATTTCTGTTTTTATCTAAATGGCTTGAATTGCGCCATTCCAGGAACGGCTGATTTTGAAAATCAGTCGTTGTTGTTATTTGTGTTGCCTCGATCTTCCATGTACAAACCGCTCACGTCGCCGCCGGAGAAGTTGTTTTTGGTGTATGGAAGTGGACGTGTGTCAACCCCGCCTTGAACAACAGACGATTGGGATGAACTGATTCCCATTTCCTGAAGAAGCTTTTCCAGGCTGATTTGCGGCGTATTAAATTCGTATGCCGCTTTTGTGAAGTTGGTAAACGTCATGCGTTCTTCTTCACGAGCGCTTTCGTCAGGTCTTTTGCCGATAATCAGGAAGTCTGTCGTTTCTTCCAAACGACGGACCTGTTTATCTTCATTTTGATAGCCGTCGACAACGCCGCCGTTGGCTTCCAAAATTTTGACGAGTTGTTCGACGTCGCTGATGCCGTTGTTGTCCATGTCAATAAAACCGGCAATGGCAAAATGACGATCGCCAAAAACCGGCGAGTAAATTTTGTCGCCAGGAACGATTGGATCTGACGGATTGTCTGACGTTACAATACATTCCGAGGTGTGCAAGCCAGTAACCTGAGCAACCTGAATGCTCCCTTTTTTCTTTCCGTTTTTCATGTCGGTTTCCGAACGGGAGTAAACGGAAAATGACGCGCTGAGAGGGATGTTGTCTGCGCTGCCCAGGTCAATAGTAGCCTTGCCTTGAGCGGCGGAAATAAACTGGATGCTGCCATTGGGTTTTTCTGCAACTCTGGTGTAGTTCTTTGCCAGCTGTTGACGCGCTTTTATGTTGCTGGCCATCTGGACTTTAATGTCTTCGTTCGTTTTAGCCAGATCGGTGTTGATCTTTTTAATTGTAGTGTCGCTGGACGTCTCGGCAGCTTTGACGAGCTTGTCTAAATCAGCCTTTTGTTTATTGAGATCTGCTTCAATTTCAGCCAGCGCTTTGGCATAAACGTTTTTATCTTCAGCAAATATAGCAGCGTGCTTTTTTACAGAATCAAGAGCGATGGAGTTGTATTTTGTTCTGTTTTCATTAAACGCTGACATGTCAAGAAAATCTTGCTGGTTCGCATCCAAAGTGAAGTTTTGAACCTGCATCTGATTATACAGGTACGCAAGAATGCTGGAATAGGACTGATTGCTTTTTGAAAAGTTCTCAGCGTATTTTTTCATGACGTCGGCATGATCGTCAACCAGCGTCTTGACGTCCTTTGTGGTTTCTTCGCCGTCAATCTTTTTCTTGAATTCTTCCAGTTCGTTCTGGCTAACCATCAGCTCTCCATTTTTGACAGCCAGTTCGTCTGACAGTTCTTGCAGATGCATTACGGTTTCCGCGTTCATTTGATAGAACACGTAAAGCGTAACGCCGAGCGAAACCGTAATGAGAAAAAATACGATTAACGCGAAATTCCACCAGAAAGTAGCTTTAAACATTTGGATTTCTCCTCAAAACCATATAAATATTATGGTAAGTGTTTTTTATGTGAAATTGTTAATTAATTCTCCTAACGGGGCATGACTCTGTTTCCCGAACGACTTCGGAAAGTGTTGTCTTTGGTGCGTGTAACGCCGTACGAGGGCTGGGAATTTTGGGGTTCTCCCGGCTTGACTTTTGACAGTTCTTTTGTTTCCAGGCGACTCATTAAATCCTGCAGTGTAATAGCGGGAATGCTGTAACGTTTAGCCTGAGAAACGAATTCCTTGTAAGCCGCGGCTTCTTTGGGATATTTTTCTGCGTCTGGGGCGGTTCCAACTACGTAAAACTGGGTTTCCGCAACGATTTTTCCGTGCATGGCCGTTCCGTCGAGGTACGCGTCGCAAACGTCTCCATGCTGCTGGATGTACGTCAAAACGCGGTCTACGTCGTTTTTGCCGTCTCCGGTTAAGTCAAGGATTCCGCACAGAGCGTATCGAACGTGATCGCCGGGCGTCCAGCCTTTGGTGAAGATTTTATCTCCCATGGTAATCGGGTCGCTGGTTGAAAACTCGTCTGCATAACAAAGCGCCTGATTGAAGTTCACCTGGAAAACCTGTAACGATCCCTTAGGCTTTGTTGTACTGGTTGTGGCGTTAGCAGGATAAACGTCGAAAGTCTGCTGATTTCGAAGGTTGTTGCCAGAACCGAGGTTAATGACGGCAACTTTTGTCATTGGGTTATACGACAAAATCAGACCGTCTGGACGGTTGACGGACTTGTTCTTTTTCGCTTTGGCGACTCTTTGCAAATCCTCGCGAATCACGTTGAGTTCTTTAATGCTCTCGTTTGCTTTGGCGATTTTATTGTTGGCTTCGACAAATTGATCTTCATTGTCTTTGAACATTTTGTCCAGCTCAGCGTAAATTTCTTCTTTGGCTTTATTGATTTTGGCTCTTTGAGCAGAGCTGCTGTTGATAGCGGCGAGCAGGGTTTGCTGATCTTTTTTGGACGATTCAATTACTGACAAAAGAGCTTTGTCGTTAGATTGTTCGCGAGACAGGTTAACGACTTTAAGCTTTTCCAGTTCCGCCTGTCGTTGAGCCAGGGTAGCTTTCTGTTCCTGGATTTTACTGAACATCTTGGCGATAATTTTCGCGTAGACTTTGTCTCCTTCTTCCAATTCCAGACCGGAAGTTGGACCGGCGTATTTTTCCATGTCTTTATCAATAATGTCGAAAACGTAATCGCGCCGCATGGATTCCGGACAGCCAACGAGCGTTTTAAGCGTGTTGACGTCTTTTTTAACGCTGGCGATTTCGTCTTCTTTAGCTTTAAGTTTTTTGACGGCGTCTGGAACTTTGGCTTGATTTTCGTCCCATTGTTGATAAATCAAATATATTCCAATACCCAAGCCAATGGATGTTAGAAC
>JAFZAL010000158.1 GCA_017557195.1 Thermoguttaceae bacterium | reverse complement strand
ATATGCTCAGAAGCTTGGAGTTACCGAGCCTCTTATTACAGGCCAGCGCGTAATCGACGTTTTCTTCCCACTCTCAAAGGGTGGTACTGCCGCAATTCCTGGTGGTTTTGGAACTGGAAAAACAATGACTCAGCATGCCGTTGCAAAATGGTGTGATGCTGACTTAATCGTATATATTGGATGTGACGAACGCGGAAGATCGGAAGAGGGGATGAGGAAAAGGGGTTAGAGCGATAAAGGGAACGTTTATCTCCCTCTCCGGCGGTTGAAACCGCCGGTTATAGAGAGTTTCGTCCCTATCGGGACTTTAGCGGACTATTGTCCGCTGTCGCTATCGCGACTTATTATCTCCAACGTTATTTGCAGGTTTATCTTCTCTTCAGAAAACTCTATTAAGCGCCGGGAAAAATTGCGGCGCCACTAAACCCCTCTCCGTCTGATTTCTTTTAACACGGTTCGCGCCTGATTAAAGAACTCGTGGTAGTCGTCGCGCTGGTAGTCGGGGAACGTCCAGTGATGGGCGACCCATTGCCCCTCTTTGAAGTTGAGCGTTATTTCCGCATAGATTCCGCGTCCTAAATAGATGCGGTGAGCGTAGTCTTTTGTGCTTGCCAGGACGAGTTTGCCCAGCTCAATGTATCCCGGGTCGATGTTGAGCGGTCTCGATTCCGGTTTTCCGGCAAGTTGAGCGTATTCCTCTTCCCAGTCGTTGGAGAGAATCTTCCAGTCAATCAAATCAGACGGGTCAGCCCCGGCGTTGAGAACGAAGAACTGCTTTTTCAGTCCCGCGCCCATAGATTCGTCGTAGTAATGCGTGTTGTCGAAATTGAACGGAACGGACGCCAGACCAATTTCGCCCCATTTCTCAGCAATGCGATTTTTCGCCCAATCTATCGCCTCCGGATAGATGGAAAAGACGGCAAACAACGGCAAAACAGGTCGCGGCGGAAGGATTTGTCCCATGGCGCTTTAAGGGAATAGGGAGTAGGGAATAGGGAATAGGATTTATTTCGGCGTGGAAAACAAAATCGCCTGACCGGAATCGTTTGCGGACGCTCCCAAAACAGGGGTGAGTTTTCCAACATGCTTTTGAACAGTTTTTTTGAACGCAGTACAATCGCTTGACTTCGGCGGACAGACAATAGCCGCCTCACACGCCATTGAGGCTTCGTCAAGAGCCGTTATCTTTTTAGCCAGCGCGGCTGCTGAAGCGTCAGGAACGGGAACGACGTCCACGACAATCGCCCCGGAAAGGGTGATTGCAGCTAGAGAGCTTCGGCATCTGCGCCCAGCAAAGTAAATTGTCGGTTGATTTCCAGACGCCGCCAAAACCGCTATCGGAACGCGAGAGCCTTCCAGCTTCGACAACTCGCGAACGGCGCTGTTCGTCTTTTGAGCGGGCAACGCAGACAGCAGAAACAGCGCTTTGTCATGAGTCGTTCTCAAAAGATTTTCATGGACGAACTGAGCGTACGACTGCGGTGAATCAAACGATTCCAAGTCCGGGTCTGCCAGGACTGCGGATATTTTCACGTCTCCGCCGCCAACAACCCACGCGGATACAATCGGCTGACCGTTGTCAAGACGATGAGTAAAATTCGTCTCGGATGAAAATCCGATTACAACGGCGCGGGAAAAACGGTCTGAAACCGCTTGAACAACAGCGTCAGTTCTGGTTGTGATCGGAGCGGAAACCGATAAGAGAATCAGTTTCGGCTCCGTCTTTTTGAACGTTAAAGCTATCCTGTCAGAAAGCGCTTCGCCCAGCGCGGCGGCGTTCCCGGAAGATGCAACTGGAATGGATTCTACCGACAGCTTCAAACATCGTCCAGAACTGAGCGTTTCAAAAACAGGCGGATTCCACGGCGGGTTTTGAGCGTTCGCCCTGGCAGCAAAACAAAAAAACAGAACGGAAGCGCAAATAGCCAGACGCAAAGTTCTGTCAATATGCGAATTGTCTATCCATTCTGTTTTGTTCATTTCAGATTTACTCTTTCCAAATCAACTGAATCGGCTCCTCAAGGAATTCGATAATTTTCTTGAGAAACTTCGACGCCAGAGCGCCGTCAATAATCCGGTGGTCAAACGCGTACGACAATCCAACTCTTTTGCGAGCTTCCCATTTGCCGTCTTTTTCGACCGGTTCGTCAAAGGTTGCGCCAATTCCCAAGATGCCCGACTGTGGCGGAAGAATAATCGGGGTGAAGTATTCAACGCCCAGAGCGCCCATGTTGGAAATGGTAAACGTCGGGTTCGCCATCTCTTCAAGCGTTAACTTGTGCTGTTCCGCCTTGTCGATTAATCGTTTGGTTTGGGCGGCGATAGCGAGAATGTCCATATTTTGCGCCTGATGAATCACCGGCACATAAAGCGACCCCTTGGCGTCGACCGCCATTCCGATATTGACGTCGGCGTATTGAATAATCTGATCGCCGTCAAGAGACGAATTCAGTTCCGGCATGAGAGCCAGCGCCATAACCGTCGCCTTGGTGAAATAATCGTTTAATGACGCTTTCACATTGGAAAAACGGTTGATTTTCAGACGCATTTTAATCAGTTCAGAAACGTCCGCTTTTCGGAAAATGGTAGAAGCCGGTATCGTTTGAACGCTGAGGTTCATTCGTCGTGCAATTGTCCGACGAATTGACGTCATGGCAACCGATTTGGCAATTCGCGGCGATACAATAACTTCGTCTGAACGCTTTACATTGCAGCTGCATTCCGTTGAAGCGTGCGAACAGCGTTCGTTTGTTTTGTCACAAATTGGAGCGTCCATGAGGTCGACGTCTGTAACGACGCGAGGCTTAAAAGCCGTTTGAGCGGACGCGACGTCGTTTTGAGGATTAAATCCGATAGGCCGAGGCGATCTTGATGCTGGCGTTTGAGAGGGAATCGAATAAACAGCCGCTTTTCCAAAGACTGTTTGCAGCGTCGACATTTCCGCTCCCGCTGCCAGGGCGACGGGAATGGACTGCGGCGCTGACTGAGCGTCCATAAGCGAAAAGGGTTTTACCGATTCGTTTGATTTGCTGGCAAGAGCTTCGGATTCGGATGAATTCTCAGCGCAAATCCAGCACAGCGGCTTGCCGATGCAAACAACGTCGTCTTCCTGACAATCAAATTGACTAACAACGCCGGAGCAGGGCGAATCGATAGCAACGATCGCCTTTTCCGTTTCCACCTCGAGAATAGTCTCTCCCTTCTTGACTGGATCGCCGGGATGTTTCAATCTCGAAACCACAACAGCTTCGTCCATGCCTTTTACCAATTGGGGCAATTCTACAGAAATCATAAATAATTCTTCCATGAATTCTAACCGGTCAGAAGCTCACGATATTGCGGAACTGTTCCAAACGGTCGTTGATTGTGTCCAAATCGAGATCCAGCAAACGATTCCAGCTGAAGTCTTCGCAGGTGAAAGACGCGACAACCGTCGCGTAGGCTAACGCCATTTTTATCGTATCAGAGTCCAAATTGTTTTGTGAAGCCAAATAGCCCATCATCGCCCCGGCGAAAGAATCGCCTGCGCCAGTTGGGTCGACAACGGATTCCAAAGGCCACGCCGGCAGAGCGTACGTCTCTTTTTCCGAGAAGAACATCACGCCGTGTTCGCCCTTTTTCAGGACGACGAATTTCGGTCCCAGTTCCAGGACTTTTCGACCCGCTTTGACGAGATTGGTCTCGCCGGTAAGCTGAATCGCTTCGGAGTCGTTAAGAACCAGACCGTTGATCTGTTTGAGAAGTTCGTCCAACTGCGGACGCTGCGTTTCAATCCAAAGATTCATTGTATCAGCAACGCACAAGCCCGCTCCATGCCACTGTTTGAGAACGTTGAGCTGCAAATCGACAGGACCGTTTGCCAAAAACAGGTACGGCGTCTTTTGAGCTGCTTCCGAAAGCGTCGGATTGAAGTTCGCAATAACGTTGAGCTGCGTCTCTTTGGTTTCGCGGTCGTTCATATTGACCATGTATTTTCCAGACCAGAAGAAAGACTTTTCGTCTTTGCGAATTTCCAAACCGGAGCAGTCAATGCTGCGTTTGTCGAATTCGTCAAGATATTTCTGCTCCATGTCTCCGCCGACAACCGCCAACAAACTGACGTCGGTAAAGAAATTGGCGGCAATCGAAAAATAGGAAGCGGAACCGCCCATAATGCGGTCGCGTTTATCAGTGGGGGTTTCAACGCTATCGTATGCTACAGTTCCGAGAACTATCAATGACATGATTTGCTCCTGTGGGAAAAAATGTATTTGGGTTTGACGATAACAATGAGCGTTCAAAGCGCCAAGCGCCTGATAACTCTTGCCAAAATAATCTGGAATGAATCGTATTATACGGATTTTACATCTTTTTCCAATAGCAGTTTTAACACAATTTTAGAATTTTTTTACGAATCCGGTTTTACACGCTCTCCCTGCTTGTTTTTTTCCCCTCGTTTACTTCAATCTGATAAATATTTACAGTAATTGCTGATATAATCATAACCATCGTTATAAGTTTTTTAAAATTTCGAAAAATTTCTGTTCGTACGCTTGCAAATGGTACGATATTTTGATACAATAATTATAATATTTATAGTATTAGTCAAGAGGATTAAAAGGCGTTGTTGACCTGTTCGTCCCATATTCCTGTTGAAGCATCCATTCGTAATTTATTATGGCTAAACATTCATTAAGTTTTACAGACCTTTTAGTGCAAAAAGGTCTTGTCAGCCCCAATCAAATTTCAGCAGCGCAAGAAGCCGCTAATGAAGATCACATTTCTCTTCAAGACGCAATTATTAAACTGAAATTCGCCAAGAGCGCAGACGTCATGAAAGCCCTTGCGGATTCTCAAGGGTATGAATACATCTATCTGGAAGACCTCAATATTCCGCCCAACATCATTGAAATGGTTCCAGAATCGGTAGCGCGAGAGAATACAATCATCCCTCTTTCAGCAGACGAAAGCGCGTTGACAATCGTAACTTCCAAGCCGGACGATTTTGAACTGAGCGATAAATTGCAGTTCATTCTCAACCGTCGTATCAAGTTTGTCGTTGCTTCCAAAGAGGCGATTGTTGACGCAATATCCCGCCATTACGGTTCAACCGGAGGCGATAACGCCAAGGCGATGCTTCAGGAATTCACCGATACGCAAATCGACTTTACCGAAACCGACGAAGAGGAGGAAGACTCCGGCTCTCCGGAAGACCCCAACTCGCCGGTCGTCAAGCTGGTTCATCTTATCATTTCTGAAGCGGTTCAGTCTCGAGCGTCCGATATTCATATTGAGCCATTTGAAGACCGAGTTAGAATCCGGTATCGAATCGACGGCGTTTTGGTCGAACGCAACTCGCCGCCTCGTCGAATGTTGGGCGCGATTCTTTCCCGTATCAAGATTTTGTCCAAGCTGGACATTGCTGAACGCCGCCGTACTCAGGACGGTCGAATTAAGGTTACCCTGGGAGAAAAAGAACTCGACCTCCGCGTGAGCGTTATTCCGACCAACCACGGGCAGTCGGTCGTTATGCGTATTTTGGACAAAGACTCCATCAAAGTCGGTCTTCGTCAGTTGGGGTTCGTCGAAGAAGACTACAACACGCTTCAAACGCTGATTCGACGTCCGAACGGGATTGTTCTGGTTACCGGCCCTACGGGTTCTGGAAAAACGACGTCTTTGTACGCCGCGTTAAACGAACTCAACACGCCGGACAGAAAAATCATTACGGCGGAAGACCCGGTTGAATACTATCTGGCGGGAATCAACCAGGTCGAAATCAAACACGAAATCGGGTTGGACTTCGCCCGCGTTATTAGAGCTATGCTTCGACAGGCGCCTAACGTCATTCTGGTTGGAGAAATGCGAGACCTCGAAACGGCGCAGATGGGAATTCAGGCGTCGCTGACAGGGCACCTTGTCTTCAGCACGCTTCACACCAACGACGCCCCGTCTGCCATTACCCGTCTGGCGGATATGAAAGTTCCGTACTACCTCATTGCATCGTCCGTTATTGCGATTATGGCTCAGCGACTTGTTCGCCGCATTTGTCCAAAATGCAAAACGCAGTACACGCCCTCGCCGGCGTCCATGGAAGCGGCGGGACTTAGCATCAACGACCCGAAAGTCGTCAATGCCACGTTCATGCACGGCAAAGGCTGTCCGAACTGCTCTGGCAAGGGCTTCCGAGGTCGAATGGGCATTTACGAACTGATGCGTATGTCGAGTAAAATCCGAGAACTTACTTTTGCCGCTTCAACTACGGGAACAATTCGAACCGCCGCCATTCAGGAAGGCATGAGCACCCTGTACTGGGACGGAATCAAAAAAGCGATGAAGGGCGTTACGACGATTGACGAAGTCATGCGCGTTGCCAAGCTTCAGGAAGAGTAAAATCGACAAAAAACGTTTTGTTTTCATCGTATTCCACACACTTTTATATTCATTTATTTATTAACCAAAATCCACTAAAATGGCTTTTATTCAAATTGATAAACTGTTACAAGTAGTAGTCAACAAAGGCGCGTCCGACTTGCACATTACCGTTGGTCAGCCGCCGGTAATTCGTTTGCATGGCACGCTGACGCGTCTGGAAACAAAAGTTTTGGAGCCGGACGACACCGTCGCCTTGATGAAAAGCATCACGCCGGAACGCTGTCAGCAGGAACTTCAGGAAGTCGGCGGTACAGACTTCGGTTTCGCCTTCGGCGATCAGGCGCGTTTCCGTGTTTCCGTATTCAAGCAAAGAGGCTGCGTCGCGATGGTTTTGCGACAGATTCCTGTTAAGTTGATGTCGTTCAAAGACCTCAACACGCCGCCGGTTATTGCAGAACTGATTCTGCGTCCTCGTGGCATGATTCTCGTTACAGGACCTACCGGTTCCGGTAAAACGACGACTCTTGCCGCTATGGTCAAGCATTTGAACGAAACGGTTGACCGTCACATTATTACGGTTGAAGACCCTATCGAATTTTACCACGATCATATCAAAAGTACAATCAACCAGCGTGAAATCGGCGTCGACGTTCCCTCGTTTGCGGAAGCCATTCGCCGCGCCTTGCGTCAAGACCCTGACGTCATCATGGTCGGTGAAATGCGAGACTTGGAAACCATCGAAACCGCTATTACCGCGGCTGAAACAGGGCACATCGTTTTCGGAACGCTGCACACGTCCAGCGCGCCGAGTACGATCAGCCGTATTATTGACGTTTTCCCGACAACCCAGCAAGACCAGATTCGAACGCAGTTGGCGTCGGCAATTTTGGGCATCCTCTGCCAGACGCTTCTGCCGAGAATCGGCGGCGGGCGAGTTGCCGCATATGAAATGCTCGTCGTCGACCCCGCTACAGCAAACCTTATTCGTGAAAACAAGCTGTTCCGAATTACGTCTACCATGCAGACGGGAGCCAAAAAAGGTATGCAGCTGCTCGACGATAACCTGTTCAAGCTGTGGAAAGACGGCATCATTGCAAAGGAAGACGCCATTCTTAAAGCCAACCGCCCGGAAGACGTCGTGGAACGCATTGCCAAGATGGAACGCGGGCTTTTGGACGCCGCGGACTCGGACGAGTAACGCGCGGCGTTTATACGATAGTTCACATCCTTTTGATTTCAATTATATAACCAGCAATTTACAAATCCTTTTTTCATAAACTACCATGGCAATTAAACGAATCGGTCAGGTCATGATTGACCACGGCTTTATTACCCCGGAACAGCTCGACATTCTTCTGGAAAAGCAGAAGGAGCATCGTCATGAACTCATTGGTCAGCTTGCCATTTCCATGGGCCTGATTACTGACGAGCAACTGGTTGAAGTTTTGGCGGATCACCTTAACGTTCCCGCCTACAACCTGGCTGAAACGGACATTCGCGCCGAAGTCATTGCAATTATTACTCCAACCATGGCGGACGTTTATAAAATCATTCCCGTCAGTTTGGAAGGCAATGTTCTGACTATCGTCATGGCTCAGCCGCAGCAGCTGCAGGTTATTGACGAACTTCGTACGCTGCTTGGTTACGATATTCGTCCGGCGGTCGCGTCGGAAGCGGATATTAACAAGGCGTACGCCAAGTATTACGAAGCGGCAACGACTGATACGATGGAATTGGTTCTTGCCGACATTGAGCAGGACGCCGAACTCAACAAGGCAATCCAGGCAGCCAACTCCATGGACGAAACAATCGACCTGACCGGCGCTCAGGCTATGGCGGAGTCCGCGCCGGTTCGCAAACTGCTCAACATGGTTTTGCTGATGGCGATTCGTGACAGAGCGTCCGACATTCACTTTGAACCGTTTGAAAACGAGTTCAAAATCCGCGTCCGCGCAGACGGCGCCTTGTACGAAATGGTGCCTCCGCCAAAACATCTGGCTATGGCGTTGACAACTCGAATCAAGGTTATGGCAAACCTCGACATTGCCGAGCGCCGTTTGCCGCAGGACGGTCGTATTGAACTTTCCGTCGGCGGGCACCCGGTCGACTTGCGCGTCAGCATTCTGCCAACCATGTTCGGAGAAAGCGCGGTTTTGCGAATTCTGGACCGTTCGGTTATTTTGCTCGATCTGGACAACGTCGGCATGGACCCCGGCATTCTGCTGGACTTCCGCAAACTGATTCGAATTCCTAACGGCATTATCCTCGTTACCGGTCCGACGGGTTCCGGAAAAACGACTACTCTGTACGCCGCTTTGAACGAATTGAACGTCATTGAGGAAAAGCTTATGACGACCGAAGACCCGGTCGAGTACGATATCGACGGCATCATTCAGATTCCTGTCGACTCCTCAATTGGAAACACATTCGCCCGCTGCTTGCGTTCTATTTTGCGACAAGACCCGGACAAGATTCTGGTCGGGGAAATTCGAGACCTCGAAACGGCGGAAATTGCCGTTCAGTCCTCGCTTACCGGGCACCTTGTCTTTAGTACGCTTCACACCAACGACGCCCCGAGTACGGTTACGCGTCTGCGAGATATGGGCATTCCGCCGTTCCTGCTGACCGCTACGCTGGAAGCGGTTTTGGGGCAGCGACTCGTTCGACGCATTTGTACAGACTGTAAAGAAGAAACCATGCCCAGCCAGGAACAGCTCGTTTCTCTGGACTTGGGACCGGACGAAATCCTCGGTAAAAAGTTCTATCACGGCCGCGGCTGCAACACGTGCAACGGTTCCGGCTTGAAAGGACGCACCGCCATTCACGAATTGTTGATGATGAACGACCGCCTTCGAGACGTCATCAACGAGGGCGCTTCAACGGAAAAGATTCGCGACGTTGCGCTGCAGTCTGGTTTGCGTCCCCTGCGTGAATCCGGCTTAACCAAGATTTTCTCCGGCATGACAACCATTGACGAAGTCATTCGAGAAACCGTTATCGACTAATTTGATTTTGACCAGCGGAAAGCGGATTGTATATTCGCTTTCCGTTGTTTTATAAACATTTAACCCCGCCTCATAACCATGACACCAATCGAAGAACTCATTAAAATCGCTCAAAATATGGAAACTGTTCTGGAAGAAGACTACGGCGCAACGGGCAAAGGACTTCACGAAAAAGCCTCCAGCGTCGAAAGCCAGCTTTCTCCGGAAGTCATGAAAAAGATTCGCTTTATCGCGACCATTCGCAACAAAGCGGTTCACGACGACCTTGAAACCGCCGAAAAGGAAATTGAAAACGTTCGCTCTGCCGCCGAGGCAGTTTACAAGGAGTTCCGAAAGCACAATCCCAGAAGAAGAATGAATTCTGGAGAATCACTGCTTATTAAAATTATTAAGGCGATTCTGAAACTGCTGCTTTCAAAAGGGAAAAAATAGAGCTTATAGTTCTATTCGAAATATAATCCAGACGGGTTGCGCGCCATGAAACTCTCGTTTTCAGCTCTAGCGTTTCTGACGACAATTGCCTTGAGTGTAACAATCAGCTTCTCGGCACAGTATTCCAACCCGGTGTCGATTCGCGGCTTTCGCGGCGCGCCGATTTTTATCGGCGTTGCCGACCCGACGGTTATTCCGGGCGACGACGGCTGGATGTACTCGTTTTCTACAAACCGCCTTGTTCTGAAAAGCAAAGACGGCTGCAATTGGCAGGTTCATTCTCGAAACATTATTCCCAGCCCAACTTGGGGCGACGACTATTACGGACGTCCAATCAACGCCCGCGTTTGGGCGCCAGACGTCCGGAAAGTTCAAAACAAGTGGATTTACTACTATTCTCTTTCCGCTTGGGGGCTGTCGTGCGGGATCGGGTACGCTGTCGCCGACAACGTCGCCGGTCCGTACGTCGATAAAGGGAAACTGTTTACCTGCTCGGAAATCGGGATCGAAAACTGCATCGACCCGCAAGTCATCGTAGAAGACGACGGTTCTGTCTTTATGGTTATGGGATCGTTCAGAGGCATTTATCTCATTGAGCTGACCCGCGATGGAATGGGGTGTCTGCGGGGCGTTGAGTATCAAAAAGAAACGAAAACGCTTATCGCCGGCTATCCCGGTCCGTGGGACGGCTCGACCTACGAGGGCAGTTACATCGTTAAAAAAGACGGCTATTATTACTATTTCGGAAGCGTCGGGACGTGCTGCGAAGGGGAAAAGTCCACGTACCGGGTTTACGTCGCCCGGGCGGACGACATTCGCGGTCCGTACTGCGGCTCAGACGGCGTTCCGATTACTCAATCCGGATACGGCAAGACGTACGGGAATCTGGTTGTCAAAGCTCCAGCGTCCGTCCCGAAAAGAGTCGTTGGTCCGGGGCACAATTCCGTCTTCGTAGACGCCAACGGCGACTGGTGGCTGTATTATCACGCCTTTACTTCTTTAGACGCGTTCAGAACCCGCCATCTGTTCATGGACAAACTTCTTTGGGATAAGAACGGATTCCCTTACGTAGAAAATAAAACGCCTTCATTCCAAACGCCGCGAGAAGGACCAAAGCTGAACCTTCACGTGGGGAACATAGAATAACTGCTGCATAAAAGTAAAAAGAAGAACGCAGAGACCGCAGAATATCCGCAGAATACGCAGACGGGCTGGGAATGTGGCGACGACGCCAACTTCGTTGTCTACGCCACGATTCCCGCCCGATATAATATATTTAAATTTAAAAACGCAAGCGGACATCGTGTCATAGCCCGGCGAAGACGGGCGTAGATGACACATGTTCGCTTGCTTCTGCGTTGTCTGCGAGGAGTCTGCGTACTCTGCGTTCTAAAAAATAATTGAATGGGTTTCAATTCCGCACAATCGGGCATTGATTTTGCTTGTCCCAGTACGGAGACATGTTTCTCAGACGCTCGACAATCTTCGGGAAAACGTCTGTAATATACGCGATTTCTTCTTCAGTATTGTAACGGCTGAAGCTGAATCGGGTTGACCCGTGCATGGCGGTAAACGGAACGTTCATGGCGCGCAAAACGTGACTCGATTCCAGCGAACCGGACGTGCAGGCGGAACCGCTCGAGGCGCAAATACCCGCTTCGGAAAGCTGGTACAGAATCGCCTCGCCTTCGATGCAGTGAACCGCAACGTTGGACGTGTTGGGCATACGCGTTGCGCCGCGACCGTTGATTTCAATATACGGGATCCGTTCCAGAAGCGTGTTCTCGAATCGGGCGCGCATGCGTCGGATTCGTTCTGAATCCGCCGCGTGAGTTTTCGCCGCCAGTTTCATCGCCTCTGCCATGCCGACTATATACGCTACGTTTTCCGTACCAGCGCGGCGGCCGTTTTCCTGATGTCCGCCGATTAAAAACGGACGAATTCTCGTTCCCTTGCGGATGTACAGCCCGCCAACGCCCTTGGGAGCGTGGAATTTGTGTCCAGAGAAGGAAACGAGGTCAAAAAGCCCCGACTGATAGTTCAGTGGGAGTTTGGTCATCGTTTGCGTGGCGTCCGTATGGAAAATGATTTTCGGATCCGTCTCTTTGGCAATTCGCGCCAGGTCTTCAACCGGAAAGACGACGCCGGTTTCGTTGTTGGCGTGCATAATCGAAACGATGAGCGTGTCCTCGTCCAAAGCGCGGACGTACTCTCGCATATCCAGCTCGCCCAGGTTGTTGACTTTCAGGTACGTAACCCGATAGCCGCGGCGTTCCATCTCCTTGCAGACTTCCAGAACTGCCGGATGCTCAACCGACGTTGTAATGATGTGTTTTCTGGACGAATTAGCCGCAGCCGCGCCGAAAATAGCGGCGTTGTTGCTTTCCGACGCGCAGGACGTAAAGAGAATCTCGGACGGGTCTTCGATATCCAGGCATTGAGCAATCGTCTGACGCGCCTTTTTGACCTCTTTCGCAACGTTCTGCGCCGGCGGGTACATGGAACTGGGGTTATAGTACAAGTCGTTAAAAAACGGAAGCATGACGTCCCGAACTTCCGGGGCGACAGCCGTCGTAGCGTTATTGTCAACGTAAATCATGGCAGGGGGAGATAAAGGAAGTGGTTAGTAGTAAGTGGTTAGTGGTTAGTAAAAAAACTCTGAATGACGCTTTGCGTCCTTAAAACTAACCACTCAAATCTTACCACTCTCTATTATATACCAAAAGCCCAGATAGTAAAGGGGACAAGAGCAGGATTTTAAATGCAAAAAAGCCCCTGATTTCTCAGGGGCTCTTTTACAGGAGTCTAATTACAGACCAAATCCATTTGTATTTTAGTATTTCGAGAACGGGCGGAAGACGCTCTTTGTTGTTCCATGGAAGGAACCGTCGTTGTATTCCATTCTCCAGGTGCCGTCGTGCCACTTAAGGGTAACTTCGCGCCATCCGAGCGGAACTTGCGGATACGGATAAACCGGTCCGATGTACGGCCAAGCGTTGGCGCTGTACTGTTTCGGATAGCAAACCTGAGCGTAGTTCGGATACGCAGCGTAAGACGGCCAAGCGTAGTTGGGCATGTACGGGCGATCATAACGAACGGCGTGCTGCTGTCCGTACTGATCGGGCATGGCGTACTGCGGACCGCTGGTCATCGGAAGGGGCGTTCCGTACTGAACGGGAGCGGACGAATCCGCAGCTGCCGGGGTCGGCTGAGCTTCGCTAAGCGGAACGTCAGAAAGAATGCTTACGCCAGGCTGCTGACCAACAGCAGAAGAAACTGGAGCCTGTTCCAAAATCGAAGCGGAAACCTGCTGAATCTCACCAACGTTCATGTGGTTGTTAACCGAATAAACGCCAGGAACTCTGCGGACAACGCTTTCAATACGGCTTCGCTGTTGACTTGATGCGGCAACTCCGTCCAGAGTTACAACGCCGTCTTTAACGCTAACCTGAATCTGATCCGCTTCATCAAGAACCGCGCTCTGAACAAGCGCCTGTTCGATGTTATCCGCAACCATCTGGTTATCTGCCAGTGCGACGCTGCCAAACGCCAGAGCCGCTGCACATGTAATCATTACAAAAAAACGTCGCATATCAAAATCTCCTGTAATTGCCCTCCTTTCGACATCCCTCGTGAATGTAACGCGAAAGAAGGAACGATATGTTTTCGACAAAATATTTTTCCACCGGAGTTCCCGGTATAACTATTCACGTTACAATATTTGTCGGACGTTTTAATCGTTTTTTTTTAAGATATTTCCAGTTGACGTTAAATTTTACCAGGATTCACTATCTTAACGTCAAAAGTCAACAGAGGAGGGAGAAAGAAAGATTTAGGGCTGGTCAGACGATTCGCTTTTGTCTTTCATGAACGCGATTCGAATAAGCCAGGCGACAAAGACGCCCAGAATCAAACCCGCGATAAATCCGACGAGAGCTTTCCATTCTGCCGCGGGCGGGTAGAATCGGTTTAAGCTGTATGAGCCGGCAATGCCAGCAAGCAGCGGGACAATAAATATAATGAATGACCAGACAACCATCGACGGCGCGCCGAGCAGTTCTGCCGCGAGAGCGGATTCCTCAGAAACCTGCCTGTGAGAACATTCGTGATTCCCGCACGTTGCACAGCTTGTCGGCGTTTGAGCGCTGCCGTGAGCCATGGATAAAAAGTCCTCGCATGGCGTCTCGGTTTCGGGCGCGTTCTGTTCGTTGTTTTCTTGTTCTAAATTATCTGAGTCGTTCATAATTTGAGGATTTATTATTGGGGACTGTCATTTGTTGTTATCTAACATTATCTATTTAGTCAAATATTTTGCAATCCCCCCGGGTATGATTTTTATTTTTTAGGGTTATACTATTATCAGTAATTTCCATAAGAACGCAATATTAGCGGTAAGTATTCCACTAGCTACTTGCCACTTTCCACTAACCACTTATTTCTAATATGAATACCCACGCCACTCCCGAACAGTTAAAGCAGAATCTGCAAGCCGTTCAAGACGAAATCGCTCAGTCCGCTTTCAAGGCGGGACGTCAGCCCAGCGACGTCCGTCTGGTCGCGGTGAGCAAATACGTTGATTATCCCGTCTGCAAAGCGCTTATTGAACAGGGAGCGCAGGAATTGGGCGAGTCCCGCCCTCAGCTGTTGGTTTCCAAGGCGAAAGCGGCTCTGGCAGACAACCTCGCTGTGAAATGGCATCAGATTGGGCATCTTCAAACCAATAAAGTCCGAGACGTTCTGCCGTACGCGGCGTTGATTCATTCCGTCGATTCCATTCGTCTGCTGGACGCTATTTCCGAGAATCTGGAAAAACATTTTCCCGAAAAGCCGTATCAGGATATTTTATTGGAAGTCAATTACGAGCAGGAAGAGAACAAGACCGGGCTTGACCCGGACGCCCTTTTCGGCGTGATGGAATACGCTCTGTCGCTGCCGCGAATTCGCGTTTGCGGTTTGATGACCATGGGCGCGCTGGGGTCGTCTCCAGAAGAAGCGCGCAAGACGTTCGCCGCCGTCCGACAGCTGCGTGACAAACTTCAGGAAACGTTCAATACGCCGTTATCGGAACTGTCGATGGGCATGAGTCACGATTTCCACGAGGCGATTCTGGAAGGCGCGACCATGGTCAGAGTCGGTTCGCGTCTGTTTGAATAAAAACGAAAAGGGGGACAATGTCCCCCCTTGATGAGCGCTTGCGTAATTACGCATTCCGAATTAGTACTTCACCGTCGCTTCGACCGGGTGATGGTCTGAAAGGAACAGCCCGTTGAATTTCTCGGTAATAACGCGAGAAGAAACCGGCTTGAAGCTCGGCGACGCCCAAATAAAGTCAATGCGTTTGTTGAAATGTCCTTGTCCCCAGTCGTGGTATGTCTGTTCGTCTGTATTGGGATGCAAAACAGAGTGGACGTCGATCAGCGGGACCGGCGACTTAATTTCGATTTTCTTGTTCGGGTCGGTTGAGGTTATTTTAGTTCCCGCCAAGTAACGCATCGGGACGCTGTCTTTGGCGCAGTTCATGTCGCCGGTAACGAACACCGGGTCGTTATGCTTTCTTTTCGCGATGAATTCCGCCAATGAAATCGCGCCTTCCAGTCTTGCCTGAAGTCCGATATGATCTAAATGGGTATTGTAGAAGTAAACTGCCTTGTCTGTCGGCTTGCCATTTTCCAGACGAATAAAGCGTCCCCAGCAAACGGTGCGCGGACAAGCAGCGTCTTCAAATTTTGAACCCGGAATGTCAGGCGTTGGCGACAGCCAGAAAACGCCGCATTCCGATTCGTCCAACATCCAGCGGGATTTGTTGTACAGCAGCGGCGTCCCTTCGCCCCGTTCTGCGCTGACTTCGCGAGAACGAAAGACCATGTCGTAACCCGGCAAATCAGCTTTCAAATTGTCAACCTGGCTGAGTTCTTCCCGGGTGGGAGAGAGAATCGCTTCCTGAATTCCGACGAAATCGTAGTCGTTGGTTTTAATCAGGTCGACAGCGCCCGGACGGCGGTTTTTCCATTCTTCCGGCTGCCCGATTTCTCCGGTTGAAAGACGAATGTTAAACGTCAAAACGCGAATGTCAAACGAATCGTCTGCTTTAACCGGTTCATCAGCTTTAACGGAGGCGGATAAAAACGTTACAGCAAGGATCAGCAATCCTAAAAGAGTCTTTTTCATGATATTCAAAAAGGGTAGGGGGGGATAAAAGGCGGGAATACACACGAAAGGGAACAGAGACATATAAAATCTCTGTTCCCCAGATGTTGTTTATACAGCGTCAGAAACGCTGTAACGCGAGCATCATTCTCCGCGCAGCTTCAAGCCGTGTTCAGCCAGCTTTCCTTTGATTTCGTTCAAGCTGGTAACGCCGAAGTTTTTGCAGTCGAGAAGCTCGTCCTGAGTGCGGCGAATCAATTCGCCAACCGTTGTAATGTTCAGACGAGCCATGCACTTGCGAGCGCGAACGGACAGGTCGAGGAACGTCAGCGGCTTGTTCATGAGCAGCTGTTCGTCTGGCGTGTACATATCGTCGTCAATCGGAGCCGGTTCGCGATCCTGGGCTTCGCCAGCGGTCTGACCGAGAGTAAGCCCCTTCGCCTGAAGCATGTCTTTAATTTCAATCAGAGACGTCTCGCCAAAGTTTTTGCTTCCCAGCAGTTCCTGCTCTGTGAATCGGCAAAGCTCCCCGAGCGTGTAAACGCCCATCTTTTTGAGGGTGTTGCGGCTGCGAACGGAAAGCTCGAAGTCGGAAACCGGCGTTGCCAGAAGTTGAGCAACGTGATCTCGCTTGCGGCGGGCGTCTTCGTCGAAGAACCCTTCGTCTGTCGCCTGCGTGTCCTTGAGGTACAGACGAGCGCGCTCGTTGTTGGGGAACGCTTCCAGAACGCGTTCGTAGCATTTTGCCGCCTGTTCGTACTCTTCCCGATCTTCATACATCAGACCGAGGTTGATCAACGAACCAACGTGAGACGGGAACTGAATCGCCGCGCGTTTGTACAGCTGCAGAGCTGCAGCGTCGTTGCCGCGGCGGTCGTTTTCCAACGCCAAGCCGAACAGAGCGCCCGGGTGAGTTCCGTTCGCTTCAACAGCGCGTTCATACCAGGTGATAATTTCAGCGCTTTCTGCGCCCATTTTGGCAGCGGTTGCGCCGCGCTGATACAGATATTCTGCCGTATGTTCAATCGGTCCGGTGAGGGAATCCAAAATCTGAAGCGCGCCTTCCAGGTCGTTCATGTAACGGCGAACTTCGGCAATGCCCAGGTTGCAGATGTCCTTGTCGTACCCGGCGATAATAGCGGCGCGATACTTTTCTTCCGCTTCTTCATATCGGTTTTGAGCGAAGTAGTTTTTCGCCTGATAGAATCTGTCCAACGCGCTTCCGTCGCCATGGCTAAGCGACGCCAGAGACTTGTTGTATTCGCCCAAAAGGTACTGGCAAACGCCCAAACGAACGTAACTGGCAGGGCTGGTCGTTTCGGTTTCCAGTTCAGCTACAGCGTCGCGGAAAATGCGGAAATTCGGGTGGCTGGAACCAATAAGACGACTGATTGTTTCGATTTCCTGAGGACCAAAAGCGCCGTTGAGCAAAACGATCTGTTTCAGATCAACATCGTAAGGATTGCTAATCAAGATATAGTTCTCCAATGCAATAGCTTTTATCAGAACGAGTTTCACAATTCATACATCTGAAATCGCTATTAAATTCCAGAGATTTCTGTCGAAACTCGCAGAAATAAAAAAAGAGCCAAAGATGGGAATCGAACCCGCAACCCCAGCTTTACGAAAGCTGTGCTCTGCCGATTGAGCTACTTTGGCTTTTTTCACCCGTCTGAAAGAAAAAGTCCTCTCAAACAAGCGGTGGTTAATATATCAGATTTTTCGTTTCCTGTCAAGGGGGAGGAGGAAAAATTTTAAAGATTACGGGGGGCGGGTATTACCCGCCTAAAATAACGTACATATTTTTTTTCGCGGACAATGTCCGCTCCCCAGAAACATTATTTCAGCTTTTCAGCCAGTTTCTCACATTCGGATTCCAGTTCGGCGCCACGGTCAGACTTTTCTTTCAGCAACGGACCGACGACCTTTTTCGCCTCGTCGAGGAACTTCTTTGCGACGTCTTTTTGACCAGCGCTCAAAGCCTGATTGGCAACGACAATCAAACCGAAACCGCGGGCGTCGAGTTCTTTGGCGCCTTTGGCGATTTCCAGAGCCTTGTCAAAGGTTGCGGTTGCCGCGTCTTTCTGATCCATCTTAAGTTGAGCGACAGCAATCTGTCCGTACAGATCCGCCATCTTTTGTGGGTCCTCTGTAAGAGCGTCCGCGACAGCTTTGACTTTGTCAAGAGCTTCTTCAACCTTGTTGGTTTCTCCGCCGGTTTGATAAATTTGGGCGGCAGAAAGCAGAATTCGCGCCTTGTCGTCTGGCAGGAAGTTGTCCTGAATCATTTCGCACGCCTTGGTTGCGTTGCTGGACGCTTCGAGCAGGTCTTGTTTTACCTGCGCTTCCGCCATGGCGATGAGTCCTTTCGCCTTCTGATCGGGGTCAGAAAGCTGAGCGATAGCCTGACTCGCCTTTTTCAGAGCGTTGCGCTGACCAAAGCTTTCGCCAATGAGTCCGTAAACGTCAGCCGCTTCGTTTAACAACGAGGACTTTTCCGCCGGGTCGGCGATTTGATCGCAGCAAATGAGGGCCTTGGAAAGCAAATCGCTAGCCATGCCGTACGCTTGAGCTTTGTACTTCGTTTTGGCAAGATTGATCAAGCAGGTCGCCTGCTGGGAAGGATCGCCGCGATTCATGCAGTCCGCTTCGGTGTCGTAATGCTTGGGCGGAGTCGGTTCACCGCAGCCGATTAAAACAGACGCTGCAAAAAGCGTCAAAGCAAAGGAAAGAATCTGTTTCATGATTGTGAAAAGTGGTTAGTGGTTAGTGGTAAGTGATAAGTGGTATGTGGTAAGTTTTTTGAGGCGCTTTGCGTCCTGACAACTTACCACTTACCACTGACAACTACTAAAATATAAGTCCTAAATTCTGAAGACGCTGTTTGGTCTTCTCCATCAGGAGATCTTCAGCCGCTTCGTCTTCTGCCAGGTACGTTGTTGAAAAGCGGAGGAATTCGCCGGCGTTGTCCCACGGAACGGTGCAAATGGACTGCTCTGTAATGAGGTACTGGGAAACCGCTTCTGCGTTGGCGAACGTAACGCCGCCTTTCATGCCCTTGGGAGCGGGCGTGTACAGGAAGTACGTGCCTTCGGGCATCTTAACCTGGAATCCGCACTCTTTGAGCATTGCAACGAGTTTGCGAAGCCGTCGCTGGTACTTGTTGCGGGTGTAAACCGGGATTTCCGCATTGTCCAGAGCGACGCACGCAGCTTTTTGAATTGCGATAAACTGTCCGGAATCGGAGTTGTCTTTGACGTCTGCAAAGGCGCGGACGAGCAGCGGGTTGCCGCAGACCCAGCCCAGTCGCCAGCCGATCATGCTCCAGCCCTTGGACATGGAATGAACTTCAACGCCGACGTCCATCGCGCCGGGCGTTTGGAGGAAGCTCAGCGCCGGTTTGTCGTAGCACAAAACCATGTGAGCCGCGTCCTGAACGACGACGATTTCGTTCTTCTTGGCGAAGTCGACAACCTCGGCAAAGAATTCCGGCGTGGCGGTTTTGCCAGTCGGGGCGTTGGGATAGTTGATAACCATCAGCTTGGCGCGCTTGAGAATGTCTGCTGGAATTTTATCCAGATCCGGATAGAAGTTGTTCTCTTCCAGCAACGGCATGTTGTAGACTTCGCCGCCGCAGTAGCGCGTATGCGTAGCCGCGACCGGATAGCCGGGAACCGTCATGAGGGTAACGTCGCCGGGATTGATAAAACATTCCGGCAACATCGCCAAGGCGGTTTTGGTGCCCATGCAGTGGTTGATTTGGGTAACGGGATCCAGCTCAACGCCAAATTCCCGTTTCATATATCGAGCCGCCGCCTGCTTGAATTCCAGAATGCCGTTGTCGGCGTAGCCGCGGTTTTCGACCTTGTTGATTTCTTCCGCCATGACTTTACGAACGGCGACGTCTGCCATTTCGTCGTTTTCGCCAATGCCGAAGTCGAGCAGTTCGCGTTCCGGATGATCCGCCAACGCCTTGCGTTTGGCGCGCTTAATCTTTTCAAATTTATAAATAGACGTGTCTTTTCCGTAGTTGGCGCCGCCAATTCGGTCAGCGAATAATTTTTGGAAATAGGGTTCCATGATTGCTTTGATTTAATGCCAGGCTGGAATTCGATTTCGGATACGTTCCGCAATTCGCCATTTCAGCTTATAACTATTCTTAATTATATAATACACTTTTTAATTCGAATTGCAAGGCGGGGGGGAAAATAATTTTGTCCCGCTTTAAGTTTGAATATTCAACCTAAAACGCGCTTTTCCCTGTTACCTTTTGACAGTTTTTTTCGTTTATCGTAAAAGAGAGGACGCTGCCCCTGGATTTTATCAAAATCACAGCGGTTATCCCCAAAAAGGAAGTCGCGTTTCTTTTGGGGAATAGCCCCCCCCCTTGTAATTGACTTGTTTATATTATATAGTCAATTATAATCAGATTTTTGAAAACCGCGCATCCCCTGTTTCCCTCACCTTTTACAAACAACGTCATCATGGAAAAAGCCGCCAAACCGTTGAAAATCTTTATCAGCTACGGACACGAAATCGACGTAACAGACAATTCTGGAAAACCGTTGTATCCGGAGCCGAATAACGAAAGCGTCGTTCGTAAAATCAAGGCGTATCTGGAAAGCCGCGGTCATACGGTCTGGCTGGACACAGACCAAATCAAAGAGGGCAAAGACTGGCGCAGGAAAATATACGAAGGCGTCGAAGAGTCTAACGTTGTCATAGTCTGTTTGTCCCGCAAAGCAATGAAACCCAACGGCGTCTGTCGGGATGAAATTGCCATTGCTATCGGCGTTTGCGGCAGAAATCTGTTCCCTGTCAAGCTGGAAGAATCAAACTATCCCTCGTATTTGAAAAGCTATCAATTTATTACGGATTTCCAGGAATGGAGTTCTCATATCTCAGCGGATACTATTGACGAAACCTGGCTTGACCAGAATCTGGAAAAGCTTGCAAAACTTCTGGAAGAAGAAAACGTCCGACTGTATTACGACGAAATCGTTGAACTGAAAAACCTCCTTAAACCATGGAACATGAACAGTCGGTTGAAAAAGCTCGATAGCGATATAATTTATCATTACAACGAGAAAACAAAAGAAACCGAGAAAACCGTCGTCAATGAATTCTGCGGCCGCGAGTCTCTTTTCAAAATGTTCGAGGAACAATTGGTTCAAGGCGGTGAAGCCGTTCGCAAAGAGTCTCAGCGCGTTTTGTGGCTCCGAAAAGGTCCCGGGTTTGGAAAAAGCCGGTTTGCAGCAGAACTTCATTACAATTATTGTTATGCAATTCGCGCGGCGTATTTTATTGAATACAACCAACCGGAATCTTTTAAACCTCAAACGTTTGTCAAGTCCGTTGCCTTTCAGCTGGCGCAGGCAAATAATTCATATCGGAAAAAGCTGCTGAGTTATCTTAAAGAGAATCTGGATAACATTAATTTGCAAACAGGCGATCCGCAAACCCTGTTTAAAACGCTTATTGTCAATCAGATGGTTAACGATATTGACGGGGATAATGGAACTCAATGGATTCTTGTGGACGCTTTGGACGAAGCGACAGTCGACGGTCGCAATGAAATCGCGTCGCTTATCAGTCAAAACATTGATAATTTGCCGTCATGGATATGCTTTTTCATCACGTCTCGAGACAGCGACTCCGCCGTAAATCGGAATTTCACTCAGTTTTCGCCCATCGAATTTTCCGATGAAGAAAACAAAAGCAACGTTCGAGAATACATTCTCAACGAAATTGATAAAAGAGGAATAACCGTTCAGGGCGATCCGGAAGAACTGGTTAATATTTTACATGAAAAGTCCGAAGGGACGTTCCTGTACCCGGAAATGGTCTTTCGCGATCTGACGGAAGACTCGATTTCGCTTGACGATATTCGCTCTTTGCCGTCAGGCGTACTTGGGTATATTCACAAACGCTTTAACTATCTTTATGGCAATAATATCGAATTGTACGATTGTAACGTTCGTCCTATGCTGGGTTATATTTTAACGTCGTGCGAACCGATTCCGCGCGGGGTTCTGAAATACTGCCTGGGAATCGAACGCGATTCTGAATTCAATAAACGACTCAAGTTGCTGGGAACGTTCTTTATTCACTCCGGTACGACTGACAAAGACACGATTGTTCCATTCCACAAAAGCATTAAAGACTATTGCTTTGATATCGAGAAGTCAACGGAGGATTATTGCATCTATCCCGACGAAGCAAACGAGGATTTTGCCAACCGCGGGCTGGAACTTTACAAATCCGGCGTTCTGCAATGGACGACGAGGACCGACGAGGAGCCGGACGCGCTTCAGCGTTACTTTTTAACGTGGCTGCCGTCACATTTGATGAACGCGAACATGAAAGAAGATGCGGCGGCTGTTTTGTCGGATTTTGCTTTCTTGATGAAACGACTCCGATTCGGAAATGTTGAACGCGTTATATTGGATTATATCCTTTTCAGAGGGAAGTTAGAGCGCATTTTAAAAGACAGCGACGCTTATTTTGACGTCATTCGCGGCAACGCTCACTTTTTACGCCGCAACAGAGAAGACAATCCTGCATACAAGATTATGCTTCAGATTGCAACAGAGATTGCCGACGATTGCCCTGTTACACAAGCGGCTGAAGAGTGGCTCAACCCGAAAGGCGGCGATTCTCCCTGCGACTGGTTCTGGCTTAATAAGATCAAACGCCCTGTGAAATACTGCCCCGATCCATGCAAACTGGTAATCGAGAACGCAGGCAATGATGTAAAACTTCTTGCCAACGGCGATGCATTGACTAGTGAAGCCGACAATAAACTTCGTATATGGGATTTGGAAACGGGAGCTTGTAAAGCGGTTCTGAATGAGCAGACAGACGATATCAACAGAGTTCTGGAAGGGGGTTTCGAACGCGCCATAAAATTTAGTTTAGACAACATTCGCAAGAGGTACGCCAGCAAGGACAGTAAAACCGTGCTTAATTGTTCATATGATTCTTCTAAAGCAGAACTTCGTTCAGGCGACATTCTCTCGTGGAGTAAAGAGGAACAAGACAAATTGCGCCTTTTGTCTCCCAACGGCGCTTGTAAATCGGTTTGGGAAGGGCATACAGCCCGTATTAATGGCGCCCTGGAACTTCGTTCAGGCGACATTCTCTCGTGGAGTGATGATAAAACCTTGCGTCTTTGGTCTCCAGATGGAGCTTGTAAAGCGGTTCTGGAAGGGCATACAGACCGTATCAAGAACGCCATAGAACTTCGTTCTGGCAACATTCTCTCGTGGTGTCATTTCAGTCAAAATGAAAATGATAAAGATTACACGTTGCGTCTTTGGTCTCCTAATGGAATGTGTAAAGAGGTTTTGAATCATGAATACTTTGTTTTTGATGTGATAGAACTTAGTTCCGGCGACTTTCTCTCGTGGAGCTATCTCATCTTACGTCTTTGGTCTCCTGAGGGAAAGTGCAAAGCGCTTCTGTCAGCGCATGATGACGTGATTATGGGCGCCAAAGAACTTCGTTCAGGCGACATTCTCTCGTGGAGTCGTGATCACACCTTACTTCGTTGGTCTCCAGATGGAAATTATAAAGCGGTTATGAAAGGACATAAAGACTGGGTCAGAGACGCCATCGAACTTGATTCCGGCGTTATTGCCTCGGAAGCGTGGAGGATGGATCCCGTGCGTCTTTGGTCTCCTGACGGAACTTGTAAAGCGGTTCTGGAAGGGTATAACCTCGAAGACGTCATAGAACTTCCGTCTGGCAACATTCTCTCGAAGAGCAGTAGTAGCAATACCTTGTGTCTCTGGTCTCCTGACGGCTCTTTTAAAGCGATTCTGGAAGGACATACAGACGAAGTTAATAGCGTTATAGAACTTCGTTCAGGCGACATTCTCTCGTTAAGTAATGATTTCACCTTGCGCCTTTGGGCTACTAATATTTCTCATAAAACAATTCAGGAAAAATATACCGGCGATATCTGCGGAGTCCTTGAACTTCGTTCAGGCAATATTCTCTCTTGGTGTAAAGATAAAACGTTATCTATTTGGACTCCTCGTGGTACTTGTGAAGCGACTATGGAAGGACATTCAGGCATAGTTTGGCACGTCCTTGAACTTCGTTCTGGCGATATTCTTTCGTGGTGTGGATATAATAGTTTGGATTACGACTTGCATATTTGGTCTCCTGACGGGACTCATAAAGCGACTCTGTATGGGCATTATGATGACGTCATAGACGCAATAGAGCTTCCCTCCGGCAACATTCTATCAAACAGTTTAGATAATACTTTACGTATTTGGTCTCCAGATGGGGCTTGTAAAGCGGTTCTGAAATGGCAAAATGGCGGCAAGCCCAAGGACGCTATAGCCCTTCGTTCTGGCGATATTCTATTGTGGTGTGGATATCATAGTTTTGATTACGACTTGTATATTCTGTCTCCTGACGGGACCTGTAAAGCGGTTTTAAGAGGGCATACAGACGATATTATAGGCGCTATAGAACTTCGTTCTGGCGACATTCTCTCGTGGAGCAGGGATAAAACCTTGCGTCTTTGGTCTCCTGATGGAACTTGTAAAGCGGTTCTGGAAGGACATACAGGCTGTGTCTACGATGCCAAAGAGCTTCCTACCGGCAATATTCTATCGTACAGTTTAGATAATACTATACGTCGTTGGTCTCCTGACGGAATATGTACAGAGGTAATAGAATCTGATAACCCACAGAACGAATCATGTTGTTCATTATATCGTAACAAACAAGACCGTAAACATTTTGGAGTTGGACATTCTTCTTGGGGGATTGAAATCCAGAATGATTCAAAACCAATTGCCCAATGGAATGGCGTTAAATGCAATTCCCTTTTTGTTGGCGCTGGGCGTATTTGCGTTTGGTATGGAGGTTTTATCGGATTCCTTCGGCTCAACTACGGGAATCATATAAGCGTATCGTTTGAGCAGGCTCATCAGCTTCTCGCTGGCGAAATCGACGAGTCAAAGCTGGTTACGTTTGTTCCTCAACCGAAGGGAACGGATGTTTCTAAAACCGAATAGAATCTAAATCGATAGCGGAGAGCGTCTGGCGCTGACGGTAATCGATCCAGCGCCAAGAACGCTCTAAGGTCTTGTCTGTTTCGGGCTTGTATGAAGAACCAAATTGATTATTTCTATTATTTTTTGGTCAAATGATGTCAATTCGTCTTTTCTTTTTAATTTTTTATGTTATGATATAATATCTATAGATATAGAACGTTCAGATGAAATTTGTCGTCAATCCAACAAGGAAGCGATTGCATTTATTTGAATAAACCGTTAGATTATATCCAGTTAAACTTGAAGCGTTCCGAATGTTTAAATCGGGACATCCCATAATGTTTTTATTCGTTCCGAAATCCTGGTTCAATCGACTGATTGAATTATATAAACGCTGCCGATTGATTACGCTTCTGATATCGTTGACAACGGTATTGGCTGCGTTTGCTTTCGCAGTTCCGCAATTGGCGTTGAGCGATGAACCGTTAAACGCCGCAGCGGATTCGACCAGCGATTCCCGCAGCGATACAAACGCCCCAGCTCCCGAAGCTCCCGCAAATCCGGACGCTGCCGAAGCTGAAGAAACTACTGAAGATACGAAAAATACAGAAACCGACGAAGACGCTTCAAGCGACGAACATGTCGAGTCGACAGACACTGCGGATATTCTTTACGCCATTCGAAACAGCTATGCTGAAAAGGACAACAAGGACAAGCAAATCGACGATTTAATTCGTTCGCAGTCAAATTCTTATGTTTTTCTAAAACGAAATAAACCGCAGGATTCTCCAAACAATCTTTTAGACAATTGGCTTTTGTCGTCGTTTGAAGACAATATGAATTTAACGCTCATTGAATTCGGCTTTGTTAACATCCCGGCAGTTAACGTCAATCTGGATTCCGATATTGTTCACCTGCTGGCGATTATTGGCGTTGAGAATTCACTGCTAAATTATACCGGATATGATTTAGTTATGAATCGCTATATTAATTTTCGAATTCCAGAATCCGTCATGAAATATATCGATGAAAACATCGGTGAAATTGTGGACGTTACCCGCGCTCCCGCTCCACCGATAAAGACGTCGACGATAGATTATTTAGTATTGGCGCTTGCGATTCTGGGATTATCAATTTTGGGGTATGTAATTTACAGAATTGTTGTCTATTTGTTCCTGCTTGATCAAAGGAATAGTTTTGAAGTTCGTGAACCGGCAGACAGAGACATCGTTACTCCAATAAGTATGGAAACGTTTAGCGAATGTCTTTTTTCGGCAGGTTATGAAGATACCAAGAAGTAAAGCGAAGATGTTATCATGAAATCGAGAAAAATATTATTGGTTGTTTTCAGCGTTGCGATAGCCTTTATTTGTGCGAAGTTTTTTCCGCAGTATTTCGGGCTTTCTGGCGCCAAGTCAGACAACAAAGTTCAATTCGTTCCCGACCTGCCGCCGGAAGGAAGCATTCAGACGCTGACCATTCCCGCCAACGGCGACGCAGACGAGATTTTGAAAACCCATCCTGTCAAGGAGAGAATGAACATTCTCAAGATGGATAAAACAAAATTCACCGACAAGGGAGCAAAATATTTAAAATCCTATCCGGACGTAACGCAGATTCTCATCTCGGAAACTCAAACCGGCGACGACTGCGCTTATTGCATTGCACAAAGCCCAAAGATTCAGCGTGTTCGCATGGCGTCAACCCAATTGACAGACAAGGGCATGAAGTATTTTGGAGCCATGCCGGAATTGAAGGACTTGGACGTTTCCTCAACTGCAGTTGGCAATCAGGGCGTGGAAAACGTCAGCTCCGCTCCCAGACTGAGCAAACTCAATTTGTACTCAACCAAAGTTGACGACGTCGCTATAGACGCCATTCTCAAAATGCCGAAGCTGACCTGGCTCAATCTTGACAATACCGGCGTTACAGACGCGGGCGTTGCGAAACTGAATCAGATGAAAAAACTCGAGTTCCTTCATCTGGGCAGAACCGTCATTACCGACGCCAGTTTGTCAACTCTGGAACAGCTTACAACTCTCAAAACGCTGCATATTTCCAGAACAAAAATAACGGAAGAAGGGGCGGAAAAGCTCAAAAAAGCGCTGCCGAATTGTGAAATTGTCTACTTTGTTGAAGACAAGGAATAATCAAAAAATAGCTGTTATCAATTGGCGCAAGCGTCTCAATGAGACGCTTTTTTTATTGACGCGTCAGCTTATTCTCGCCAGCGTGGGGAGCGTGATGATAAACCGGGTTCCTTTTCCTTCCTCGGTTTGAACTTCCACCTTGCCGTTGTGGGCTTCGACAATCTGTTTTACGGTCGGCAAGCCCAGACCGGAGCCTCCGCGTTTTGTGGAATAGAACGCCTCAAAACATTTTTGCGCCACCGCCTTGTTCATGCCGGGACCGTCGTCGATAATTTCCAAAACGACGGATTCCGGCTCAGCGCTGGTCCGAACCGTAATTCTCCCGATGTTTTCCGTTTTAACGTCTTGAGACGCCGCTTCGTTCTGAGACGCGTTCTTTTCAGCGCTATGGCAAATTGCCTGCTGAGCGTTAATGAGCAGGTTGAGCAGGGCGCGATAAAAAGATTCGTCGTCCAGCATAACCGTCGGCAGATCGTTGGCAAGATAGGCAGACAGATCAATTCCAGACTCCACAGCCGCTGGCATAAAGAAATCCAAAACGCTCTGAACTACGTTGTTGAGATTGCCGGGATGCAGCTGCAAACTTCGCGCTCGGGCATAGGAAAGAAACTCGTCCAGAAGATTTTGCAGACGTTTACATTCATTGCGAACCGTTTCCAGTTTAAGCGCAGTACGCCGCTCTCTCTGGGTTTCAGGAGGCGTGAGGTCTTCCGCCATCAAGTCAAGATTAAGGCGAATGGTTGACAGCGGATTCTTGATTTCGTGCGCCAAAGCCCCTGCCAGACGCGCTATTTCGTTATATTGGTTAATAAGTCGATTACGGAATTCTTCGGCGGTTTCGGACATGGGTTTGAGATTGGTGATTAATAGCGCTTAGCGCTTAGTAAGATGAGCGCTTGCGTAATTCCGAATTCCGCATTCCGAATTCCGCATTATTTTAGCGCCGCGCTCAAACAGCGACAATGGGGATTATACATAATTATGACAAAATATCGACCCCCCCGGGAGGAAAAATCCAACTTTTCATTTTAATTTTGTTATAAAATTTCATCAATAAAGGCTCTTGGACTATTGCAAAGAACAAATTTTTATACTATAATATAAAAAGGAAGTTTCTATAGATGCGTTTAACGTTTACAGCGCTAACGCTCAAAACTTACTACTGCCTCAGTTAATAATTTTCAAATTAAAAAGATGATACAATTACCGCACAGCAAAGCGTTGGCAAACCTGAGTCTCACGCCGTTGATTGACGTCGTGTTTTTGCTGATTATATTTTTCCTTATATCGTCGCAGTTTTCAGAGGAAGAACGGCGCATGGACATCAACATTCCTGAAACCAGCATCGCGAAGCCTTTGATTGAACAGCCCAAGGAGCTTATTATCAATATCAATTCCGAAGGCGAGTATTTTATCGGGGAAGATCAGCTTTCCGCAGACGAGTTAATCAAGGCTCTTAAAGTCCACTGGAACAGCAATCCAACCAAAAACAACGTTATCGTTCGAGCAGACCGGGATTGTCGTTTTGAACCGATTTTTTTCTGTATTGACGCCTGCCGGGAAGTAGGAATAACAGATTATTGTGTAACCGCTAAAGCGAGAAAATAGTCGTCAACATCGTCAAACCGAAATCAAATGAACCGACAAGCGCCAGAAACGACCGTTTCGTCAAATAACGCCATTTCAGGGTCAAACCGCAGGGTCAAAAACTCAAATGCTGCGTACGACGCCGTTTTGTCTGAAAAACGCTCTCAATGGCTGTTTCGAATACAATTTTGCCTTTTTCTCAGCGTATTGGCTCATATTGCTTTACTTGCCTATGTACACGACAAGTTTATTTTATTAAAAACCAGTCTGGCTGAAAATCGTCTTTTCCCCGACGTTGATAAAGCAGAGCCAGTCCCGATGCCGGTTCAGGAACCCCGCGTTGTTTCCGGGTATTCAGAAAGCCGACTGGATTCGCCTGAAGTTCAAGACAGCTTTGAACAACTCACGCCAACGTCTCCGGCGGAAGAACAGGAATTCAACGATGAAAAATCGCAGCCGTCTGCAGACGATTTTAATTCGTCGATTGAACACGAATTTCAAACGCCAGACTCGCCCGAGCTGTCGGATATTCCCAATGTTTCGCCAATATCGGTAAACGAACTCAAAACGCCGACGGAAGACGTTCAGCCTGACCTTAGTCGAACGTACAATACGGAATTCAATCCCAGCAACATGCATAAAAGCGTTCCTCTTCCAGAGCATGAACCTCAGATTTCTGCGGTTGAGCATGAACAGCCGCAGTCGGACTTCGGGTCGATGGGTCAGCAAACCGCCATTATTGCGGATTCTTCCCAGGTTGTTCTGGAAGCCGGAGAAACGGAATCGATTCGCCCGACAATTTACGATCCAACGATTCTCAATCTGCAAAACGACGCTGCGCTGACGGAACTGAGCAATCAAATGCCGGAACAGTCCGTCAGTTCCGTTCCTGACCAGATTCGACCTGTTACGTCAGATCGTCCCAATAACTATATTCGAGCTAAAGAGACCGCAATCCTGGCAAAAGCCAGTTCAAACGCGCCCCAGGCTCAAACCCGCACGCCTATTTCCGAAGGCTCTCGCGGGCTTCCTCGTTCCAATTACGATTCATCCACAACGTATAAAGATCAGACAGCTAAAGATATATCTCACAGCATCGTTTTGGAATCGCCTCAAAAAGCGACAAGCGTTCCGATTCCTCGCGACTTTAACGCTGGTTTTGGCGGATTAAACGGCGAAGAATTCAAGAGTTTGGAAACGCTGCCGGAATCCTCCGTTTCT
>JAFZAL010000157.1 GCA_017557195.1 Thermoguttaceae bacterium | reverse complement strand
GAACGGTTGAAAAGATCATGGAATACCCGACTCACCCGGAAACCGGCAAGATTGGTTCGATGGGAATTGACATCTGCCCGTCTGGAAACCTGTACGTCTGTGACAACCAGCGTTTCTCCACCGATCCGCAGGGACAGGTTCCTTCTCGAATTCTGCGCGTTGCGCGAGATGAAAACGGCAAAGTCGTTTTTGACGAAAACGGCAATCCGGACGTCAAAGTCGTAATTGAAGGTCTCAACCTCGCCAACGCTCTGCTGTGGGACGGCGACAACCTGTACATCACCGACACCGTTGTTCCGACTCAGGGCGACGAATTCGGACGCGGCGGCATTTGGAAGTTCACCCGCGAAGAAATCAAAAAGGCTCTGGAAAACAACGAAGTCATTAAAGTCGACGCCAAGGCTGGCGACGCTCACCTGATCGTTACCGCCCCGGTTAAGAAGATCGGCCGCGAAGACTTCTCCGGCGCTGACGGCATGACCAAGGCGTGGGACGCGATTTACTTCGGCAACTTCGGCGACGGCGTTATTCGCAAGGTTACCTTCGACGAAGAAGGCAAACCGACCGTTGAAGTCGTTGTTGATCGCGACGATTTCCAGTGCTGCGACGGCATTTTCTACGATAGCGTTACCGACCTGATTTACATTGACGATTCTCAGGCTAACGCGATTCGTACGCTCGACAAAGACGGCAATCTGAACATCCTCTGGATCAACCCGGACACCGATGGAGCAGATGGCTCTCTCGACCAACCGGCGGAATGCATCGTTCGCGACGGCAAACTGATCATGGCGAACTTCGACTGGACGTTCCCCGGACTGACCAACGCCGCTCACGACAAGCCGTATACGCTCAGCGTTATCGACGTAACCTCGTTAGCGAAAACCACGCTTGAAAAGGTTGCCGACGCTGTTGAAGAAACCGCTGAAAAAGCTGCGGAAGCCGTCGAAAACGTTGCTGAAAAAGCCGTTGACGCTGCCGAAACTGCCGTTGAAAAAGCCGCTGACGCTGTCGTTGAAAAAGCTGCTGATACCGTTGAAAAAGCGGTAGACGCTATCGAAAACGCTGTTGAAAACGTCGTCCCGGCTCCGGAAGAATGATTTAGGCAGTAGGCAATAGGCAGTAGGCAGTAGTTTTGGGTTTGTCCCTTCTAAAGCCTATTGTCTGCGCCTCCCTAAACTCCTCACTCCTCACCCCTCACTCCTAACTAACAAACGCTCTGGTTTAATTATATGCCTTTATACAAATACGTTCACGATAAAGAAAAGGGAAAAGATTGTCCTGAAGAATTTGAGGTTCTGCAGTATTTGTCGGAACCGGATCTGACGGTCTGTCCGGATTGCGGCAAGCCCGTTCATCGAATTTTGGGGAATTTCGCTCCCGTCAAATCGGAACGAGATATGCTTAGCGACAAGAATATTGGGGAGAAAGGGTTTACAAAATACGTCAGAGCCGGAAACGGCTACTATGAAAAAACCGCCGGAGACGGACCGCAGGTCATCTCAGGCAACTAACGGGAGAAAGCCATGTTTTCAGGAATCGTTGAAGAAACCGCCCGCGTTGTCAAGATTGTCAAAGAGCAGGAAAACGTTCATTTCACGCTTACCTGTTCGTTTGTAAACGAACTCAAAGTTGATCAGAGCGTTTCTCATAACGGCGTCTGTTTGACGATTGTTTCTATAGACGACAACACGTACACAACCACCGCCATGAAAGAGACTCTGGAGCGATCCAATCTCGGTTTGTTACAGGTCGGAGACGAAGTCAACGTGGAACGCAGCATGCCGATCAACGGTCGTCTGGACGGGCACATCGTTCAAGGACACGTCGACATGACGGCGGAATGCATTGACATCCAAGACGCTCAAGGGAGCTGGTATTTCACGTTTAAGTACCCGTTTGACAAGGCGATGGCTCAGCGCGGATACATGACCGTCGACAAAGGCTCTGTAACAGTTAACGGCGTTTCGCTGACCGTCTGCAACCCGACGGACGATACGTTTCAGGTAGCTATTATTCCGTATACTTTCGAGCATACCAATTTCCACAATTTCAAGGTTGGCAGTAAAGTCAATCTGGAATTCGACATTCTTGGGAAATACCTTGCCCGGCTGGCGCATTTCACCTGAGATAAAGGCGTAAAGCTGATTGAGCAATAAACTCTGCGGCTGAGAGAATACTCATTCTTTCAGCCGTTGTTTTTTAAAAATCATATATTTTTCTTTTGATATGCTTGCAATTCTTTTGAAGGTCTGATATAGTAAAAGCATCAAGATTATTCAAACGGACAAACGCTTTTGATGGGTTTGTTCGGATACTGTTTCAATTCCACCCCTTTCCCCCCTTGGAACCCTGCCATGAAACGCGTCTTTTTTGCTGTCGTTGCGCTGTTTTTGTTATCTCCGCTATGCTTCGCGGAAGAATTCGCCTTGTCTCCCGACAACCCTCTGGACGCTCGCGCGCTGGAAATTGTCAAGATGATTCCCGAAAAGCCGGAATCCATCTTGCCGCCGATTTCCGACCGCGACGCCTGGGCGGCGATTGCTCAAACCGGGAACGGAACTTCCGTTATCAAACAGGCGGAAAAGATTCTCGAAACCCCGATGCCGGAACTGCCGGACGATCTGTACCTGGAATTCTCCCGGAACGGAAACCGAACAAACTGCCAGAGAGTCATCTCGGCTCGTCATGGGCGTCTGGCTCCCCTTGTCGTGGCGGAATGCATTGAAAACAAAGGACGCTTTATCCCGGAACTGGAACGCTTCCTTCTGGACGTCTGCAAGGAGAAATCCTGGGTTCTGCCCGCTCACGATCCCGGCAACGGGAACTTCAACGGGACGGGAATGAACGTTGACCTCGTTTCCAGCGCTCTTTCCTGGGACTTGGCGACGGCGTACAACATCCTGGGCGACAAACTCTCGCCGGAAGTTCGCCAGACGCTGCTGGAAACGCTCGAACGCCGCAACTTCAAGCCGTACGAAACCGCCATCAAAACCGGCAAGTTCCGCCCGTTGTGGTGGATTACCGGAGAGAATAACTGGAACGCGGTTTGTCACGCAGGGATGTGCGGCGCAGCGTTAGCCGCCATTGACGACCCGGCTCGACGCGCCTGGTATATCGCCGCCGCCGAAAAGTACAGCGCTGCGTTTATCAAAGGGTTTACGCCAGACGGCTATTGCTCCGAAGGGCTGGGTTACTGGTCATACGGATTTGGGAATTATATCCGTCTGTCGGAAACGATTCGCCGCGCAACGAGTAACAAAATCAACCTCATGGATACCGAGTTCTGCGAGACGCTTTCCAAATTCCCGCTGAGAATTCAGATCATGTCTGGAATTTCTCCGGCGTTTGCCGACTGCGGCGTTGGCGCCAAAGCCCCAACTCTGTACGTTAATTTTCTGGCGCATATTTACGGCTGGGAGGTTCCGGAATACAACGACGCCGAACTTGCCAACGTCTCCGCCGGCGCGTACCTGCTCAAGGGGATGTACTCGCTCAATACGCATTTTTCGACCGAGTTCAAGCCGGTGGGCGTTCCGATTCGAGACTACTTCAACAATGCGGGGATTCTCGTTTGCCGTCCCTGCGCCGACCCCGTCGCCAAAAAGCCTGGCGATAAAGACTGGGACAAACTTGCCGCAGCGGTCAAAGCAGGACACAACGCCGAATTCCACAACCACAACGACGTCGGTTCTTATACGATTGTTTATCACGGTCAACCCATCCTCATGGACGTCGGCGGGGAAGTCTACACGAAACGCACGTTCAGCGGTCAGCGATACGTCAGCCGCGTTATCAACTCCTGGGGACATCCGGTTCCCATGATCAACGGTCAGCTTCAGGCGACCGGCGGGAATTCCAAAGGCGTTGTCGTCAAAGACGAATTCTCGGACGAAAAAGACGTCTTCGCCTTTGAATACCAGTCCTGCTATCCCGCCGTTAAAGAGTTGAAAAAGCTGGAACGAACGTTCGTTTACGACAGAAAGAACAACGTCATTACAATTACCGACCAATTCCAGCTTGACGGCGAGGCGAAGCTGCCGTTCGATTCCGCATTGACAACCATCTGGGACGCCCAGCGCGACGGCGACGCGATTATTGTCGGCAAAGACGATTATCGGCTCAAAGTTGAAGTCGAGGCGACGACCGTTGACGCGTCCGGCAAGGAAACGAAACTGGACTGGGAGTTTACGTCTGAACTGTGCAACGAAGACCAGGGCGGACTCAAAGGCTCCAAACGCCTCGGCGTCGTCCTCCCGCCGGTCAATAACGCGACGGTGCGCTTTACCGTTAAACCGTTGTGAGTTAGGCTCTGACGTTTTGCGCTGCTAGAAATCTAAACGCAAGATATTCATTTACAAAATGTGACGCTCCGGGGCGCTTTAGCCCCAGGAGTAATACGTATTTAGCTAACGTCCTAATGTCTCAACAGATCATTTTTTTGGAATTGCCTACCTTCTTTATTTTAGCTATATTAACATTGGTTTCAAAAATCTTTTCGAAATATTGTTTCAAAGATAAAAAAATACCCCAATATTCCGTTCGTCCCCCTTGCATTTTATAATTATACTATAATATTTAAAAATTATAACTTATGTAATTTGTTCAAAGCATTAAGTTATAGTAATAACGATTCATTTTAACAAATAGTTAAAATTGTCAAATACAACCTGTTTATCACAAATTACCTAATCGGAACTTTGCCAAGTTGTGACGTTCTTGTTTTTGTGGTTAAGACGTGATAAAAAGATAAACCATTTTGGATGGTCGATCAGACATTCGTTTTTATAATCCATATTTTTGCAAAGGAAAGGATTTATTATGAGTTTTAGCTCAAAAACCAGAGTTGTTGCCGTGATGGCAGCCGTAATTGCACTTCTTGCAAGCATTTCTTCAACTTCAGTAGCCGGATTCTGCCACAGAGCGTGCTGCCCGCCTCCGGTATGCTGCGACGTCGCTCCAGTTTGCAGCGTTCCTGTTTGCCCGCCTGTTTGCGTCCCTGCTTGTCCGCCTGTTTGCCGACCTGTTTGCAAGCCCATTTGCCCGCCCGTCTGCGTCCCCGCTTGCCCGCCCGTTTGCCGACCTGTTTGCAAGCCCATTTGCCCGCCTGTTTGCGTCCCCGCATGTCCGCCCGTTTGCGCTCCCGTTTGTCCGCCTGTTTGCAAACCCTGCTGCCCGATTTTGCGTTGCCGCGTTGGCTTCTGCAATCCTTGCGTTGATCCCTGCTTTGCTCCTGCCCCCTTTGATTGTGGCGCCTGCGGTGGAGACGTAATAGTAGATGCGCCTGAAACGGCTCCGATTCCCGCCCAAGCTCCTACCACTGCCCAAGAGCCTACTCCCGCCGAGGAGCCTGCTCCCGCTGATGAACCTGCTCCCGCTGATGAGCCTGCTCCCGCTGATGAACCTGCTCCCGCTGATGAACCTGAATCCACAGAATTGTAATCAACAGGCAGTATGGAATAGACAATAGACAGTAGGCGGCGAGGCGCCGCTCCCAATCCGCGCTTCCGCGTGAGACGTATTATAATCGCTCCCGTTGGTCGCTTGCGCTAATTTATAGCCCGAATTAAGATTTTTAAAATTTTTCGAAAATTTTTCCGTCTACCCCATTGACGGGATTTTGAAAAGCGCTATATTATCCCCCGTTGTTTGTGCGACAGACGTCGCCAATCAACAAATGACCTTTGACAATTTGGCGGAACAGACATTGTACCTTAAAAGATGAATAAGAGATAGT
>JAFZAL010000156.1 GCA_017557195.1 Thermoguttaceae bacterium | reverse complement strand
TGCCGCGAGCGGAGTTGGTATGCCAGATGTCCGAGGTGGAGTATCCGAAGTACATGCCGAAGACTCTGCAACAAACGTTCTTCCATTCAATTCCAACAGCCATGCCGGTGGATTCTTCGTGGTATTTGGTGAAGCCTTTCCAGTAAAGTCCATCGCCATAGTTGCCCAGGTAGGAACCCCAGATGGAACGTCGCGGTTCGCAGTAGCGCGGATATTTTCCACAAATGCGTCCGCCGAATTCGCACTGGCGTCTGGCGCAGCACTGGTAGCAGCCCGGTTCGCAATCGGAGGAGTACTGAGCGCACTGGCTCTGGCAGCAGAACTGGCACAGTCCCATGTCGTCCGTAACCAAACGGTTGGCGAGCATGTTGTTGAATCCAATCTGTCGCTGAACCTGAGCGTTGAGCCAATCTCCGTAGATTCCGCCAGCCAGGTCGTCAAACTTTTCCTGAGCTTCGATCTTGTCGTCGCTGTTCCAGATGTCTTCCAGGGCTTCCTGATAATCATCTTCCTGCTGATAGCACAGTTCGTGCAGATAATTATCCATGTTGTGACCGAGGTTTCCATCAGCAACAACCGAGTGCGGGTCGTGATAGGTAACGTGCAGACGAGCTTTGTCTACAAACGGTACGTTCGGAGTTCCGGCGTCGGGATCGGCAAGTCCTTCGACTCCAACATTGTAGAACAGGTGCTTTCCGCCAATGTTGTTGATCTCCGGGTCGATATTCAATTGAGTTCCGTCAGTATCGTGGAACGCTTCGATGGAGTAAAACTCTTTGTCTTTGCCATCTTCGCCAATCAACTCATGGCATAAAGTTCCTTGATAGGCAGCGGAGAGATACAGTTTTGTATCCTTGTCAATGTTGATTTCCTGGAAGGAAATTCGAGCAACATTGAGGCGTTCGACCTCTTCGCCGTCTTTGTTAAGGCAATATGTTTTATTTGGATCAATTGTGAAGTAAAGGGTGGTCTCGTTCGCGGTGAACGTAGACGTGTTGCCGATCAACTGAACCTGAGCGCTTCTGTTGGTCGTGTAGCCAACGTTCTCCGGAGTAACGGTTTCTTCAATATTATCCGGGCTGAGGTATACTTTCGGCGCATTGTAAAGCTGCGTCGTGTTGTAAAGACCCAAACGCAATTCAGCTCCTTTGCCAACGGTGAACGTTCCGGAACCGGCGTCGTCCTTAATCAGCTTGTGAGTATAGGCGTCTGTTTCATCAATCTTGCCAGTTTCATAATCGCCGATAGCTGTGTCAGCCGTGTCCGCGTTCGTGTTGAAACGGGTGTAGTCAACAGTGAACTTGTGATCTTTGGGCGATTCAGCGCCGTCGTTTTCTCCGTAGGTGAAATCCTTATACAGGGAGTCTGTATAGTTATTTTCAAATTCAATGTCAACGGAACCGTCGAGCTGTTTGTAGTCAGCGCCGCCAACAAAACCGGTTGTATTGAGGACGACCTTTGTTCGACCGGAAAGATTAACGTTGATTGACGGAGCGGTATGATCGTAATCGCTGGTCGACATCTGGAATGCGTCGTGTCCCGGAGAGTCGTAGTAGTTGTTCCAGTAGTTTACATCTTCGTCGGTAAGAGTTTTACCGCCAAAGTAGACGTACGGAATATCCTGACCGTTGTAGTTCGTGTTGATTTCGGAGAACGGAACGCCGTCCAGAATATCTTCGCTCAAGATGTCGCCTTTGCCCATGTTGGCAGAGCGAACAGTTCCGTTAAACTGGGTTCGACCGCCGTTGAAGTTCAAAGTGGACGTACCATTGGGAGCGCCAAAGGTCGAACGACCGTTGAACTTGTTGTCGCCGCCGGTTACGAGGATATTGCTGTTTCCGCCCCAGGTTACGTCGAAGTCGTCCTTGCTGCGAATGATGTCGCCGTAAGGAGTGAAATCGTAGTTGCCAACGGAGTGGACTTCAGTATCAAACGTATTCGTACCGCCGTTGAAGGTAACGTTCGCCGTTCCGCCTTCAGCCAGACCGTCCAAGCCTCCGATTGAGGAGAAGTAAACGCCGTAGTAGTTCTTCTGGTTGGCGAGTCCCTGGGAATCGACATAGGTCGCATTCTTTCCAGTGAAGTAGTTCGTTCCGGTTTCAAAGAGAACGTCGCTGTTGCCGACCTTAACACGACCTTCTCCGGTTGGGACGCTGGCGCCGCCGCCGAAGACCGCTCGCTGATTGAACGTTGTCGTTCCTTTGAACGTAACGTCAGCGTTGCCGCCGTTCTTTACGCCGTTAGCATTCCATCCGCCGCCGCCAAAGTAGGTGTTTTGGTTTTCGAAGGTGGTTGTGCTGCCTTCTTCAAAGACGACTTTCGTGTTTCCGGAATCGCCTACAAGATTGGCTCCGTCTTGACCGCCGAACTGTACGCCGCCCCAGAAGTGGGAGTTGCTGCCCGTTGCGAAGGTAACTTCCGCATAAGCGCCGGTAGTTCCATCGTATTGATCTTCGGAATTGCCGTCGTTCATGCTGCCAAACAGAACGTCAACTTCTTTGGCTTTGATGGGAAGCATGTTGTATTCCGGTCCCATCGTGTTGCCCCAGTCGCCAACGTTAAGACCAGAACCAAATTCGTTCGTTCCCTTAACTGTCATTTTGACGTTGCGAGGGGCGGAAGTGGTAGAATCCGCTGGAGCTGCCAATACCAGTTTGCCATTTCTCCAGATGATTCCGTCTTCCCCTTGGTTGTCATAATAGAATGTTCCGTCGTACGTAGCTTCCTTGTACGTGTTTTGCGTCGCATTGTTGGTTACATTCCAATCCTGAATTGTGGCATCCATGTTGCCATCAGGGTTTTTGAAGGTCGCGGTGTAACCATTACCCTCAGCTACGCCGTATTCGGAGATGTCTTTTGTGCCGGTAATTGTACCGCCAACGCTGACATCAGGCTGATAGTTCTGGTCTGCGCGAGCCTGTGGCAGTCCGCAAAGTCCTACGGACAATAGCGCCGCCACGTATGCGACTAACCTCTTCCTGAAAAATTGTTTTACGTCCATGTCTCGGTCCCTTATGTGACTGTAAAAAATTAAAACATACCCATTAAAACCATGATTTCTTTTGGGAAACCAGCTTTTCGGGACGACAAATTTTCCTCTATTTGCCAAAAGCTGAAGATAATCATGGGGGAATACACGGACTCTTTCCCTGTATTCCAATTTTTCTTATCGGCCGGATAATAGAATAGAATTCAACAAAAAAAAGAAAAAAATCAGAATTATCGGTAGTTTCGGACAGTTTTGACGAAACTTATCGCATTTTCGACAGGCGTTTCTTTTATAATTCCATGTCCTAAATTGACGATTAAACCGCGTCGAGAACGAACGCTGTCAAGCATGGCGACAGTCTGAGCGGCGATTTCTTCCGGAGTGGTTAGAAGGACGGCGGGGTCAAGGTTGCCTTGGACGGATCGGCGGCGTCCGCCATCGTTGGCGTTGATTAAATCCCAGGCGTCGGACAAGTCAACCCTCCAGTCAACCCCGATAACCGTTCCCCCCGCCTGAGTCATGAGCGGGATCAAAGCCGGATTCCCGGTTCCAAAATGGATAACTGGCGCAAAATGCTCAACTTCGTCAAGAAGTGCATGAACGTGAGAAAATATGTAAGTTTTATATTCTGCAGGAGATAAACAACCTATCCAAGAGTCAAACAGCTGAACGACTTGCGCTCCGGCGGCGATCTGTCCTTTAAGATAGAGAACGACGGCTCGGGAAAGCGTCCCCATCAGATCGCTAAATGCTTCCGGATACAGGTACATGAATCGTTTAGTCTTTGTAAACGAACGACTTGCGCCGCCTTCCAGAATATAGCTGGCAAGAGTAAACGGGGCGCCGGCAAAGCCAATTAATGGGATGTTTGTCGGTAGCTGGCGCCGCGTTTGAACTACGGTTTCCATAACGAAATCCAGCTCGTCCAGACGTTCCAGCTCAATAACCCGCTTCAAATCTTCCGGACAGCTAACCGGGTTATGAATTATCGGACCATGTCCGGGACCGAATTCCAAAGAGAACCCCAGCGGAACGAGGATCGGCAGCAAGTCCGAGAAGATGATTGCGGCGTCCACGCCCAGTTTATTGACGGCGGTAACCATGACGTCAGCGCAAAGCGACGGGTTATGGCACAGTTCCAGAAACGAGACTTTCTCCCGAACGGCTTGATATTCCGCCATATATCTTCCCGCCTGACGCATCATCCATACCGGAGGACGGTCGACGGTTTCGCCGCGGACGGCTTTCATAAATCGGCTGTTGTACAGTTCAGGGGTTTGTTCCATTCTATTAATAATTATAACACATATTTTGACTTTGAAAACCCATTAAAGCCCCTATTGCAAATAATATTATCTTTAATTATAATAGAAGAATTAGAGTCAGCTTTTAGTTCCTAGCTCCTAGCTTTTGATGTTAACCTCTGGCTTTAAAAGCTCAGCTTAGTTTAAAAAATGCACAAGCTAATAGCTAGTAGCTAACAGCTAGCAGCTTTTTATACATTCCCCCCCTTTTTTCTCCGTAATACTATCATGAAAAACTTTACTCGACGACAATTTCTCGGCGTCAGCGCCGGGCTTGCTGCCGCGGCAACCGTTGCCATGCCCGGCAGAATTTCAGCCCAAAACGTCAACGACCGCGTCAACATGGCGGTTATCGGCTGCGGCGTTCGCGGCGGTCAGGACATGGGCGATTTCGAAAGAACGTGTCAGAACATCGATTTCACAGGCTTCGCCGACCCTGATATGGGACGCGCCAAAAACACCGGTCGAAAGCATCCCGATGCCGCGTTTGTAGCGGATTTCCGCAAGCTGCTTGACGACGATAACCTGAACGCTGTCATTGTAACAACGCCTGACCACTGGCACTGCCTCGCCGCGATTCTGGCAATGCAGGCGGGAAAAGATGTTTACGTTGAAAAACCCTTGGCTCATACGCCGTGGGAAGGACGTCAGGTTGTCAACGCCGCTCGCAAATACGACAAAATCTGCCAGATGGGCGCTCAGCAGTTCAGCGACGTCATTCAGCCCCAGATTCAGAAATTCGTTCACGAAGACAAGGCTCTGGGAGCGATGAAGTCCGTAGCGGTCAATCATTATTCGATTCGTCAGCCGATTGGAAAGCGCGAAACGCCGATGCAGATTCCCGCTGAAATCGATTACGATACGTGGCTCGGACCAGCTCAGGATTTGCCGCTGTATCGAAACAACTTCCATTACGACTGGCACTGGATGTGGAACACCGGAACCGGCGAAATGGGCAACTGGGGCGTTCACGTTTTGGGCGACGCGGTCAACAACACGCTCAACACGATGACATTCCCGAAATCCATCATGGGCGGCGGCGCCAGACTGTTCTACAACGACGCCGGCGAAACCCCGAACCTGCATTTCGTTTACTTTGAAACGAAAAACGTCCCGATTGTTCTTGGACTTTCCACCGTTCCAGACGCGCCTGGTTCCAGAAGCGCTGGCAAGCACGTTGGCGCCGGTTCCGGATACGTCATTTACTGCGAAGGCGGACAGCTTCGCGGACAGCGCGGCTCTGCGGTTGCGGTCGACAACGATGGTAAAGTCATTCGGGAATTCAAAGGCAACAGCGGCAACGGAACTCATCAGAAAAACTTCATGGACGCCGTTCGCGCTCACGACCGTTCACTGCTCAATCTCGAAATCGAAAAAGCTTTCTACTTCGCCACCTGGTGCAACCTCGCCAACATCGCGTTCCTGGCAGGCAAGCCCTATACGGACGAAGTCGCCGAACAGATTAAGGGACAGACCGGCGGACGCTGGGAAGAACTGATCGGCAACATGAAAGAACTCGTCGGCAACTATAACGTTACCCTCGGGGAAACCATGCTCAGCCAGCAGATGACAATTGATCCGGCAACCGGACGCTTTGTTGGCGACGGCATGGACTTCGCCAATTCGCTGCTCAAGCGCGAATACCGCAAGGGCTTTGAAGTCCCTGATCTGGACTAGTGCATAGTGCGTAGTGCATAGTGCCTAGTGCCTAGTGAGAGCAACGCTTGCGTCCTAAGCACTAAGCGCTAAGTACTAAGCACTTCTAAGCGCTACGCACTTTATTTCTCCAATTGCCACACCGCAACGTCTTCCGGTTCCAGCGTGAGCGTATAAACGCCCGGCATGTCGGTTGGCGTCAATTCCGTTCCGAAAACAGCTTTTACCGCTTTGAATTCTTTGGGAATCGTAACGCGAACGGTCTGAGGCGTCTTTTCCGGGTTAAAGAACGTAATATAAGTGTTACGTTCAGACGCGAACCGTTCACAGCAAACCGTAGAACGGGAATCTTTATCAATGCTTTCAACCTGAACGAGGCGTTCCGGCTGCCAGCCTGCTTGCGCGACGGCGAGAATAACAGGCATGTACTTCTTAAACAGCGGACGATCCCGGTTGTACAGTTCCGGTTGGGAGAAGTAATGCCCCGTCGAGGCGTTGGAGCTGAAAAAGCCAGGGAACAACCCAAACGCCAGCGAGCGCTTCATGAACTTTTCGGAATGTTCGTAAGAGAACTTCGTAAAATCCGTATTCTGGAGAAAACAGAACGGCTTTTCTCCGCACAGGGCGCGTTTCCGCAACAGGTCAGAGGGAGAAGACGGACGCCATTGATCGTTCCAGTTCCAGTTCGTTTCCGTGCCGAGGACGTCGCACAGCGGGACAAGCCACGTCAGCTGGTGCGGCGTGGAGTTCGCCATCATGGATTTTCCCGACGCTCTGACGTCGCGGGAAAGCGCACGAATGTACTCGAACGAAACCAGACCTCGATACACTGCCGGGCGTTTGGTAATCGGATCGAAGGTTAGCGGACGGTCAGCGGCAGACAAATGCGCCGGCGCGAAGTCCAGTTCCGCTGTTACATATCCTTCCGAGGAATCGATGTATTCGCCATCCAGACCGGCAAATCCCTTTTCTAATTTTGGGGCGGAGCCGTTAGAGGGATAGTTTTTTGTTACATGTTCTTCTCGCCAGTACAGGGAAAACTGGTTCGGCTTTGAGACTGTCGGGACGGAGTTCATGCTCCAAACGCAACCGAAGCACCAAGGCGTGTCTTCCAGACGTCCGATTGGATTCCCGTCGCGATCGCGCATGACGCAGTTTTCCCACGTCTTCGCCATCTCTGACCCGTTTTCCGCCTGACGTTTGACTTCCGCAAGAGCAGAGTCCATCGTTCGCGGCAGGTCTTTTGACATGTGCATCCACCACGTCATCGGCTCTGTGTAACGATAGGTCAGAATCCCGTGTTCATCGTCCCACTTTTCGTTTCCCGTTCCTTCCATAAACCGGAACGCAAAGTCTTCCCAACCTTCAACCGAGCTGATTCTCAGGAACGGCATCCAGTTTCCCAGAATCGGTTCGCCGTTCTCGTTGCGCGGCAGATGGCAATAAAATGCCTTGGGGAACAGACGCATATATTCTGCCCACGCGCTGCGATAGCCCTCTTTGGAACGGTCTGGCGTCAGCGCCCAATCGACGTCTGACAAAACCCACTGATTCTTCTCCGGTGTAAACGCGAGGTCGTACGCAATGCAAAGCTCTTTTGTATGGTCGTTATAGAAAAATCGGTAAACGGCGGGATAATCCGGGTCTATTCCTATCCATCGCGTTGCCCCGTCCTGAAGCCCAACGCCCGCGACAGGATACCGCGCCAGACGATTGGCGCCGGCGTTGATATGCTGGGAGTTGGAGAATTCAATTTGAGAGGTCGCCTGTTCAACGGAACCATCTTGGGCGACATTGCGAAGAACCGTCGCCTCGTCCATCGCGCCGTACCAGACAAAGGCGTCGGACGTCATTTTCACCGCTCTGATAAGCGTAATCGACCGCGTTTTTCCATTTTGATTGCTGACAACAGTCTTGCCGTTTTCTCGTTTAACTTCAATTCCAGAAGCCGCCCATACAGAATCGCTGTCAGTCGGCTGCAACTGAAAAACGTCTCCAATGGAGTTATCCGGCTGATCGATATTGTATTCCCGGAAATAATATCTTGACGGCGAGTCGTCTTTAACGGTATTTTGATCCAGAACCAGTTCCTCGTCAAATGGGAAGACGGCGGAACTTCCATCAGGCGATTTAAGGCTGACGACTTTAAACGACGGATTTCTGAACCAGACGGTTCCCTGACGGTTTCTGAACAGAAGGTACATCGTCAGGCTTTTAATCGGCTTCTCCGGCATGAATCGGACGCTGACCGCCGACCAGTCTTTGCCTTTGTTGCCAACGTTGAATGCCTGTGAGACGCCCCATTGATACGTTCCGTCGATGTAAGCAATATCCATGTAGATAGAATAATCGCCGCTTGACGCGCTTTCGACGCCCTCGCATCGGCTTTCCGCCGTGGCGATAATCGGTTCTGGAACCGTCTGGTCGAGTTGGATGGGAAATCGCAGCCCAAACGTCTCGCCGTCTGGATTGCAGCACTCATACGAGCCGTTGTCAAGCGCTTCGTATCCTTTGCCGAAACCGTAGGGTTTGACGACGTCTGCCAGAAGGTTGGGGCTTTCCACGACAGATGCGTCAAAATGTTTGTACGCAACGTTATCTGCCAAAGCGGGGACGCAGGATATAATCGTCAGCAACAAAAAAAGAAGTGAATTCTTGTTCATGGCGTTCTCACAGGTTAGCGATAAAAGGTTGAAACGAATTCTATCTAAAATACCGTATTTCTTTGTGGACATCATTTGTCATTTTTGAATCAGAGAAACACGTCATTTCTCTATAAGCGCCGTAAAATAAAGATAAACGTTTAGCAATGAACAATGAGCAAATATCGGAGATTTGCGTCAAACGGATTAAATATCTCCCCAATACGTCCAATGAAATCAAATCATAAAATGCCGACGAACCTGGTAATCATCGAACCGCCGAAAACATGGCGCGGAATAAACGAGTTCGACATGCCCAGTACCGGCATTGTACTGGAAGCAATAACAGCGCGAGTGCGTCATAAAGAAACGTTTATCAGAAACTTTAACGCTTCGGCATTTGATGCCAGACTGTTCAACCGCTGGGCGGCAATAACAATGGAAATGCCGACCCAGGGAGCGGTTGTTAAAATTTCGCCGATAAAAAGGCAGTAGGCAGTAGTAAGTGGTTAGTGAGAAGTGGTAAGCAGGATTAACGCTTGCGTCCTTACTACTTACCACTTACTACTCGCAACTTAACTCCGCCGCTAATACCGAGAAAACGCAAGCGACCAACGGGAGCGGTTACAATACGTTTCGCGCGGTAGCGCGGACTGGGAGCGGCGCCTCGCCGCTCATTTCTCGTCGAGAATTTCGACAGCTTCGAATTTCTTTCCTTCGAGCATTTCCAAAGACGCGCCGCCGCCGGTGGAGACGTGCGTTACCTTGTCGGCAAAGCCGAGCTTCTTGACAGCCGCCGCGGAGTCGCCGCCGCCGATGATGGAGATGCAGTCTGTATCGGCAATCGCCTGAGCGACAGCAATGGTGCCCTTGGCGAAGGACGGCATTTCGGAAACGCCCATCGGGCCGTTCCAGACAACCGTCTTGGCGCCTTTGATCAGACCAGCGTACAGTTCAGCGGTTTTCGGACCAATGTCCAGTCCTTCATAGCCGTCCGGAATCTGTCCGGCGTCAACGGTGAGCTTGTTGCATTCTTCAGCAAAAGCGTCGCCGCAGTTGGTGTCAACCGGAAGGACGAGCTTGTCGCCGCCTTTGGCTAAGAGTTCTTTTGCCAGGTCGACTTTGTCAGCTTCGACCAGAGAACCGCCGACTTTGCCGCCTTTGGCCAGTTCGAACGTATAAGCCATCGCGCCGCCGATGAGAACCTTGTCGCAGATTCCCAGCAGGTTGTTGATGACGTTGATCTTGTCGGAAACTTTCGCGCCGCCGAGGATGGCAACAAACGGACGGGTCGGAGCGCTGATGGCGTCGGAGAGGAACTTGATTTCCTTTTCAACCAGGAAGCCGACAACTTTGTCTTTGCCCGGCATGGCGTTGGGAACGCCAACCATGGAGGCGTCGGTGCGGTGGCAGGTGCCGAACGCGTCGTTGCAGTAAGCGTCTGCGAAGGCAGCCAGCTTCTGAGCGAATTCAGCGTCGCCCTTCTTTTCGCCGTCGTTGAAACGAAGGTTTTCCAGAACGAGGGTTTCGCCGGCTTTCAGAGCGGCGGCTTTAGCCTGAGCGTCTTCGCCGATTGTATCGGTTGCAAAGAAGACGGGAGTTCCGAGCAGTTCGCCCAAACGGACAGCAGCCGGTTTGAGTGAGAATTTGGAGTTGTCCTGTCCGGACTTTGGACGTCCGAGATGGCTCATGAGGATCAGCTTGCCGCCGCGGTCCAGAACGGACTTGATCGACGGAAGAGCCATACGGATGCGAAGGTCGTCCGTAATGTTCAGGTTGTCGTCCAACGGAACGTTGAAATCGACGCGCATTAAAACTGTTTTGCCCGCTACGTCAATGTCGGCAATTGTCTTTTTCGCCATTGTGTTATCTCCTAATGTTTAAATGTCTTGAAGCGAAAGCCGCCTCAGCCCACAAGCCGGGGCGATTTCAATTCGCTAATTCTTTACTGATTAAATATATTATAGCGCTACCAGACAGATTGTCAAGACGGCAGGGGGGAAAGAAACGGGGGAATAGAGAATAAAGAATAAGGAGTGGAAAATAAGAATTGAACAACGTTTTGCGTTCACTCCTTACTTTTCACTCCTCATTCCAGACTGCTTTAGACGAGTCTTCTATTTAAGATTATTATTCTTCGTCTTCGTCGTCAGCTTCTTCGTCCTTGGGCATCGGACCGTAAATGCTCTCTAACGCGTCTTTGAGGGCGGCGCCGCGGGCGTTGATGGTAACGACCTTGCCGTCAGGACCAATGAGAATCATGGTCGGGATGCCGGTAACGCCATAGTAGGAACCCATCGTTTGACCGTCGGCAACCAGAGCTTTGTCTCTCATCATTTGCTTCCAGGGCATTTCTTCCTTTTCGATGAACTTTTTGAGCGTTTCGACATCGCGGTCAGAGGAGATGCCGATAATCTCGAAGCCCTTTTCGTGATAGTAGCCGTAGAGCTTTTTCACGTTTGGAATCTCTCCGCGGCACGGACCGCACCAGGTCGCCCAGAAGTCGATAAGAACAGTTTTGCCAGCGTAATCTTCAGCTTTGTATTCGGTGTCGTCAATAAACGTTCCGCCGACGAGCATTTCATTTCCGGGCAGCTGCGCGCGGCGAAGTTTTCCTTCGAGCGCCTTGCCAGATCGGACAACTTCTTCATCGTCAGCGTTTTTGAAAAGAGCCAAGACTTTTTCGTAGACTTTGGCGACGTCGTCCTTTTCAAGAGCGTACTCAGCATACTGGAGAACGAATTCCAGGCCATCGGCTAATTCAGAAGTAATCTTTTTCCCTTCCGTTTCGCCTTTCTCAATCATCTCATAGAGAGCGTCCTTTGCCTTGTCCTTTTTACCGGACTGAAGAGCCATCATGAACTTATCGACAAAGTCGTAAACTTCCAGTTCTTCAGCCAGCGCGTCCAAGCCTTTATCTTTGCAGAGCTGAGGAAGCGAAGCCAGTTCTTCCTGGAAACTGGAGTCAACTCTGGCAAGCTGTCGGACGAATTCAATTTTCGCTTTGACTGCGTTGGTAGTTTGCTCTTTGGTGAGCGAATCTTTCGCGAGAATTTTGTTGGTTGCTTCGTTGCACGCCTTCAAGACGGTAACAGCGCGTTCTCTAAACTCTTTCTGATTGGCCGGACGCGGTTTGGCCAACAGGTTCTTTTGCGACTGAGCGCTTTTGATAAACGCGAAGTAATCTTCGGCCGATCCTTCTTCGGGAACGTCGGCGTTGAAAACGGGTTCTTCCTTTTCGACCTTTGGAGCGTCGGACGCTTCATCTTTCGCGTCGTCGGCGAATGAGACGTTGGCGAACGTCATTGCCAAAGCCGCAACCATCATCAAATAAAATGATTTTTTCATGAAAATTCCTTTCCAGAACAAGAGGTAATGTTAAAGAGCAGAAAAGGGAATTTCTGATTCATTCCGTTTTCAAACTCTTAATCCAAAAATACATTTTCCTCTATAATACACAAAATATTTAATATTTTCAAGAGGGAGGGCTATTTTTATTTTCATTTAGGGTATAATATAGTAGAAATTAGAAATAAGCGCGAAGCGTTTCCGCTGGAACCGCTTTAGCGGTTGAATATTTGTAGCTGTGGGGTAAACCCACGTAAGAAGTAGTAAGGACGCAAGCGACGCTCTGGCAACTTACAGCTAACTGCTTATAAATCATCGACTTATGAAAAAAAGAATTTTAGTGACTGGCGGCGCGGGATTTTTGGGTTCGCACTTGTGCGAACGCCTGTGTCAGCAGGGACACGACGTTATTTGTCTGGATAACTTTTTTACGTCTCAGAAATCCAACGTCGAGCATTTGCTGCCGCTGGAGAATTTTGAGCTGATTCGGCACGATGTAACCATGCCGATTTATCTGGAAGTGGACGAGATTTATAATCTCGCCTGTCCAGCAGCCCCGGGGCATTATCAGTACAATCCCATCAAGACGATGAAAACGTCAGTCATGGGCGCGATCAATATGCTCGGCATGGCAAAACGCTGCCGGGCGAAGATCTTGCAGGCGTCAACGTCGGAAGTCTACGGCGACCCGGAAGTTCACCCCCAGGTGGAAACATATCGCGGCTGCGTCAACACGCTGGGGATTCGCGCCTGTTACGACGAAGGCAAGCGCGCGGCGGAAACGCTGTTTATGGACTATCACCGTTCAAACAACGTCAATATTCGCATCGTCCGCATTTTTAACACGTACGGACCGCGTATGCATCCCTTTGACGGGCGCGTCATTTCAAACTTTATTCGTCAAGCTCTTTGGGAAAAGAAAATCACGATTTTTGGCGACGGTTCCCAAACTCGTTCGTTCTGCTATCGAGACGATTTAGTCGAAGCGATGATTCGCATGATGAACGGTCCCGATGAATTTATCGGTCCAGTCAACATCGGCAACCCGGGAGAGTTCACTATCAAACAGCTGGCGGAACTGACGCTCAAGCTGACGGGTTCCAAGGCGAAGCTGGAATATCATCCGCTGCCGCAGGACGACCCCATGCAGCGGCGCCCAGACATTTCACTGGCGAAAAAATGGCTCAAATGGAAACCGACAATTCCATTGGAAGAAGGGCTTCAAAAAACGATCGACTGGTTCAAAACAATCCAGCTGACGGATTACCGTCCGCCAACGCCGCGATATTAATTAGCCTCTAGCTTTTAGCTGCTAGCTTCTAGCTTTGTGTTTTTACTACTCGTAACCAAGCTAATAGCTAGGAGCTAATGGCTAACAGCTTGCATTTTCAACCTTTACCCCCTTTTTATAATCATGTCTGAAACCATTAACACTGAAGATTTCCAGAAAAACAAACCATCCGGCGGCGGCTGTGGCAAAGTTCTGCTGTGGCTGTTTTTTATCACGCTTATTTCGAGTTGTTTATGCTGTGCAGGACTTTGCGGAACAGGTTATCATATTGTAAGCTCTCTGAATAAAGGATTGGTTGACGATCCCGTTGTAACTCAGGAAAAGACGTTGGAGAATTTTGGCGAATTTAATTTGCCAAATTACATCAAGCCGCGAGCGTTCCTTGAAGTGAGAATGTTCGGCAAGTATTTGGGATTTGGCTGTATTTACAATTGGAACGATGATGACGACGCTGCATCAACTGAACTTGTTGAAATCTCGGAAAAAAAGGCGACAGACATTATGGAAATCTATGACGGCTATCATGGCACGATTACGTTTTATATGGTTCCCCCTGAAATTACCGGTGGATTCGATGATGTGGCCGCAGATGGTCTTTCTGATTGGCTTCACGAGCCTAAAATGGAGGGGTGGAATCTTAAACGCTGTGAAACAGTATCTGTTACGATCAATGGACAACCCCACGATTTTACGTTTTCCTGGATGGAAGACGTAGAGAATAAGCCTTTCCTGATGGCTTCTGGCTTCTTTAAAACCACTAAAGAAACGCCGTGCAGCGTTTGTATTTACCTGCCTGGCGAACCCGAAAAGGAATCCATTATTAAAGTTTTGGAGAATATCCAGAAATAGCATCGTATAAAAAGCGGCAACGCTTTAGGTGGTAAGGGCGTGCGCTCTTACCATTTTTTGTAGTTCTACATAAAGAAAGTTAAGAAATCAAAGACGGTAACGGAGTACAGACAAGTCAGGATGCGTAACCCCCCGGAAAGCGACGGTTTACCGTTGCGCCCAACCGCGCCAGCGCTTGAAAATTTGTAGCCGCAGGGTTTAACTCACTGAATTTGTAATTGCAATTCGCGTTCACTGGTTTTATTGAAGCGCTTGCGTAATTACGAATTACAAATTCCGAATTTTCAACCTTTAACCCCCCTTAAAAAACAATGTCAGAAACCATTAATACTGGAGAATTCCAGAATAACAAATCATCCAGCGGCTGTGGCAAAGTTCTGCTGTGGCTGTTCTTCATTGCGCTTATCCTGAGTTGCTTATGCTGTGCAGGATTGTTTGGCGTCGGCGCATACATGGCAAACGCCATTAAAAAAGGATTTGTGGAAGATCCTGTTGTTGCTCAAGAAAAGGCAGAGGAGTCTTTTGGCGAATTTAATTTGCCGGAATATATTAAACCTCGAGGGATCTTTGAAGCGAAAATGTTTGGCAGAGATTTTGGATATGCCTGTATTTACAGTTGGAGGATTGACGCCCCCGCAGCTCCAACCGAACTTGAAAACCCGGAAGAAACGACTGAAGAAACCCCGACAGACGACGAGGACGAAATTTACGGCATGATTGCATTCTATTCGCTTTCCTCTGAAGTCTTCAGTGGACACGATGACGCTTTTGTAGAAGGCATTGCTAAAGGAATGGTTAATCCTGAAAATCGAAACCTTACTGTTAAACGCAGTGAAACAGTTTCGGTTACGATCAATGGACAACCTGCCGATTTCACATTTTCCTGGATGGAAGAAAAAGGCGGCGTAAACAAGAGCGCCTTCTTAATGGTTTCTGGCAGATTTAAATCCATTAAAGAGACGCCATGCAACGTTTTTATTCTTTTGCCGGGCGAACCTTCACTGGAATCCGTTACTATAGTTTTGGAGAATATCCAGAAATAGCATCGTATAAACAGCGGCATACAAAAAGTGGTAAGGGCTTGCGCTCTTACCACTTTTTTGTTTTGTCATTTTTACATTTCTTAAGATTACTCTTTGTAGTTCAGCGCGTTCATGAGCTGGAAGAAGGATTCCTGGCTCGAGACGCCGATGTCGAAGTCGGCGGCGTCGTGCGCTGTTACAACGTGGTCTTCTCTCTTAACGATCTTCCAGCACGACTGCGGGATGTTGTTGATGATATACGGGTGATGGCTGGTAACGATAAACTGCATGTCTTTGCGGCTGGAGACGATTTCGTCCACGACGCTGTCGATGCAGTTGACGCCCAGCGAGTTCTCCAGTTCGTCAATCAGAAGCACCGATTCCAGCGGCAGAATCTGGATGTTGACGATGTGCGCCAGCGTCTTAAGCATGCCGTAAGAGATCTCGTTTTGCGGAATCCAGCGGTCGGCTTCCCGGATTTCCAGCATGATAAAGTCGCCGATGATGTCCGCCCGTAGGTCCTGAACGGTCGGGAAAATGCGGATGTAATGCTCTTTAACCCGGTCGACGATGTCTGGGAAGACGAAATACAGAATCGCCAGTTTGGACAGGATGTTAAACGTCGTGTCGTTGACAAACCACGTATAGTTGGCGGACACGTAGTCCTTAAGCGAATCAAGCGAGCTGGCGGGCAGATAGTTGTTCAAGTCCGGCTCCGCCTCGAACATGAACACCTGTTTGAGCTGTTCGTTGACGTGAATGATATTCGGCTCGCTTTTGAAAATCGACAGCGCGCTGCGGTCAGGCGAAATTTTCGGCATCTTGCCGAACCCCGCCATGACAATTTCGTCGTCGGCGCGGCGGAAGATTTCTTCCCCGTTGATGTGCAGCGTCTCTTCCGAGATGGACAGCTGGGAAATGGGCGAATTCGTCCAGCCGACCGGCTTCGTCTTGAACGACCAGCGGCAATGCTGAATTTCCTCTTCCGGCTCGCTCGTCCCGATGGGATGGAACGTGCGCTTGGGCGCGTTCTCCGGGCGGATGTCAAACTTCATGGTAAAATGAGCGTTGGTCGAGAACTTGTCTCCCCACGCGTCCAGACCGCGCAGTTTGTGATCAGCCATGCATTGAATCATCTTGTACAGACTTTTCAAAATCATGGTTTTTCCCATGCCGGAAGCGCCGACAAGGAGCGTCAGCTTGTCAAACGTCGTTTTTGTAACGTGAAGTCCGGAAACGCTGTTGGAATATTCGATTGATCTAATAAGCATGATAGTAGTTGCGAGTTGCGAGATGTTATCTCTAAAGTTTTTTCAAAAAATCGGCGATGGCGGAGGCGTACTCGTCTGGATGTTCCAACGGGGCGAGGTGTCCGCCGGGGACGGTGGCGCGAACGGCGTTGGGCATGGCGGCGGCGAGAGCGTCGAGTGATTCCGGCGTGGAAAGGACGTCGTCTTTTCCGCCGATGACCAAAGCGGACGTTTGGATTTCGCCCAGTCGAGCGGAGTAGTCTTTACGCTGAGCCATGCCGCGAGCCGCTGCTGCGACTCCTTTGGGGTTGTTACCGGAAACCATCTTGCGATACGTCTCCAGCGCGTCGGGACACGTAGACAACGATTCCGGCGCGAACAGGTTGTTGAGCATCGCGTCCGCCAGAAAAGCGCACGAGTCTTCCTTCTCGACCTGATCTGCCGTTTGCAGACGCTTTGCGGCGGCTTCTGGCGAGTCTGCTTTGGCGTTTGTGTCGGAAACGATTAATCCCAAAAGCCGATCCGGGCATCGATTCCATATCTCCCAGCCCACGTATCCGCCCATCGACAAACCGCAATAGACGAACTTGGACGAGTAAAGCGCGTCCGCTGTCCGGATTATCTGATCCGCCAAGTCCGTCATGGTTGTAACAGACCCGGCGGGGACGTCGGACAAGTCCTCAGCGTCTTTGACAATATCGCCAAACCCGATAAAGTTGGGAAAAATGAGCGCGTAATGGTTCAATATATAATCGTCGTTAAGCAAACGCGCAACAACGTCCTTCCACATTTCAGACGTGAACGGGAATCCATGTCCGAAAAAGACGGGAATCAGGGCGCTTTCGGGGTGAAAACAGTCGTGTGACATGTTGTTTGTCCTTCTGAGGGAAACTTCTAAATGAAGTTGAGTATCTAGTGCTTAGTGCCTAGTGCCTAGTGGTTAGTGCCTAGCGCTTAGCGCCTAGTGCCTAGTGCCTAGTGCATAGTGCATAGTGCATAGTGAGAGCAGCGCTTGCGTCCTATGCACTAAGCACTACGCACTATGCACTAATTAGTGAAACTCAATTATTTGGGATTTCCTTGAGTAATAACCATCTCGTACCAGACGGTTTTGTATTTCGGGTCAAGTTCTATGACAACGCCGGAGCCGCTGCGGTGGACGGGGACGCTTTCCATCCGGTTCCCGGCGCCGTCAAGGGCGTAGACGGTAACCGAGTCTGAGTCGCTTACGCTGTCAATTATAAGGGACGCGGGAACGCCTTCGCACAGCGTCGGACCTTGTCCCCAGCGACTTCCGCACGTCCAGCGGCCTTCGCCCAGGTCTTCCAAGTCCATGTCTGTATTGACAACCAGCGCGGTGGCGGCGATGAGGTATCGATTTTTCTTCGCCTCAACCATCGTGAACGTAATCCAGTCCTGTCGCGTTTTCGCCGGTTTGAGAGTAACCTTGCCGAACCCGGACAGGGCGCCCAGGTCGAACGTTCTGCCGTTGACGAACCCGGTAAACGCTTTCGCTTTGGGCGCGCTGACGGTAAAGAACCCCTTGTCGGGAACCTGGAAATCGCAGTACAGTTCGCCCGTCTCGGAACGAATCCATTTGACGTCCATGCCGCCCAGTCGTTCTGGAATGGCGTTGATGTTTTTCGTCATATTGTTTTGACCGTAAATCGCGCCGGCGGTGTCCGGCAGAACAACGCCGGTTCTCACCGCCCACGGCAGAGAGTAGTCCAGTTCCAAGCCGTCGAGATTGCGATGGTATTTGGACAGACAGTTGGTCATGATTTTCTTTTCTTTATCGATCGTCATTGTCGGCGCCTGAATGAGGTTGAAGCCGGCGGCTTTGACGTCTCCGCGGGCGAAAATCGCGTTACACGCCGGCAGGTGCGCCGTCTTGCCCAGGTTGGACGCCATGTCGAAGAACGCGTTACAAATCGGCGGGTCGTAATCGTTGTTGTGCTTCCACGCAAACTGGAAAATGCCGGACCAGTCCTGGAACGCCGCCATCGAAAACGCCATCAGGTTTCCTTCGGCGCAGTACGGGTTCGGGAACGGGTGATCGTACTCGCTGACCGTCAGCGGCTTGTTCATAACGCGAACGGCGGCAAGACGGTTAAGCGTTGAAGAGTTGGCAGCTGGCGCGTTGACCAGAGCGAGATTTCTAAC
>JAFZAL010000155.1 GCA_017557195.1 Thermoguttaceae bacterium | reverse complement strand
CAACGGGAGCGATTATAATACGTCTCGCGCGGCAGCGCTGATTGGGAGCGGCGCCTCGCCGCCCTTTTTTGAAAAAAAGGTTCTTCCCCTCAAACTCCCCTTTCCAAAAAGCTTTAGTAAGGGGAGAGTACATATAACCACCGAGAAACGCTTGCGTAATTACGCATTACGAATTACGCATTACGCATTATTAAACTCCCCCCGAGTACGAATCGAAATCTCCGACCCTTTGCGTGTACTTGTTGACGAACTTCGTGTACTGCGGGCGCCAGAGGACTTCCACGTCTCCGACAGCGCCGTTACGCTGTTTGGCAAGAATAATTTCCGCCTTGCCGATAACGTCCGGGTTCTTTTCCCTGTCTTCCGGAGACATGTAATATTCTTCTCTGTGGACGAACATGACAACGTCTGCGTCCTGCTCGATAGCTCCGGACTCTCGTAGATGGCTCATTCTCGGGCGGTTGTCTTTGGTCGTTTCCGCCTGACGGTTAAGCTGTGACAAGCAGATAACCGGGACTTCCAGCTCGCGCGCCATTCCTTTGAGGCGTCGGGCGATTTTGGAAACCTGTTCCTGTCGCGGGTCGTTGGGGTTGTCCGGCTGGATGAGCTGGAGATAGTCGATAATGATAATATCCAGCTTTTCCGCTCGTTTCAGGCGTCGGGCAAGAGCGGCGATTTCCGTTACCGTTCTGACCGGGGAATCGTCGATAACCATATTGGACTTGCTCAGCTGACCAACGGTTTGGAGAATAATGTCTTTGTCTTCCGGGGCAAAAGAGCCGGTTCGGAACTTGCTGCCGTCGATTTCGCCGCGGGAGCTGATAAGACGCTTTGCCAGTTCGATCTGGTTCATTTCCAGACTGACAAACAAGACGCCTTTCTTCTCTTCAACAGCAATATAATCTGCAATGTTAGCCGCCAACGCAGTTTTACCCATACTCGGTCGAGCAGCGAGAATAATCAGTTCCCCCTGATGCATGCCGCCGGTCATTTTATCCAGGTCTACCAGCCCTGTCAGAAGCCCCGGCGCGGCGCCCAGCTGCATCGTTTCGTTAATCTGGTCAAGCGTGTCTTGAAGAACTTTGACGAAGTCCAGCCTGTCGGTTTTTGTCTCATCGCCCTTGAGGGCAAAGATGCGCTCTTCCGCCTGGTTGATAAGGTCGTCCGCGTTGGAACTGGACGTGTACGCTTCTTGAAGGATTTCAGAAGACGTTTGAATCAGCGATCGCAGGACAGACTTCTCGCGGACGATTTCCGCGTACGATCTGGCGTGTGTCGCTATGGCGACTGAGTGCAGAATCTCAATTAAATACGTTTCTCCGCCGATTTTATCCAGCAGGTTGTCTGAACGCAGATCTTCAACCAGCAGTGGGATATCTACATGATGTCCGCTGTTGTACATTTGGACGATTCTGTCGTAAAGAATCTGGTGAGCTTCCAGATAGAAATCGTCCCGATGAACGATTGATACGATGTCGTCTGCCGACTTCGGGTCGATCATCAGACACCCCAGCAGGTTCCGTTCCATTTCGATGTTTTGGGGCGGAGTCGCGCCGAAGATGCTGGTGTCGACAGTAGAAACGCTTGTTTTTTTCGTGTGTTTTTTTGATTCGTTTGTCATAGTGGCTTCAATATACTCTAATACAACGTGGAAGTCAAGAGGGCGAAGAAAAAAGAAAAGAAATGTTCATAAGCGCCCTACTAGACGGCGTTTTTCTTAACAGTATAATAATTATTGCCTTAGTAACGAGAGATAAATTATTCCAGATTATAATACAATAAACGTTTTATATAAATTCAAAAAACTTAATGAACGACAGTGAAAACAGTTACGAAAACGGCAATTTAAATTCAAATTTTTTTGAAAACAGCGAGCCAATTCCGATTCCAGCGTTGGACTTTAACGAAGTGGAAGACGTTTGTCATGGCGTAAAGCGTTATTGGCGATATTTACTCCTGTCTATTATCGTCAACGTTACGCTTCCTGTAATATTCGTATTGCTTTTATTCTGTTTTCCACAACTGGCGATAATTATTATATTCGCGGGAATAATTCTTTTTTCACCGCAGCCGATTAATGAACCGATCAGTTTTTCGAAAGCGGCGCCATCGTTTGGAGATCGCTTTCCGGACCTGTTAGTTCTGGAACAGATGTCTCCTGAACAAGCGCTTCAATGGGGGCGATTGGTCTTTCTTGCGATTTATCTAGCGATTTTCGCGTTCTATGGGTTATGCTTATGCATTCCGATGTACAAATCGATGGTTAAGCTGTACAAAACGCCTGAATGCGTTTGCCCTAATGCTCGACGCTTTCTCAACGCATCCTGGTTTCTTTATGGAATCGGTTTTTGCGTTTCAGGCTTTGCGGTCTATTTCATTGATACGTCATATCGAAACCTTCTCTGGACGACGGCTCTTTCTCTAAATCTTTCGAGCTTAATTGTGTTTTATAGCTTCATGAATAGAATTGGAGCGAGATTGCTTCCGGAAAGTAAAGAATGTCGAATTGCGATTATTCTATTATTAATTGAACTGGTATGTGGCGATGCGTTAATACTGTTCTTTAACTATTTGCCGTCTGGAATGATTGCAGTAAGACTGAGTTCATTGATTAACATCGTTACAGCTGGAGCTTCAATACTCTTTTTGGTTTATGTATTTCAGTTGCAGCGCCGTTGTTCAGAGATTCTCCAAACGGGAACGTTTACCATTCCCGTTCCCCAATCGCCCGAGGTTCAGCCGCGCTCTGTTTTAAGAACAGGATTTGATAAGCTCAAATCCATTCGGAATTTAAGACTAATCATATTAATAACGATTTGCGTTCTGCTTCTTGGCGCGACTGTTTACTATACGTACGCTTATCCCTTTGAAGGTCAAAAGATCAATTGGAGTTGGTCGTCGTTCTTCTCTCCCAAAAGAGAACAATCCCCATATCAGGAAATACAAAACTGGAACGATGCGGTTTATAAACTCAATCATGGGGATATTTCCAAAGAGTTTTTTGTACGATGGGTGTATATGACCTATTTGCCTGATCTGGAATCAAAGTATAGATCAGATACATCGGAAAAGCTTAAGGAAGAATACTTCCGAAACGGCATTCTCAAAGAAAAAATCGATTGCTGTATGACGTTTCGGAAAGCGCTCAAACAGGACTCGCCGGAAGCGCTGCAGCAAGCCATCGAAAACGTCTACAGAATAGACTTTAAAGAACTCAAAGCGGAACAGGAAAACGGTTGGCGTCATAAGGTTTGCCTCACGACGAACGATGCGCTGTTATTAGCGGTTTCAATGGACGAACTCGACATGGCGCAATGGCTTGTCAGCGCCGGCGCAGACGTCAACTACAAAAACAGAGACGACAAAACGCCGTTACAAATTGCCAAAGACAAGAACAATCAAAGAATGGTCGAGTTCCTGCTAAACAACGGCGCGGTTGACAGCAACAAGTAATAATCGAGCAAGCGCTAGCGAAAAGTCCCCACTGAGAGATAATATCTATGTTATGGGGAAGTTTATCTTTCGCTTGCTGTTACCATTACTCGTTTTCTGGTTCGAACGCGTCTGTATAGGATTCTGCATATCTCACAGAATACGCTATTGTAGAATCAGGAAACTTCTGTTCCAATCTGTGCAAACAGTCGATGTATTTAAGACTTTGCAAAACTTTAGCAACGTCATCAAAAACCTCGCTGGCAATCTCTGCGTCTTCTTCTGAACAGTTGTCTAAAAAACGAATGGTTTCCTCTTCGTTTTCTGTAAACAAAGAAGTAAGTTGTTTCTCGTAATCATCTCGGCGAGCATCATAATATGGGTTAAAAGATTCATAAATCTTCTTCAATTCGTTAAACCTTGATTCAATCATTATGATTCTCGTTATTTTGTTTGCTGTTTAGTTTTGCTATGAACGCTTCCGCCATTTCTTCCAGTCAAATCCACTCTTGTTCGCTTGTCCCTTTTGAAACGTATGGGCGAATCTGATTATTCTACCGCGCCCTGTTCTTTGAGCCAGTCTATAAGCTCTTGATTTTTGTTTATTCTCCCTTTCGCTTTAGACAAAACGGTTTCACCAAAGGAGTCCTTTGCGTTGACGTTCAGTCCATGTTTAACGAGCCACTGAACCACTTCAAGCCTGTCGTATTCGGCGGCTTTATGCAAAGCAGTATTATTTAGGCAATCCTTCGCGTTGATGTCAACGCCCTTTTCAACGAGCCATTGAACCAGTTCAAGATTGCCGCTTATGGCGGCTTTATGCAAGACAGTTCCCCATAGACTTTTCTTTTTGACGTTCAGTCCTTGTTTAACGAGCCATTGAACCAGTTCCAGATTGCCGCTTTTAGCGGCGGCAAATAAGGCATTATCGTCATATTGTTTTTCTGCTTTGACGTCTGCGCCCTGTTCTGCCAACCATTGAACCAGTTCAAGATTGCCAGTTCCTGCGGCCAAATACAAAATCGTATATTCGTTTGCTTTCGCGTTGACGTCGGCGCCATGTTCAACCATCCATTTAACCATCTCAAGGTTACCGCTTAGAACGGCTCCAAACAAGGGCGTCCAGTCATAATCATCTTTTGAGTTTATGTCCAGCCCTTGTTCAACGCACCATTTAACCATTTCAAGATTCCCGGATCCGGGGGCATCATGCAAAATTGTACATTCCTTTCTGTCTTTTGCGTTGACATCGGCTCCCTGTTCAACCATCCATTTAACCATTTCAAGGTTACCGCTTCGAACGGCTCCAAACAAGGGCGTCCTGTCATGATCATCTTTTGAGTTGACGTCCAGTCCTTGTTCAACGAGCCATTGAACTAATTCCAGATTTCCGCTTAAAGCGGCAATTTCCAGAAGGTTTAGACGTGATGCTATCGCAGACGGTCTATATTCTGCGTGGATGTCAGCGCCATGTTCCACAAGCGTTTTAACCTGGTTCAGATTACCTGTCAGAGCTGCGTAGTGAAGGACTATACCGCCGTTCTCGGCGCAATAATCGAAATCGTACTCCTCTTTTTGGAGCATCTGTTCAAAACGTTCCACGCATGGCGCGTCAAACATTCTAAT
>JAFZAL010000154.1 GCA_017557195.1 Thermoguttaceae bacterium | reverse complement strand
GGAAGGAATCGGAATTTGTGCGTTAAATAAATATTCTATTCTTTTTTGATCCCACGCCTAAAGGCGTGGGCTACGATAATATGTTTTTTGTTTTCCTCATAGCTAAAGCAGTGAGGAAAAACGCCTAAAGGCGTGAACTGCGTTCAATTTGTAACAATTTTCTATTCGTTCACTTGTTCAGTGTTGCCTTCTAATTCTCGCGGCTTTGTCAGCAGGCTGACGACGATGAGCGTTATTGCGCTGATCGGGAGCGTAATAACAATAACGTCGATCCAGCGCCACGGAGCCGCCAGCAAGCTGTCCTGTCCTAAAAAGAGCTTGCACAGCAGAGCCGGCAGTTCGCCCTTGGGCATCTGGACAAAGGTCATCCAGAAGAAGCTGAAAGCGAACCCGACGACCAGGCTGGCAATCGCGCCGGCGCGGGTAACGCGTTTCCAGTACAGCGCAGCAACGTACATCGGCAGGAATGAGACGGCGCACAAGCCCATAAACGTGGACGTCGCAATGGCGACAATCCCCTTGGGCATGAAGAACGACAGAATCGTTGTTACAATCAGCGACAGGAAGACGCAAACTTTCATCAGCGGAATAGACGAGTTTTCCGTCTTGTTCATAATGGAACATTCGATCAAATCGCGGCCCAGAGCGCTGCCCATGGCGTGGAACAGAGAGCTGAGCGTGGAAATGGCGGCGGACAGCAGGGTCAGCGTAAAGAGCAGTCCGAACCATGGCGGAAGCGCGCGATGGATAAACGTCGGGACGATTTTGTCGAGGTTGCCGTCGGAAACGCTTGTCATGGCGATGTGCCCATCTTCCCGGAAGAACCAGACGTTTGTCAGCGAGCCGACCAGATACGCCGTCCCGACAATAAAGCAGATGAAAACCCCGCCCATGACGACGGCGCGGTGAAGTTCCCGGTCGCTCTTAACGGTCATGAACCGAACCGCCAGCTGCGGCTGCGCCAACGCGCCAATGCCAACGCCGCAGATGATGCTCGTCAGCATAACATAGAACAGCTTCGTACCCGTTACCGGGAAGCGCGTCCAGCCCTGGAATCCGTTTTGAGAAATCTTGGATACGACCAGATGGTTGTCGATCGTCGCGGCGGATTTTTCGTCTTTTCTCAATTCGACGTACTGAGCCAACGCTTCCGATTGGGGCTTCTCGTCAGCAGTAAGGGCTTTCGCCTGTTTGTTCATATTAGCAGCCCACTGTTCCAGAGACTCTTCTGCAACGTTGGCGTCTGACGTATCCAGCTTGCGGATGCTCTCTAATTTCGGGGTTAGCTCTTCAAACTGCTGAGCGACTGTCGCGGGCAGTTTATCCAATTCTTTATGAGTCGGAACGACGCCGCCCATCTTGCCGTAGGCGAAAAGGAGCAAAAGGAGCATCCCGGCAAACATGATGGAACCTTGGAATGCGTCGGCAAACATGACGCCCTTTAATCCGCCCAGAATGACGTAGACGGCAATCAGCGCGCTGAAAATCAAAATGGAGACGTTGTAGTCCAACCCAAACGTCGTTTCGATAAATCGGGCGGAAGCAATCAAAACGGCTGACGCGTACAGCGGCATGAACAGGACGATAATAAACGCCATCAAGCCGTGAATCAACCGGGACTGATAAAACCGACCGAGGAACTCCGGGAACGTCTGCGCCTTGAGCTTTAATCCCAGCCGGCGCGTCGGCAGACCGAAGAAAATAAAGGCGACAAAAATCCCGAAGAAAATATTGGCGAAAACGAGCCAGAGCAATCCCATACCAAACGCCGCGGCAAATCCGCCGAAGCCGATAATCGCCGACGTGCTGATAAACGCCGCGCCGTAGGACAGCGCCATGACGAACGGGTGAACTCTTCGCCCTGCCAGAAGGAAGTCGTCTGACGAGCGGGTTTGCTGGTGCGCTTTGTATCCGAGAAAAGCGAGTATTCCAATATAGACGGCGATAATCGCCGAGGTAAGCAGTGGATTCATTCTATATAAGGGGGGTTAGGACAAAAAGGGGGGGGAAACGAAACAACGGGCGTTACTTGGACTGGTCGTCTTTTTCTTCGTCGTTCCAATGCCACGCGCCGTAAACGACGCAAAGGACTGTCGATAAAATACAAGCCAGGTATCCTGACCAGATAATCGGGTCTTCTAAACCGAGCATAATTGCCTCCGGTATCTAAAGGGTTTGGGGAAACATATAATCCAGAAAACCAGATTATATATCAAACTGACAGAATTGCAAGGGGCGCGGAGGAATGCGGAATTCGGAATGCGGAATGCGTAATTACGCAAAGCGATAACCCCGGGGCGCGCGGCAAGAAAGAGCGTTGGCGAGCGCCCGGCGAGGGATGGGTTAGACGATTACTTTTGACCAAACAGTCCCAATAGCCAGCTAAAGAAATCATTTTGGGGTTTAGCAGCAGATTCGGAATTCTCGTTTACGTCTTCTTTGGTTTCAGAAGCGTCTGTTGATTCTTGCTCTATTTTAGGAACTTCAGATTCTTTCGATTTCGGCGCGTACACAACCAACTTTGATTCGTCAATTTCGCCAGCGAGGAACTGATGTACCTGATCAAAAGATATGCTCATATGATTTCCATAGTTGAGCTGCAGGAATTTTACAAAACGTCCATACCAAACGCAAATTCGCCCACCGCCAACAAAACGAAAATCGCATGCAGGACTATTCCAGCGGATTAGATGTTTGAAATCGTGCTGAAGTTGGATTCCCCAAACAGTTTTTATTGCATAAAACTGTTCATGGACTCGTTCTGGAAAGAAATATGAAGAATACCAATAAAACTGTGGATTATCGTAATCTATAATCTCTTTACAAGTTCCATCGGGAGACCAAAGACGCATGGATCGATCATCACTCCACGAGAGAATGTCGCCGGAACGAAGTTCTTTAACATCCTTAATAACATCTGTATATCCTTCCAGAACCTCTTTACAAGTTCCATCTGGAGACCAAATACGTAGAGTTTTATCATCGCTCCACGAGGCGATGTCGCTGGAACTTAGTTCTATCGCGCCTTTGACACCGTCTGTATGCCCTTCCAGAATCGCTTTACAAGTTCCATCTGGAGACCAAATACGCAAGGCGTGATCATGGTAAAGGAATAAATTATGACTCCACGAGAGGATGTCGCCGGAACGAAGTTCTATCGCGCCTTCGACACTGCCGGTATGCCCTTCAAGAATCGCTTTACAAATACCGTCAGGAGACCAAATACGCAGAGTTTTATCACTACTACACGTGAGAATGTCGCCGGAACGAAGTTCTATGATGTCATTAATCTTGTTTGAATGCCCTACCAGAACCTCTTTAAAAGTCCCATCGGAAGTCCAAAGAAGCAGAGTTCCATCATCGCTCAACGAGAGAATGTCGCCAGAACGAAGTTCTTTGGCAGTTTTGACAGAGGATGGATGACCTTCCAGAACCTTTTTACAAGCTCCGTCAGGAGACCAAAGACGCAAGGTGTGATCCCAGCTCCACGAGAGGATGTCGCCGGAACTAAGTTCTATGGCGTCCCAAAGCCAGTCCGTATGTCCTTCAAGAACGGCTTTACAAGTTTCATCAGGAGTCCAAAGACGTAAGGTGTTATCTTTGCATAAAAGGCCTCCACTCCGCGAGAGAAGGTCGCCGGATCTAAGTTCTATGACATTTCCGACTGTGTTTGCATGTTCTTCCTGAATTGCTTTACACTCTACATCAGGAGACCAAAGACGCATGGTGTGATCTCCATCTCCAAACCACGAGACATTTGCTCCACTCCACGAGAGAATCTTACTGGAATCAAGTTCTATAGCGTCTTTGACGCGTCGTGTATGTCCTACCAATACCGCTTTACATATCCCATCAGAAGACCATATACGCAATGTGTGATCATCATTCCACGAAAGAATGTCGCCGGAACGTAGTTCTATAGCGCCATTGACAATTCCTGAATGTCCTTCCAAAACCGTTTTAAACGCCCCATCAGGAGACCAAAGCCGCAAGTCTCCATTCATACTCCACGAGAGAATATCGCCGGAGCGAAGTTCTAGAGCGTCTATGACCCAGCCTGTATGTCCTTCCAGAATTGCTTTACACTCTCCATCTGGAGACCAAATACGCAAGGCGTTATCATCGCTCCACGAAAGAATGTCGCCAGAACGAAGTTCCAGGGCGCCATTGACACGACTTGTATGTCCTTTCAGAATCTTTTTACATATTCCATCAGAAGACCATATACGCAATGTGTGATCCCAGCTCCACGAGAGAATGTCGCCGCAACGAAGTTCTAGAGCGCATTTGACCATGCTTGTATGCCCTTCCAGAACCGCTTTACATATTCCATCAGGAAACCAAAGACGCAATGTATGATCCCAGCTCCACGAGAGAATGTTTCCGGAATTAAGTTCTATCGCGCCTCTGACTGATTTTGTATGCCCTTTCAGAAGCGCTTTACAAGTTCCGTCTGGAGTCCAAAGACGCATGGCGTAATCCTCACATCCGGGGCCTCCACACCACGATAGAATATCGCCGGAACTAAGTTCGATGGCGTCATTGACATGATCCGTATGTCCTTCCAGAACCGCTTTACAAGTTCCGTCAGGAGACCAAAGACGTAGAGTTTTATCTTCGCTCCACGAGAGAATGACTCCAGATTGAAGTTCTATAGCGCCAGAAACTCTGGATGTATGCCCTCTCAGAACCGCTATACATTCTCCCGTTTCCAGATTCCATATTCGAAGGTAATTACCTTCGCCACATGACAATGCGTTACCGTTGGATAGAAGTATTACATAATCGCCTGCATGTTCAATGACCAATTTACATGGATTTGAACGATAATTGGAGAGACGCTTGACTTTATTGAGCCAGAACCAGTCGCAGGGGGATTCGCCTTCTTCCGGGTTGAGCCAACGTTCCGCCGCTTGCGTTACAGGACAATCGTCAGCAACTTCAGTGGCGATTTGAAGCATAGTCTTGTATGCGGGATTGTCTTCTCTGTTACGGCGTAAATAATGAGCATTGCTGCAAATTACGTCAAAATAGGCGTCGCTGGCTTGTGAAACTCCTTTTAGGGCGTCTCGGAAAAGGATATAGTCCTGCAAAACGCGTTCTACGTTTCCGTATCGCAGCCGTTTCATCAAGAAGGCGAAATCTGACAGAACGCTTGCCGCATCTTCTTTCATGTTCGCGTTCATCAAATGCGATGGCTGCCAGTTTAAAAAGTAACGCTGCGCGATATCCGGCGTTTCGTCGGTTCTTTTTATCCATTGCAAAGCGCCGGATTCGTATAATCCACAACCGGTTTGTGCAAAATGTTTTTTGGCTTCATCTGGATCAACGTAGAAAATAAAGGAAACGTTTTTATTAAAGCAGTAGTCATTAACGCTTTTGTGAAATGGAGCGACAGTATCTTCGTCTGTATCGCCGGACTGAACAAAAAACGTTCCCAGAAGATTTAATCGACTCTCGAGCTCAGAATCGTCCTGAATTCCCAAAGCGTATTTTAACACGCCGCGCGGGATCGGTTCACAGGACGTTAAAACGTAACCCAGCCAAGGACGAATCTCTGTATTGTAAGATTCCAATTTATCTAAGAAAAGACGCTCAAACTGGGCATGAATATACCCGATTACGCCCTTGGGCAAATCGCGAATATCGTCGACCGTAAACGCGTTTTTCTCCAGATCGCGGAATACCATTTCCGGATACAGGAACGTTCCCTCGGATTTTTCCAGAAGGATATTTATCAATTCTTCCGAGGCAGAAAGCCCCAAGGCGCTGAATTCGCTGCGAATGTATTCCAGAATGTCGTTGACGTTTTCCTCGTCCTCGAAGTCAATGGGCGTAATATCTTTGAAGTTTTGATTAACCGCATTGTCATTGTCTCGAGAGGTAATATAAAAGCGAATCCACGGCGGCAGATTGTCAATATTCCCGCTAATCAGCGATGCAATTTCGTTGTAGTTGTTCTCCGTCGCTTCATCCAGAGCGTCAACCAGAATCCAGGCTGACTTATCTTCGTCGTTTTCTTTCTCCAACAAATCAATAACCAGCGTTTTAAACAGTTTGTCCGGGTTGTCCAATTGCCGGTTTATCTCATCCGGATTCGCTCTCAGAACGCCTAACAGTCTTTCCCGATAAGAGGAGTTTGTCTGAGCCAGCTGAAACGCAACGGATTTTATAAACGTTTGCGCTTTATGGGATTCTTCCAGATTGTATTCAACAAAAAACGCAGCGCTGATTGCAAAATAATATCGATAAAGAAGCTCTGCCGCAAATCGGCTCTTTCCAAAACCGGGACCTTTTTTGAGCCACAAAATGCGCTCGGATTCCTGATTGGCTTCCTGAGACTCTTTATCTGCAAACAATTTGAAAAGAGATTCGCGTCCACAGAATTTGTGAACTGTTTTTTTCTCGTATTCCTCCGTTTCATCGTTATAAAGGTACTGAGAACCGCGATCCAGACTCCGCAGCCGACTGTTCATGTTCCAAGGCTTGAGGAGTTTCTTGAGTTCAACCATTTCAACGCCGTATCGCCAAACATTCTCTTCTTCCAGAGATTGGGCAAGCGTTTCCAGGTTTTCATCAAGCCAGGCTTCATCAATGTTGTCTTCTGTACAATGGACGCGCCAATTCTGGAATTTAGAAAACAGCTTACGGTTTAGCAGATACGCCGGATACTCGTCGTCTTCCAAGACTTCCAGTTTAACGGGGAACATATTCCCGCCGCGAACGCCCATGGCAATAAAAATTTCATCTCGACATACTCCATTGAGTCTCATTGCTCGGCGAGACAGGCAAATCAAAGCAACGTCCGACCACTCAACGCCATTATAAATTGCTTTTCGCCAGTCGTTGCCCGGCTTGATTTTATCTTTATCCAACCAGATTTCGTGCCCGCGGCTTTCCAGATACGCCTTGATTTTAAGAACGACGCTTTCGTTGTTCGGATTTGGATACGGAATTCCATTATCGTCCACTGCTCCAATTTCGTGTCCGTAGCTGATAAAGATTTTCAACGGTTTGGCGGCTTTGTCCATGATAACGTTGTTGGGTAAAAGGCAAGAAAACAGGCAAGACCTGGTTTTCAAAAATCTGATAATAATTGACAATACTATAAAAACGAGTCAATTACAAGGGGGGGAGGATTGAGGCAAGCAATTCTCAATGACCGCTTAGCAATTGACGCAAAGTGGTAACCCCAGGGGGCGCTCAGCGTGAAAGAGCTTTGGCGAGCGCCCAGCGGGGTTAGACGATTATTTTCGACCAAACGAGGCAATCAGGGAATTCTATTCCGTTTTAGGAACTTCCGATTCCTTCGATTCCGGAACGAACGTAACCAACTTTGACTCGTCGATTTCCCCTGCGAGGAACTGATGAGCCTGTTCAAACGATACGCTCATGTGATTCCCATAGTTGAGTTGCAGGAATTTTACAAAACGTCCATACCTAACGCATAGACGTCCTTCGCCAACAAAACGAAAATTGCATGACGGACTATTCCACCCGGCAATCGGGCAAAAATCATATTGAAGTTCAATACCCCAATTTGTTATTTTGACATAATACTGTTCATAGACTCGATCCTTATGGAGTAATGCGTAATATGAATCGAACTGTGGGTTATCGGATTCGATCTCCTCTTTACAAGTTCCATCAGGTGACCATAGTAGAAATACGCCAAAAAGCTTTGTCAAATCATCATCGCTATATGAATCAGATCCCCATGAAAGAATATCGCCGGAACCAAGTTCTAAGGCGCCATTGAAACTAACGGAATACCTTTCCAGAACGGCTTTACAAGCGCCGTCCGCAGACCAAAAGCGCAAGGTGTTATAATCCCACGAAAGAATGTCGCCGGAACGAAGTTCAATGACGCCTTTGATATCCTTTTTATGCCCTTCCAGAACAGCTTTACAAGTTCCATCCGGAGACCAAAGACGCAACGCTTCATCATAGCTCCACGAAAGAATGTCGCCGGAATGAAGTTCAATGACGCCTTTGATATCCTTTTTATGCCCTTCCAGAACAGCTTTACATGTTCCATCATCAGACCAAAGACGCAAGGTCTTATCTTTACTCCACGAGAGAATGTCACCAGAACTGAGTTCTATAGCGTCTTCAATACGGTCTGTATGCCCTTCCAGAATCGCTTTACAATCTCCCTCTGAAGACCAAAGACGCAAGGTCTTATCTTTACTCCACGAGAGAATGTCGCCGGAACGAAGCTCTTTTGCGACCCAGACCTTGTCTGAATGACCTTCCAGAATCGCTTTACAAATACCGTCAGGAGACCAAATACGTAGAGTTTTATCCCAACTCCAAGAGAGAATATCGCCTGAACTAAGTTCTATGGCGTCCCAGACATTGTCTGTATGCCCTTCCAAAACCGTTTTACAGGTTCCATCTGGAGAAAAAATACGCAAGGTTTTATCCCCACTCCTATAGAGAATATCGCCAGAACGAAGTTCTCTGTATCCACTGATCATGAGGTGATATCCTTTCAGAACAGTTTTGCAAACGCCCATAGGAGACCAGAGACACAGCGTATCATCAAAACCCAACGAGAGAATGTTACCGGAACTTAGTTTTGTAGCGTTGTTGACCCGGGCTGTATGTCCTTCCAGAACTTTTTTATATGTCTTATCGGGATACCAAAGACGCAAGGTGTTATCATAACTCCACGAGAGGATGTCGCCGGAACGAAGTTCTATAGCGCCTTCGACAGAACTTGTATGTCCTTCCAGAACAGCTTTACAAGTTCCATTGGGAGACCATATCCGCAACGTTTCATCTTCACTCCACGAGAGAATGTCTCCGGAACGAAGTTCTATGGCGCCTTTGATATCTTCTTTATGTCCTTCCAGAACAGCTTTACAAGTTCCGTCAGGAGACCAAAGACGCAAGGTTAGATCTTTATGTTCATCCTTATAATTATTCACACACCACGAAAGAATGTCGCCGGAACGAAGTTCTATGACGTCTTCGATTGCGTATGCATGTCCTTCCAGAACTGCTTTACACTTTCCATCGTCAGACCAAAGACGCATGGCGTAATCCTCACATTTATAGCTGACACACCACGAAAGAATGTCGCCGGAACGAAGTTCTTTGACGCCTCCGATTGCGTATGCATGTCCTTTCAGAATTGCTTTACACTTTCCATCGTTAGACCAAAGACGTAATGTATTATCATCACTCCACGAGAGAATGTCGCCGGAACGAAGCTCTTTGGCGCCATTGACATAATCTGTATGCCCTTCCAGAACCGCTTTACACTCTCCCTGAGGAGACCAAAGACGCAAGGCTCTATTCATACTCCACGAGAGAATATCGCCGGAGCGAAGTTCTAGAGCGTCTATGACCCAGCCTGTATGTCCTTCCAGAATTGCTTTACACTCTCCATCTGGAGACCAAATTCGAATCGTTTTGTCTTCGCTCCACGAGAGAATGTCGCCAGAACGAAGTTCTACAACGTCTTCGACAGAACTTGTATGTCCTTCCAGAATCGCTATAAAAGTCATATCAGGAGACCAAAGGCGTAAGGTTTTATCAGCGCTCCACGTGAGGATATTGCCGGATCTGAGTTCTTTGACCCCCTTGATTTCATCGGTATGAAATATAGGAATACGACGAACCAGGAAACCTGCACAGAACCTCGAAACTATATCATCAGAACTATATCCAATATTATCTACATGCAAATCTGCTTTACATGTTCCATCTGGAGAACAAAGACGAATCGCGCAACAACGCCACGAAAGAATGTCGCCAGATTGAAGTTCTATAGCGTCGCCTTCATCGTCAATGTATGCTTCCAGAACAGCTTTACAAACGCCCGTTTGAAGATCAAAAATTCGAATGTTATCGTCTTTTCCCCAAGACAAAGCGTCGCCATTGGAAAGAAGTTTAGCACGATTCCCAGCGTTCTCAATAACCAGCTTGCACGGGTTGGGCTGGTATTCCTTAGGACGATTGGCTTTATTGAGCCAGAACCAGTCGCAGGGAGAATCGCCCGTTTCAGGGTTGAGCCAGCGTTCAGCCGCCTGAGTTACAGGGCATTCGTCGGCAACTTCAGTTGCAATCTGAAGCATAATCTTGTATGCGGGGTTGTCTTCGCTGTTACGGCGCAAATAATGAACGTTGCTGCAAACAACGTCAAAATAGGCGTCGCTGGCTTGTGAAAATCGGTCCAGCGCGCCTCTGAAAAGTATATAATCCTGCAAAACGCGTTCTACGTTTCCGAATCGCAGCCGTTTCATCAAGAATGCGAAATCTGACAGAATGCTTGCCGCTTCCTCTTTCATACTCGCGTTCATCAAATGCGATGGCAGCCAGGTTAAAAAGTAACGCTGAGCGATATTCGGTTCTTCGTCTGTTCTTGTCGTCCATTGCAAGGCCCCGGTCTTGTACAGTTCCAACCCTCGATTGGCAAAATCTTCATTTGCTTCGTCTGGATAGACGTAGAAACTTTTAGAGCTGTCAAAACAGTAGTCTCTAACGCTTTTGTGGAATGGTTTAATGACGTCTTCGTCAGTAGTTCCAGACTGATCGAAAAACGTACCCAGCTGTTCCAATCTGTCATCCAGTTCTGAATCGCGTTTAATTCCCAGACAGTATTTCAGAACGGCTCGCGGAATTGGTTCGTTGGACGTCAAAATAAAGCCCAGCATTGGGCGAATCTCTTGTTTGTATTTTGGGATGTTCGCGCCAAAGAACCGTTTAAACTGATCTTGAATGTACTCAATTACGCCTGACGGCAATTTCGGAATATCATCGAGCGTAATCACATTTTTCTTCAAATCTCGAAAGACCATTTCCGGGTACAGAAACGTTCCTTCAGATTTTTCATGAATCAAATTGATAAGTCGTTCTTTGCTGACCCCTTTTTCCGAAACGGTCAACCCCATTTCCTCAAATTCACTTTGAATGTATTTCAGAACGTCGCTGACGTTTTCTTCATCAGAAAAATCGATGGGGTTAAACTGCTCGAAATTTCGATTCACAGCATCGTCATTATCTCGAGACGTGATGAAAAAGCATATCCATCGTCGCAGTTTCTTTAGGTTATGGCTGATCAGTTCTGCGATTTCATTGCGTTCGTTCTTCGTTGCTTCGTCCAGAGCGTCCACAAGAATCCACTGAGTTCCACGATCCCCGTCAATCTCATCAGTCATCAAATCGGTAATAAGCGATTTAAACAACGTTTGCGGGTCGCCCGTTTGAAGATTAATCCCGTCCTGATTCTCTTTGAGATACCTCAACAGCGCGTTCCGGTACGAAGAGTGCGTCTGCGCCAGCTGAAACGCAATGGACTTAATGAAGGTTTGCGGTTCAAGAGATTCCTTTTCACCATATTCAATAAAATACGAGGCAGTGATGGGGCAGCAATATCGATAACGAAGCTCCGCCGCGAATCGGCTCTTTCCAAATCCAGGTCCCTTTTTGAGCCACAAAACGCGCTCCGAATCCAGACGAACGGCGTGACCGCCTTGAAGAATTTTTTCTTCAAACATCTTGAAGAGAGACTCGCGGCCGCAGAATTTATGGACAGTTTTACTTTCCCAATCCTGTGTTGTTTCATTATATATACGCTGTATATCGCGATCAAGATTCCGCAGCCGGCTGTCCATGTTCCATGGTTTGAGGAGGCGCTTTAGTTCTTCCATTTCAACGCCGTACTGTTGAAAATCTTTCTTTTCCAACTCTATTGCAAACTTTTCCAGCTTTTCGTCAAGCCAGACTTCGTCAATGTTCTTCGCTGAGGTGCAATGCGAACTCCAATTTTCGAATTCTGTAAACAATTGAGGGTTTAAGAGGTATGCGGGGTACTCGGAAATTTTCAATTCTTCCAATGTAATCGAAAACGGATATCCGCCGCGAACGCCCACCGCAATCGCAATTTCATCCCGACAGACGCCGTTGGGCTTCATCGCTTTGCGAGACAAACAAATCAAAGCGATGTTAGCCCATTTGACGCCGTCGTAAATTTTTCTTCGCCAATCATCGTCGCCCGGCTGGATTTGCTCTTTGTCAATCCAGACTTTATGACCGCGGCTTATCAGATACTCCTTGATTTTAAGAACGATGCTTTCGTTATTCGGTTCTGGATACAATGGAATTCCGTTATCGTCCTTTACGTCGATTTCGTGTCCGTAGCTGATAAAGATTTTCAACGGTTTGGCGGCTTTGTCCATGATAACTTTGTTGGGTAAAAAGTGAGGAAAACAGGCAAGACCTGGTTTTCAAAAAAGTGATAATAATTGACAATACAATAAAAACGAGTCAATTACAAGGGGGGGGAGGAAAAGCGCGAGAGTATTGGATGAGTAATACAGATATTCGTACGTTTCTGGCACGAATAACGTCTTTGGAGTTTCTCAACATTTTTCGAATAAAAGCGACGTCAAGGCACTGGTCCGCACGGGCGAATGGACGAGGTTATGTCTCCGAAAAAGCCTGTTTCGAAGATAACCACGTCCAATCAGGAACCGACCTTGTCGGCCGTTGCACTCCATAAAAAAGCCGCTCCTTGTCAGGAACGGCTTAAGCCCTCTATGGGATACGGATAAAAAGTCGGTTGTCAATCAGACGTTTTTGAATACGGACGTTACTGCGTCTGACATGGGAACAATGCGTTCAACAGACGCGAACCCGCTGTCCGTCTGCTTCGCCTTGACGTTGAATTTGTAGTCCGCCAATCGAATGAGAACAAGCACAATGCCAGTAATCAAAATGAGAAGCGAAAGAAGCAGAATGACGTTATAACGGTTCATCACCGGAGGAAAATACACTTCCTGACGTTCTTCCTCGACTGGTTCGTCAGACTGATAGGCGCCATCGGAATACTGGTCAGCGCCTTCCAGAGGAGCGTAGGCGTCTTCTGAATACTCGCTTGAATCAGCGTCTGCGTACTCGCTGGAGTCGGCATACTCTGTAGACTCCGTATAGTCGCCGGCGTCAACGTACTCGCCAGCGTCGGCCGACGACTCGCCTGTATAGGCGGATTCGTCTGCTATTTCAGCGTCTGCTTGATAGCCGGCGTCCGCGTTGGCGTCGTCGAATTCATTCGCGCTATTTAATTCGTCGTAATTCGAATCGGATGTTGACATGGGTAATAAATTTGGATATTGGATTATCAATAATGGCGTCTGCGCTGTAAAAGGACATGCTTGCGCTTCCCGCCTCTAACATCTCGCTTTTATATATGATAATTCATTTTTTCTAAAATGCAAGGAAAAATTTCGTTCTTTTGAGAAATTTTCTGTAGAAAGTCTGAAAAAGCGCTTGTCAGAACCGTTTTTATCGGTATATTTAGAAATCAGACGTTCAGCTGTCAGCAGTGAAACGGCCCTCGCAGCCTGACGCTGAAAACTTTCTAATTCTTTTTCCATAACCTTCATACTATGCAAGAACGACTCAACCTGGCGATTTCCGCGGCTAAAGAAGCGGCAAAAATAACGCAATCTTATTTTATGTCCCGTGATTTGCGGGTCGACATGAAATCCGATCGAACTCCGGTTACTCAAGCCGATAAAAATACCGAAAAAGCCCTGCGAGAAATCATCCAAAAGGCGTTTCCCGACGACGGCATTCTGGGCGAAGAATGGGACGAAAAGCCCGGAACGTCCGGATACCGCTGGATTCTCGACCCCATCGACGGCACAAAGTCGTTCATTCACGGCGTCCCGCTCTACGGAACGCTCATTGCTGTAGAATACCAGGGGGAAAGCGTCATCGGCGTCATTTCCATTCCCGCTACCGGCGAGATGGTTTACGCTGCCAAAGGGGGCGGTTGCTGGTATACGAAAAACGGTTCAGAGCCAACTCAAACGCACGTTTCTCAGCTTTCCGACTTGTCCGAAGGGCTGTTTTTGACAAGCGAAGTTCTCACCTTTGACGAAATCAATCGCCGAGACGTCTACGAAAAGCTGGAAAAGACTTTTTACCTAACTCGAACGTGGGGAGACTGTTACGGCTACATGCTCGTCGCAACCGGTCGGGCGGAATGTATCGTCGATCCGGTTTTGAGCATTTGGGACGCCGCCGCTTTGCTGCCGGTCATCGTCGAGGCGGGCGGAAAATTAACCGACTTCCGCGGCGTAACCACCCATACTTCCGAACAGGCAATCGCTACCAACGGACTGATTCACGACAAAGTTTTAGAGCTTGTTAAATAAACTTTCGTCCTGTTTTCAGACTTTCAAAACGTTCAATAATTCGTTCCCTGACACAATTCCAAAACGTTGTAAACAATATTGTCAAAATAAATAGATATATTTTATTTATTACAGAAAAATCTTATTTTTTAGCCGTCAAATTCTCTATAATTAGCATTTTAAACAATTTTCTTTGCAATTTTGAGAATTATTTGCGATTGACCCGGTTGCTTTATTATAAATATAGTATATAACATTTGGCAAGTTTTTAAGAACTCATTGTTCTGGACGAAATATTAATTCAGGATTCTGGTATGAGAAACAAAGATATCTCGGAATCCTATAGAAAACAATTAGCAGGAGACCCGCGATGGCTGGCGCTACATCCAAGACGTCCGTGAAATCCACTGTAACCAAAAAGACCTCAAAAACCACAACTGCCAAATCCGCAAAGACGACAAAGACCGCGGCAAAAACAACTGCGGCAAAGTCTGCGCCGGAGAAGAAGGCGGCTGTCAAAAAGACAACGAAGTCTGTTGCAGCCAAACCGAAATCCACTGCCGCTAAACCGGCTGTCAAGACAACGTCCAAACCAAAGGCCGCTTCCAATGTAAAATCCAAAGCGGCTCCTGCGTCAAAGTCCAAATCAGCGCCGGCGGTAAAAGCGTCTCCAAAACCGGAAGCCGCTAAAAAGAAGGAAGTAAAAAAGGCTGTCAAGGCGGAAACGATAACAAAGCCGGCAAAGACGGATGCGGCTAAAAAGACGTCTAAATCTGCAAAGCCAGTTCAAGCTGAAGCCCCCGTCAAGCAGACGAAAAAAACAGTTCCCGCTAAAACGACTGCATCAAAAACGCCCGCTGTAACCAAAACCAAAACCACTGAAACTGTCAGCAAGCAAGCCGCCGTCAAAACCGCAGTTAAAAAGCCGGAAACGCCTGTCATTGAGCCGGAATCAGAATCCAAGCCAAAAGCCAAGCGCGCTACAAAATTCATGACGAAAGCAAACGCTCCGATTATTGCTCAGTTGCGTCAGCAACTTCTGCAGCGCCGCAGCGAAATCATCAGTTCATTTTGGGGAGGACTCGACACGGCTAACGTCAGTTCTCAGGCGTCCGGAGACTCCGCAGACGCGGCTATTGATTCCGTCCATTCCGAAATGCGCTCTCAGCTGGCAGAAAAGGAATCTCAGGAACTCTCGTCCATCGATAACGCTCTGCATAAAATGGAAACCGGCGAATACGGTCTGTGCGAAGAGTGCGGCATGCCGATTCCTGTTGAGCGTCTTGAGATTATTCCGGACGCGGAACTGTGCTTAAAATGTCAGGAAGAGTTAGAGGAAGACAGCGAATACGATAATTACTCTTACTACAGTTACGAGTGATTCCGTTAATCCCGTTCCCCTTCGATTGCCTTGGTTATATTTGATGACTTTCCAGTATAAAAATTGGCTTTTGGTTCTTTTGACAGCCCTGTTCTTCTTTTCGACAGGGCTTGAGAAGGGAATCGTTCTTTACGCTCAAGACGACGTCGCTCAAAGTTCTGAAGAGGATTCTTCTAAATCGACTCATCGTCCTCACCCAATTTTTGTTCTTCCTGAGGAATATACCGAATCCGGACGAAAAGCCATTGCCAGCCGACTGCGTTCCGTTGGAGCTTCCGACTCGCTCAGCGTCCCGGAGGCGATTCGTCTTTCCATTCAGCTTGCCCGTCCGGCAATTGTTCACATAGAAACAACGTCCATTCACAAGCCAGGCGGCGCGGCGATTCGTACAGTTAAAGAACTCAATAACGAGTCCGGCGCCGGGTTTATTATCGAACGGCTCAACAAACAGTACGTTGTTACAAACGGTCATGTAATCCGCGCGGAAGAAAATATCGACACGCCGCAAAACGTCAACCTGTATTTGGCGGACGGGCGGGTTATTCATCCGGTAAAAATACTTTCAGACCCGGCTACAGACATTGCCCTGCTGGAAATCAAAGGGAAATACCTCGCGTTGGATTTCGGAGACAGCGACGCGGTTCAGGTTGGCGACTTTGTCGTTTCCGCCGGAAGCCCGTTTGGATTGAAGAACACGTTTTCCAGCGGCATTGTCAGCGCAAAAGGACGTCGGAATTTACAGGTGGGAAAGACGTCCGGCGAGATTCAGGATTATATCCAAACGGACGCCCCGATTAACCCCGGCAACAGCGGCGGACCGTTAATCAACCTTCGCGGCGAGGCGATTGGAATCAACGCCGCCATCGCCAGCAACACCGGATACGGCGAAGGCGTTTCGTTCGCCATTCCCGCCAAACTGGCGAACTCCGTCATTGAACAGCTTACCCTCTCCGGCAAGGTAGAACGCGGCTGGCTGGGCGCGTCCTTTGACAGTAATTATTCCACCGCCGATGCGGCGAAATTAGGCGTTTTCGCCGCAATGTTTACCAATCGGCAAACGCCTGTTTATCCGCCGAGAATCGGAGCCAGAATTCTTTCTCCGCCGCCGTCTTCCCCTGCTGGAAAAGCGGGGCTGCAATACGGAGACGTCATTTTGTTTTTTAACGGAACCGTTGTTGAAGACAAAGACCATTTGATTTATCTGGTCAGAATTTCACGTCCGGGCATGACCGTTCCCATCGTCTTTTTCCGCAACGGAAAACTGTACGATCATAAAATAACAGTTGGAAGAAGCGCTAAGTAGTTAGTGGTTAGTGAGAAGTACGCAAGCGCGTGTCAAACTTACCACTTACCACTTACCACTCGCAACTCGCTACTCGCAACTCGTAACTCGTAACTCGTAACTATTATGAATATTCAGGAATTAAAAGAAATCGTTTGTCAGGAAAACCTCAACCTGGTCAAATATGGACTCGTAACGCTGACGTGGGGCAACGTTGGGCAGCTTACAGAAGCCGGCGACGCGTTTGTCATCAAGCCCAGCGGCGTTCCGTATGAAACCATGACGCCTGCCGACATGGTCGTGGTCGACCTGAACGGAAAAGTTATAGAAGGCTCAAATCGTCCTTCGTCCGACACGCCGACGTATGTCGAACTGTATCGATTCTTCATCCAGTACGCTAAAGAAAACAACGTCAAACTGTTGCGAGGAATCGTTCACACGCACAGTTCCTGCGCTGTCGCCTGGGCGCAAGCGCGGCGGGAGATTCCTTGTTTCGGAACAACTCATGCAGATCATTTCTACGGTTCCGTTCCGCTCACGCGACCGTTAACGGAAGAAGAGATCAACGCTGGATACGAAGTCAACACCGGCAGAGTTATTATCGAGCGATTTAAACAGGGCAAGCTCAATCCCGTTGAAATTCCCGCCGTTTTGGCGGCTGGGCATGGTCCGTTCACCTGGGGAAAAGACGGGCACGATGCGGTCAAAAACGCCGTCGCACTGGAAGCGGTTGCCGTCATGGCGAGAGATACGCTGGCGCTCAATCCGGACGCCCCCGATCTGGAACCGTGGGTCTTGCAAAAGCATTACAACAGAAAACACGGTCCCAATGCGTACTACGGGCAGAGATAGTGGCGAGTGGCGAGTAGCGAGTGGCGAGAGGATTTTGTGAGACGCTTGCGTTTCTCGCGACTAGTTTCTCGCAAGCGGCGAGGCGCCGCTCCCAAATCGCGCTCCCGCGCGAGAATCAAACAATCGCTCCCGTTGGTCGCTTTATTTTTCTCGCAACTCGTTTCTCGCAACTTGACAAACGCAGTCTTGCCAGAAGAACTATTTAGTTATTGTAAAATCCTGAGTAATCTTTTTACCGCCAGGCGGAACGACAAGCTCTAAAGGCGTCTTGTCCGCCGATTGATACGTTGACGGAACGTACGACGGCGGATTGGGATTTTCCGGCGTCGGAACGGACTTGAACGCCTCTACATAAACCTTGTACGTTCCCGGCAGCAAGCCGTCCTGTTTTTCTCGTCCGAACGATGTAACGCTGTAATATCCGGAGGAATCAAACTTGGCAAACCCCGGACGTTTTAGCTCTCCGGAAACCGGCGCGAAGTAAATAACGCCTTCCGCCGGCTGTTCCAGACCGTCAAATATAACGCGGCCGGAAACAGGCGTTCTTTTGGGCTTGCCGTCTGAACAGCCGGAAACAACGGCGGCAAAGGTCAGTAAAGCAATCAAAATTAAGCTCTGGAATTTCATGATTTCTGCGTTGATGTCGATTTTGAAATTGATGCGGAGTTTTATTCCCAGTCCTCAGCAAGGATTTCTCCGCCGTTGACCGTTCCGAGATAGTTATACGTTTCGTAGTCAATAGCCTCGTCCAGAAAATGAACGGCGCCGTCGCCCATAATCACGTTGACGCCAGAGACGTGACAGCTTTTAATTCCGCAGGTGCGATAATACGCGTTGTTGGAACTCTGCGAAAGCCGTTCAAACGTATTGATGGGAATGCTCGTTCCGGTCAGGGGGAAGTTGATGCAGTGAGCGCAGGAATAGTTGCAGTGAGCGGGAATCGTTTCGCCAACCAGGAGCGTATTCGAAAGCCCGTCGGTGAACTCGCTCAGCTTTCTGCCGCGTGGGTATCTGCCAAACGCACCGACCGAGTTGTCGTCCGGATTTTTGGAGCCAAAATTGTTTCCCTGATTGCAGTACGATGGATTGGGAAGCGGGCAAAACGGCGCAGAGTCCATGTGAGTCGGTCCGATGGAAGCGGAATACCAAAGCCCGAAACTCTTTGTCGGGTTGGTCGACGTGGCGTTATAGCGATTGACCACAATCGGATTCTCCGTTTCCGAATCGCTCGGACAGATCATCGACGGAATAACCGTCTGAACAAACGCTTCGTTCTTTGCCGAATTGAGATATTCTTTTTCGTCATACAAGTCGTACAGCGCATTCTGTTCCATAAAGGGAAGAATCGCCCCAACCCACGTCAACCCCAAACGATTATACGGCGACGTGTTGGTAAACGGCGTCGCCATGGGCAGGGCTTTATTCTGGTTTTCGAAGTTCAGCAGAGCCACTCCAATTTGTTTAATATTGTTGGCGCACTGCATTCTCCGAGCCGCCTCGCGCGCTGACTGAACCGCCGGTAATAGCAACCCTACCAATACGGCAATAATCGCGATTACAACCAACAGTTCGACAAGTGTAAATCCGGACGTCTTTTTCATATTGAATTTGAATAAATTTTTGAATGTCGTTATTTTCTCTTTGAAAATATAATCCAAAGACGCTGAATTGTCAAGGAAAAATATAATCTAACGCGCCAAAATAACAAAAAAAGTCAAAAGTTATAATTAAAATCCCAAAAAGCTCAATTGAAAGACCGAGTGAGGGATGAAAACCTGACGTTGACAACGAGAAAACATTTCTTCGTTTTTTGTTTTTATTCTGTTGCGTCCTCTTTTCAAAACGCGAGAAAGATTGTATAATAGAATTACGTACAAAACCATGGATAAAAACAACCCTCGACCCAACGACCCGTTTTCTCTGAAAGAGAAGTCGCTTGCCAGTCCGTATTTGGAATTCGTCCGGCAAGCGATGGCGACGGATTTTGTCCTGCAGCTCAACATGGGGCAGTTTTCAAACGATAAATCCGCTGCTCTGGACGCGCTGGACGTCGTTTCGCGTCTGGAACGGGAGTTGAGCTTTTTTATTCCAGACAGCGTCGTCGGAGAACTCAATCGGACGGCGGCGGGTATTCCGGTTTTCCCGGACGAGCCGATTTACGACCTGTTTCGCGTTTGTCAGACGCTTTACGATCAAACGCAGGGCGCGTTCGACATCACCGCCGGGCGTCTGTGGGACATTTGGGGATTCTCCCGCCGCGCCGGGCAGGTTCCAGCGCCCGAGGACGTTCAAACGGCTTTGGAATCGCGGGGCGAAGGAAAACTGACGTTCCTGGACGACGTCAAGGGCGTCGCCCGAACTGACGAACGAACGCTCGTCAACCTCGGCGCTATCGGGAAAGGCTACGCTCTGGATCGAGCAAGCCGATTCCTGTTCGACTGCGGCGTGACAGACTTCCTCTTTCACGGCGGCGCCAGCAGCGTCGTCGCGATGGGAAACCGAACCGACGCAGACGGCTGGGAAGTCGGGCTGCACAACCCGCTGCGGCAGACATCGCCAAAAAACAGGGAATCAACGCGGCTGGAAACGATTCGGCTTCACAACCAGGCCCTGGCAACCAGCGGATCGCAAACGCAGTTCTTCCGCGCCGGCGGAAAGCGTTACGGACACATCATCGACCCCCGAACCGGATACCCGGCGTCCACCCTGCCCGACTCGCCGGTTGTTTACTCCGCAACGGTTATCGTTCCTGTTCAAACCTCGGATTCCGACTACGATTTTTTCGCCGCCGCCAAAGCCGACGCCCTCGCAACCGCCTTTTACATCCTCGGTCCGGACGCCGCCCAGGAATACTGTACAAATCATCAGGGTATTGAAACGATTTTCGTTTTACCCGATAATAAAGGGAAATTGCCGTATAAAGTTATACATATTCAATAAGTACAAGCGCAAAAGCGCACAAAGAAAATGAAAAACAACAACGCATTACTTCGTTACATTGCTTCGTCCGCATACAGAGTCAGCGCTATTTGCTGCCTTGCTCTGTGCGTCGTTCTTGTCTCCGCAGCGGCTGTCAACGCGCAGCTGCCGTCCTCATACGGAAAAGCGCAGGTTATCAATGGTCAGCTGAAGTTTGCATCGACAGCTACAAGCACATATCGTTCAACGATGTCGTCAGGAAGCACAGCAAGAATTCTTCTCTTCGAACCGCTGGGCGACAAACTCGTCAAGGTGGACTACATCACGAAATATCCAAACATCCACCTTTCTTTGCGGGTTAACGGTTATAGTTACGCGATGTGTCTGGTTCATCCCAAACCTAAAGACGACGGCCAAAACAACGGCCCGGTTCGCATTACCGGTTCGGGCGTTTTAAGGATGAATGCGACTTCGCCCATTCAAATCAAAGCCGCTATTGAAGAAGCAAAGAAAAAAGCAGAAGAAAAGAAAGAGGAAGAGAAGAAAGCCGAGCAGAAGGAAGAAGCCCCAAAAGCGGACGAACAAAAGAAGGAAGACGAACAAAAGAAGGAAGACGAGCAGAATAAAGAGGACGAGCAGAAAACCGAAGAAGCCAAAAAGTCCGATCAGATTTTCCCAATAATCGTTCTGCTTCAGGACAAGTCGGGGGTTATTCAATTTCTGGCTCAGACGGACGAAAACACTCTGCTGGAATATCAGGTGAAAAATCTTTGGGAACTGTTTATCATCATTCCGGACAATTGCAAAAAAGATTTGTTTGAACTGATGAAGTACTACAATCCCTCAGTGTTTACCAACGAACAAAATAACATTCATCGGATTTACAACGCCATTTCCAAAAGCGTTCCGATTGACGCCAATATTCAAAACGAGTACAAACAACTCATAGACGATTTGTCCAGCGACGTCTATATGAAACGCGTCGCCGCCTCGGATCGCATTAAAAAAGAGGGCATTAACTTCTTGGCGTTCGCCCAAAATCTGGACATGAGCCAGCTGGAACCGGAAGCGCAAGTGCGACTCGCCCGTTTTCTGGAACAGGAATCTTACGTCTCCGAATCGGATTCCATCGAGGACATGTCCGTTTTGTTTGCGAACTCGCTTTACGCAAATATCCCGCTGCTGGAATCGGACAACCCTCCGTTTTACACGATTGCTCAAGAGCGTCTCAAAGCAAAGCTGGGCGATTCGTTCAAGTATGACAAATCCGCGCCGGACGACGTCCGCGCCGCGCAAATTCAAGAACTCAAAACAAAGTTGAATTTCCCCAAACCGAACATAATCCAGATGAACGAGCATAATCAAAAACGGTTTAAGGATCTGACAGAGGCAATCCTTGACCAGAGTTATTCCGTGTTCAAGTTCTGACGATAAGATACAATCGCCGCAACCCCAAAACAAAGACGATGAACGGAATTAACCGCTCATCGTCTTATTTTATTCTACTATGCGCTTTCGCAGACTGCGCGTTGTCGCTGGACTATTTCTTTTCAAACATCGAGCGAATACGGGCGCCGGTGATTTCCGCCGGGTGATCTGCCAGAGCGGCGCGTTTGGCGTTGAGGTTGGGCGCGCCAGCGGCGGCTTCTGCCAGCCACTTCTTCGCGAATTCGCCGGACTCGATGCGGCGCAGCGATTCCTTCATCAACGCCTTCATCTGGTCGTGAGGAAGAATGAACGGACCGTTGCTGTATTCGCCCCATTCCGCGGTGTTGGAAATGACGGCGTTCATTCTCTGGATGCCGCCTTCATAAATCAGGTCGACGATCAGCTTGGATTCATGAATGCATTCAAAATACGCCATCTCCGGCGGATAGCCAGCTTCGATAAGGACTTCAAAGCCGCACAGCATCAGGTCGACGATGCCGCCGCACAGAACGTTCTGTTCGCCGAAGAGGTCTTCGTAGGTTTCCTGCTGCATGGTGCATTCCAGAATGCCCGCGCGGGTCAAGCCCAAACCCTTGGCGTAAGCCAGAGCGATGTCGCGAGCGTCGCCGGTGGCGTTTTGATGAACGGCGATCAAACCGGGAACGCCAAACCCTTCCATGAACCGGCGATAGACTTCGGTTCCAGGGCTTTTCGGCGCAACCATAATCACGTTGACGTCTTTGGGCGGGACAATCGTATTGAACGTGTACGCGAACCCGTGCGAGCAGCACAGCGTGTTGCCCGGCTTGAGTCCGGCTTCGATTTCGTTCTTGTAGACTTCGCCGTGTCGTTCGTCCGGAAGCAGAATCTGAATCAGGTCAGCCTTTTCAGCAGCTTCTTTAACGCTCATAACCTCGAATCCGTCTTCTTTGGCGGCTTCAAAGGACTTGCCCTGTCGAACGCCGATAATAACGTGAACGCCCGATTCTCGCAGGCACAACGCCTGATTGCGGCCTTGCGCTCCAAAACCCATAATAGCAACAGTTTTACCCTTCAACGGATCCAGCGACGCGGCGCTGTCATGAATGATTTCCATCGTTAAAATTCCTTCAGTAAATAAATCTTGTTAAAAATTGCCGACGCCGGACGCCCGACGAACAGTCAATTTCCGATGTTCTAATTATTCCGATATTATACTCCATAAATAGAGAGTGTCAATAAGGGAGAGCGGAGGGTTAGGAGGCGTTCTCGCCGTTTAGCTCCGTGGGTTAAACCCCACGACTATTAAAATTAAATCGCTGCGCGGTTTTAGGTGAACGCTATCGCGTCTGATTTTTAAAACTTTGCGAACTTCGCGGACTTTGCGTGAGATTTCTTTGGCGGCAAGGGACTGCCGCGATCCGGACTCATCCGTGTGCGTGCGAGGTTCAAAGCGTAACTTCGTTCGCTCCGCTCACTCCGTTACCGCCTTCCATTTCTTTGTGTTCTTTGTGATTAAAATTCTTTTGCGGACTTCGTCCGCGACCCGGAAGCGTTTTCGACTGGCGTCGCAGTACCCGAGCAGGACAAAGCGACCAACAGGAGCGGATTTTGGCAAACGCGCGGCAGCGCGGACTGGCTCCCCCGCCATCGGGGGCTTGAAAAAACTTTCGGTCGCCAGCAAGCTGGCTCCCTTTTTAGGGAAGTTTTTTCAAGTTAAATTAAGAGGGGAAAACCTTTTTTGAAAAAAAGGTTCTTCCCCTCAAACTCCCCTTTCCAAAAAACTTTAGTAGGGGGAGAAAATTCAGTAAGAACGACAATTAACCAATCGGTGAATATCCGTCTAATCCGTAAAATCCGTGAACGGATTGACCCGCAAAAATGCTGGAAACTAGCTCTCATAGAAGCAGTCCGGTTCCGTTTCCAGCGGGTCGCCGGTAACGGCAAAGGCGCGGGCGCGGCTTCCGCCGCATTGGAATCGGTACTTGCAGGCGCCGCATTTGCCCTTGTAGTTGTCCGGATTGTGAAGCGCGACAAACGTCGGGTGGTTCTGATAGACGTCAATAACAGAATCCTGCGGGAACCGACCGCAGCACAGCGGCAGGAACCCGGCGGGATAGATCTCGCCGTTGTGTCCGATAAACATGATGCCTCGCCCGTCTGTTACGCCCAGCGGGGCGGCGTACGCCTTGCCGCGTCCGCCATGTCCGGCTTTGGGCGGCGCCAGCGGGTTGTCGCCCTGTTCTAAAACGAACCGCCGATAATGCGGGGCTTCCGTCGTCTTGACCCCGTAGGGCATCGTCAGACTGTATTTGTGCAACTTGTCGAACGCGACTCTGTACTGATCCGGCGTCAGACGCGGCTCTTCCGTTCCGCGTCCAACGGGCACCAGAAAGAACACCGACCACATGGCAATCTGTTTGTCTTTGAGCAGTTGGGCGATTTGATCCAATTGCCCAAAGTTGCGCTGACACAAACTCGTATTGACCTGTACCGGCAGATTGAGTTCTTTGGCGTACGAGAGCATGGCTTGCGTCTTCTCGAACGAGCCTTCCCAGCCGCGAAAGGCGTCGTGCATGGGCGCGTCGGCGCCGTCGAGACTGATTCCAATCGCGTGAACCCCCGCCTGTTTGGCTCGTTTGAACGCGTCGTACGTCGCCAGCGGCGTTGCAGACGGCGTCAGCGCGGCAGTAATATCCAGACTTCGCGCCAGCTCGATGAGTTCAAAAATATCCGCTCGCTTGAGCGGGTCGCCGCCGGTAAAGCAGATGTTGGGCTTGCGAGGAAACTGCGCCGCCTGACGAATCAACGCCAGCGACTGCTCGTGCGTCAGCTCGTCCGGGTGCGGGTCGTGCTGCGCCTCCGCCCGGCAGTGCTTGCAAACCAGGTCGCACGCGCGAGTCGTTTCGTAATAAAACATCAACGGGTTGACGGAAAAGTCTTCTGCGGTGTATGGAGTATGTAACATGGTGAGTGCTTAGTGCCTAGTGATTAGTGCTTAGTGTTAAGTGTTAAGTGGTAAGTGGTTAGTGGTTAGTGGTTAGTACGCAAGCGCGCTTCCCTACTGCCTACTGCCTATTGCCTACTGCCTACTTATTCAGCCAAACATCCCGCGCTTCTTTCCAGCGCTGGGCTTGGACTTTGAACGTTTCTGGAGGGATTCGGTCTTTCTGTTCTTGTAATTTTTTGCCTAAATCGAGCATCCAATTTTTGAAATACTGAACGGATTGACGATTGACGTACGGTTTACCGTCAAACTCGACGTAAAACGGGGCGGAGATGGCGCAGCGGTATGTGTCGGGCGACTCTGTGACAACGCGGACGAGAAACCAGCCGCTGTCCTCGAAATCGACGGACGGCAGCTTGTTGTCCGCGTCCTTTTGGGCGTCGTCCATGCGGTACGTTTTGTAAACCTCTCCGTTTTTGATAATCTCAATATAGTCTATCTGCTCGCGGGTCGCCAGCGTCATGTTCAGTTCCAGCGACAGCAGTGCGTGTTCGCCGTTGTACTCGGTTTTCCCTTTGAACACGTGTCCGGGCGGGAAGCCGTTGACCGTCGGCGTGATGAGCGGCCCGTTTGTTACAACCGTTTGCCCTTTTTTCAGACATTCCCAGAAGTCCGGAACCGACCATTGTGAATCCAGCTTGACGTAAACGCGATTGTATCCCAGCGGGTTTTTCGATTTTCCCGACCCCGACCCGGCTGTCGGCGGGATTCTGTATCCGCAGTTGAGCAGATGGAAGTAAATGCTCTGTTTCCATCTGACCTGGTCTTTGAGGTTTGGATACAATTCGCGGTCGTAGGGGCGCCCCTGTTCCGGGACGTCCATGTACGTCCGACCAACGCAGGCGTCAAGAATTTCAACGGAATCAATCAGCCCCAACGCGACGAGAATCGGCAAGTCGTCCATGGCGATATTGGCGCAATCAATCCAGGCGTCTGGATACTGCTGTTTAATCGACTGCAGGTAGCCGACAGCGTCCGCCCGTTGGGATTTATCGTCTTGAGACAACGCCGGCGCCGGCAGATTGAAAATATTGACGCAGCAACCGGAGACCTCGTACCGACCCGCCATCGGGTAGATGTAACAGCCCCGTCCGGCGGACGAAATCAGAGGGCGCGGCAGTTTGTTGTTTTCCCAGTAGTTTTTGCCGGAGTTGTCCCACGTTACAATCGGGACGAAATCCAGACCCTCTGCCCGGAACAGAACCGGCATTTCCAAAACGGATCGCCAGTTGTCCAGATCGGCGCACGCCCAGCCCTCTTCCCGCATCCGACCGACGCGCTGCAGGGAAACCGTCTGAGCGTCCGTCCCGTTGCGAGGCATATCCAAACGTCCCTTGCGGGTCGTGTACTCCGGGCTGGACTCAATCTCGAATTCGTAGTACCCCGTCGGCAGCTTGAGGTCAAGACGACCGGAATCAATCGTATTGTGATCCGTCCAGAACGGGAGATTCGGCAAACGCCGCCCGGTTCCCTTCGGCGTTTTCAGATACAGACGAAACGGAATCGGTTTGCCCGTCTCCTGGTCAACGACCGTCAGGTTAATCGTCCCAGACTCCGCCCCAAAGGAAATCGACGCGGATATAATCAACAGCGCCGCCGCGGCAGCGTAAAATATATTCTTCATGGCTAATAATTGATTGGTAAATGTTTATAGTATTATACCAGCGATGGAACAAAGTGAAATAGTGAACGTATGTATATTAGATAAAAGTGAGAAGTTGGAGTAGGCAGTAGGCAAGAGGCAGTAGTGAGGAATTACTCTTCTCGCAACTCGCTACTCGCAACTCGCAACTTAATTGTAATTTTTGGTTATTTTTGTAAATTTTTGGTCAAATAGACGATTCTTTGTTGAAAAGGTCAAAATACGTGTTATAATATATATAGTAAAATAGAACAGTTTTTAAATCAATACCATTTTCAAATATATGAACAAAACCATGAATAAACCTTTTGTAATGCTTTCACGCTTTTTTACGGCGTTGGTTGTTATCGCGTTTGCCGCTTCCGCTCTGGCGGACGTTGTCTACGTTCCGTTTGTCAAGGTGGACGTGAACGGGTATAATAATAGTAAAAATAAAAACTTCTCTGGTACGCTTTCGGGCTATAATACAATGAACTTTGCCAATGCTACGCTTTCCAGTACGGTTACGATCAATCCAGACGTTTCCGTAAAAGTCGACCGCGTATCCACAACTAAAAACAGAGATCGCGAATCTTCCAAGGGCGACGCGTTGACAAATGACTTTATCTTTGAACAGAATACCTCTCAGCCTATTACGGTTACTCTTAACGGTTTGACGGTTGGAAAAGAGTACTCGCTTAAGATTTATTCTCAAGACATTACTTCCAATGTCGGTACGTCTGGGACTTGGAATATTACGCAGGGCGAAACGACAGAACAGATTGGCGTTCAAACAAACACGACCAGCGCTACCAGCTACAAAATAACAGATCCTGCTACATATTTGGCGTACACGTTTACCGCCAGCGCCAATACGGCTGTTCTGACTGGTCTTGCTACAAACCAATTTGTTTTCCTCAACGGCATTGAACTTTCAGAAGCGTACGACCCGGCGTCGGGATACACCTATTTTGACGTTAACTCCAATCAGAAAGACGGTTCGGAAACTCGAATCATTTCGCCGCGCGCGACAGAGCTTTTTGTTGATAATAATAACAAGTCTAACACCGCTACAGCAACAGCGCCGTCGGGAATTAAGATAACGGTAACGTCAAACGACGTTCTCGATTCCAGAACGCGAAACAAAACCAATTCGGCTGCTGACATGAACTTGTACAATGACTTTCTCTTTTCCCGCGCTAAACAACCGTTTACGGTAACGCTGGATAATTTGTCAACAAATGCAGTCTATCGTTTAACAGTTCATTCATTTGACCCTTACGGGGATCAGTCAGCAGGCGTTTGGACTATGACTGACGGGACTATAACTGACGGGAATAACGCCACGCTTTTCAGCGTTTCTCACACTCCAGATGTCGATACTCCTGCAACGTGGTCTTTCAACCAGTATATTAACCCGGGAACGTCAACTGTTGAGATGACGGCGGCTTTAGGGTCTAAAGACTATACGATGTTTAACGGGTTGGAACTTCAAGTAGTCCGGACGCTTCAAGAAGGCAGTTCTGTCTATTCATGGACGCCCGGTAGAACCGAGTGGTTAGTCGATGGCAAATGGGTTAAAAAAGACGGAACATCAGGAACGCCTCAAGCTGGAGACGTTTGTTATGTTGTCAATACTACCCCGTCGACGGGAAATGCTGATTACTGGATCAATACCACAACTGACCCGTTTGAAGGAACGCTGATTATAGGAACGGGTTCTCGGTTGATTTGCAAAAAAGTCAACACAACCGCCAGTGCAACCGCTAACGATCTGATTTTGGATGGCGGCGAACTGTTTGATGGGGAAGGCAATACAACTTTCACTCTTAATGGAGCGCTGACCGTCTTAAGCGATTCAACAGTTTATCTCAAAGATAGTAATACGCGAACGCTGCAAATTGCTTCGGCAATATCTGGAACCGCTGATTTGACAGTTTTAGGCAAAGGAACTTCCAGCTCTATCCTGATTCTTACCAATTCAAACGCAGGTTATAGCGGGAAGTTTATTCTCGACAAGGCAACGCTTAAACTTTCTGGATCCGGCGCTCTGGGAACGGGAACTGTTGTTGATAACGGGAATTTGGAATTTGCTCACGATTCCGCCCAAACATTTAGCAATGTCATTTCTGGAACGGGAACTGTATCCAAGACAGGTTCTGGAACGCTGACGCTTACAGGAATAAATACGTTTACTGGCGGAACGACGATTTCAACAGGAACGCTTAAACTTTCTGAATCCGGTACGCTGGGAACAGGAACTGTTGTTGATAACGGAATTTTGGAATTTGCTCACGATTCTGCCCGAACGTTTAGCAATGTCATTTCTGGAACGGGAGCTTTATCCAAGACAGGTTCTGGAACGCTGACGCTTACAGGCGCGAGTACGTATACCGGCGGAACGACAATTTCCAACGGTACGCTTATTTTGTCAGGGAACGACGCTTGCTTTGGGTCTGGAGGTTTGGATATTTCGTCCACATCTCAGCTGACGCTCAATGGACCTCATTACGGTTTGCACTCCGTTAACAGCTTAACCGGTTCAGGACCGATTTCTGTAACGGCAACAAGCCGGTTCGACCTGGCGTCAAGCGCAGCGCAGACGTACAGCGGTACAATCAGCGTTTCTGACAATCAGTCGCTACATGTCGGATACACGATATCTGGCGACAAGTCGTCCAACGTCAACCTTCCCAACGCGACGATCAGCTTGGCGTCCGGGGCAAATTTAGGGCTTATTCATCAAAGTACCAGCTCTAAGCAGAGTTCCCTCGTTATTGGAACGCTCAACGGCGTTTCAGACTCAGTCGTTCGCGCGTCCGGATCTGTAAATGCCAGTGGTTCCAAATACGCAACTCTGACAGTTGGCAAGGGCGATTTCGCCGGCGTTATCGGAGGTTCAAATACCTCTCATAATAAAATGCGTCTGGTTAAAAATACCGATGGAACGCTGACGCTGTCAGGAGCGAATACGTACATCGGCGGAACTGACATTCAGGCGGGGAAAATCGTCCTGACAAGCGCTGGAACGCTGGGAACGGGAACTGTAACTATCGGCGAAAACGGAACGCTGGAATTTAACGTTGCAGAAGGTCCCGCAAAGAAAATGACAATTAGCTCCAAGATTACCAGCGCGGGCAAAATTACCAAGACCGGCGAAGGTACGCTTCAGCTGTATGCGGCTGCCGAAGGACTTGTTAACGCCAGCAGTTTTGTCGTTTCGTCTGGACGTCTCGATATGAAAGAATACTTCTCGGGAACGTTGGAAATTGGAAACGGCGCGGAATTCTCGCCTGGCAACTCGGTGGGGACGCTAAACGTGAACGGTACGTTCAAGGCGGACGCTTATTCGACGCTGATTTTTGAACAGGACGCCAGCGGAATGGACAAGCTCACCGCCAGCGCTTTTGATATTAATCCCAACGCGGAAATTCAATTGGATATAACAGCTCTCATTCCTGGCGCAACGTACGATGTTATCGTCAATACGTCAGAAACCGGCTTTACACAGGAACAGGGTTCGGAAACGTTCTGGACTAATCTTATGGACGACGGACTTCTGTATTATGTGAATCTGTCCGTTGTCGACAATCATATCGTCAGAATGCAGATTGACGCCAACGCAGTTCCGGAACCGTCGACGTGGGCCCTGCTGGCGCTCGGGGTTGCTGTATTATTCTTGCGTAAACGGAGTTAGAAGTGAGGAGTTAGGAGTGAGGAATGATTAGCGCTTTGCGTAACTCCTCACTTCTCACTTGTATAATGATAATCAATAAAAGTTATTGTAAAAGTTCTGTTCTTGAGGTAAAATAGATTTTGTCGTTGGAGGTTCTTTTTTTCTGCAGAATATATTCTGCAGAAAAAAAGAAAACGCATGACAGTATGTTCGCACT
>JAFZAL010000153.1 GCA_017557195.1 Thermoguttaceae bacterium | reverse complement strand
GTAAAGCGGGAAAAGTTGTTGGGTCCGCTTTGGAAATAAGAATTATTTTACCAATATTATTTTGGAGGAAGTTTGTAATGAAAACGATTCGTGTTATTGGCGTTTATGCAGCGCTGTTTTCCATCATGATGTTTACGACGAGCACGTCGTTTGCTGCATGGAATTTCCGTTGTTCTCGCTGTGAAACCGCCTGCGCTCCTTGCGCTCCCGCCCAGACTGTTCCTGCCTGCAGTTCTGCTTGTAACGCCGCTCAAGACGCTGCTGCCGCTGATACGGACGCCGCTCCGGCTGCTGACAGCAATGTAAATGGCAGTTTACCGGACGTTGATGACGCTGCCAATGCAGTTGATTCCGCAACCAATCCGACTGAAGAAACCCCGGCTGCTGACAACGCCGCTCCCGATGCTGACGATGCTGCTCCCGCTGCTGATGACGCTGAACCGGCTGCTGACGATGCCGCTCCCGCCGCTGATGACGCTGCACCCGCTGCTGACGATGCGACGCCGGCTGAAGAAACTCCCGCCGCTGACGACGCCCCCGCCGCTGACGATGCTGCTCCCATTGATGACGACGCCGCTCCGGCTGAAGAAACTCCCGCTGAACCGGCTGAAACCGCCACTCCGGCTGAACAGCCCGCGGAAGCTGCCGCCGACGCTGAAGACGCTGAAGACGTTGAACTTCCAGCTGACGTTCCGGCTGAAGAAGAAGCCCCGGCTGCTGACGATGCCGCTCCGGCTGAAGAAGCTCCCGCTGTAGAAGAAGCTCCCGCCGTTGAAGAAACTCCGGCCGCTGAAGAAACTCCCGCCGTTGAAGAAACTCCAGCTGCTGAAGAAGCTCCTGCCGCCGCTGATGACGATGCTGATCTGTTTGGCGATGACGCTGACGACGCCGCTCCGATTGCCGACGACGACGCTGCTGCCGATGACGACGCTGCTCCGGCTGCTGACGATGCCGACGATGCCGCTCCCGCCGCCGCTGACGACGCTGCTGATCTGTTCGACGACGCTGACGATGCCGCCCCGGCTGCTGATGATGCCGCTCCCGCTGACGACGACGCTGCTCCGGCTGCCGACGATGACGATGCCGCTGACCTGTTCAATGACGACGCTGACGATGCCGCCCCGGCTGATGATGACGCCGCCCCGGCTGATGATGACGCCGCTCCCGCTGACGACGACGCTGCTCCGGCCGCTGACGAAAAGGCTGACGAACCCTCTGCTGAAGATGACATTGACGATCTGTTCGGATTCCAGACCTGGACGGACAGCACTGGAAAGTATTCCATTGAAGCCCGTTTTGTCGAAAAGACTTCCTCCGGCATTGTTCGTCTGGAAAAAACCGATGGAACGATGATGCGAATTCCGTTCGATCGTCTTTCCAATAACAACCAGATGATTATCATGCAGAATATGAGCGCCGTTGCCGCCCAGTGATTCATTTATTAAATTGATTTTCAAAACAATAACAGGACGCATCTTAACGATTCGTCCTGTTTTTTTATAAATGAATAATCTATTATTCTATTTTGCTTCTGGCAAAACGATTGAAGGCGCTTCCGGACTGGTTGAATCGGAACCGACAGCTGTCGACGGTTTGGCCTTTTGAGCGGGGACGCTTGTTTTTGTATCGGTCAGTTCAGTCGTCTTGCTGTAATTGTTACCAAGTTCTGGCAGCGTTGAATTTCGGGCAGAATCATTCGGCGCGCCCTGTTCGTTTGACCAATTGTCTGAACGCATGGTATTTGCGCTCGAACAGGCGGAAACGCAAGCAGGGGCGCAGGCTGGTTCACATGCTGCGCTGCAGGCAGAACAGGTTCTCTGACAGCGAAGTTCCGTTCGACAGCAAGCGCCGCAAGGACGGCAATTAAATCTCATGCGCTGCGGTCTGCAGGGCGCGCATAGCGGCTCACAAACAGGCGCACAAGCCGGAGCGGGCGCACAGGTCGGTTCTGGAGCGCAAACGGGGTCAGGCGCACAAGCGGGAGCGGCTTGACATGCCGACTGACAGGCTTCTGCACAGGGTGCGCAAGACGAGGAACAAATAGTCCTTCTGATGCAACAGCAGGTGGATTCCGATTCTATAACAGAGTCCGATTCCATACTGTCTGAGAAGTCAAGTTCTGACGTTGATTCGCTGCACGTTGTTGATACAGTAACAGAGCTGGTTGTACTGCTGGGAGCTGCGTCCGGGGTGGTCGCAGATTCCGGAGTCTGATCTGGCGTCGGCGCCGGAGCGTTTTCCGTCGGCGTTGTAGTTGGCGGCGTCATTGCCGGAGCGCTGTTGGCAGGCTGAACCGGAGCTGCCGGAGCGCTCTGCTCCGTTCCGTTGGATTTTACATTCGGCGTTTGCGCCGGAACGACTTCGATTACGTCGATTTCTTCGCCAATAATTTCTCCTGTCGATTTGTCAGCAACTGCCTTGTCGGTTTTGTTCTTGCTGCATCCAACGAACAACAACGAGACTGACAGCAATAACGCTGCAGCAAACAGACCTTGTTTCCAATTGATAGTCATAGCAACCTTTCTGTAAAAAAGAGGACTAAAATAATTATACTCATCGAGAGACAATGTTACATGAACTTAATAATGATTGCATATCATTTTGGAGTCAATCGATCTCGTATAACTCGCGGCGGCGTACAAAATCTGATTGCCGTTCGATAAACGCGTTGACCGTCAACATCGCTTATCGCCGCGTAAGCATGATAAATTATAGAAACAGGGTCAAGTCTGTCGGATTTCGGAATTAATTAGAATAAAAGATGAAGTTTTCGTGACGCAGGATATAGCTATATAGAATGTTACTTCTCATAAACGGCAAAACGGACGTCCCAGACGCCGCTTTGAGCGCAGGCGGTTAAAATCGGTTCAACAATGCGATAAGGCGTCTTTTGCGAGGCTCTGATATGAATTTCTATCTGTTGTTTTTTGCTGCGTTCGTAGGTCAGTTTCTTTTTAAGCGTTGGAATGTCGACCGGTTCTCCCGCTAAAAGAATTGTGTATTCCATTCCATCGTCTTCCGGGGGAAGAAGATTGATAACAATTTTGGTCGTCTTTGTTGTTTCCAGTTGTTCCTGACCGGTTTTCGCTTCCGGCAAATCGAAGACGTACTGCATCTGCGACTGTGCCAGATGGCTGGAAACGAGGAAAAAGATAATCAACTGAAACACAATGTCGATCATTGGCGTCATGTTGAATCCTACGGCAGAACCGCGAGCCGACGGTATTCTCATCTGGACGGGGCGTTACGCTATTTTTCTCCCAGCTTTTCTTTGAGCTTTTTTTGGTACTGGTCGAAAGAAACCTGTTTGTACCGACCGTAGCGTTCTCCCGCCTGACGAATCTGGTTCATATCGGCGTTTCCAAGCCCTTTAATAATCGTATGCGTTGTACGGAACGTTTCCTTCCCCTTTGATATTGACAGCGGCTTGTATTTGGGCTGAAGCGTTATATGAATTTCTTCCGGCAGGAGTTTTTTTTGCGCCAAATCGTTGTTGACGATTATTCTTGCCAGAGGAGGCATGCTTTGCGGGGAAAGAATTACGTTGAGAATGGCGTATCGATTAGCGAAATCTGCATAGGCTTTCGCCTGACCCTCGTATTGTTCTGGGACGGCTTTAACGCGATATGTCAACTTGGGGGAATCGTAAATCCATTCGTTGGTTTCCGGATCCTGCTTGATCTCAAATTGCGGGTCGAGACAGGTTCTGATAAATTCGTCCTTGATTTTCGGAAGCGTTTCTTTCATCATTCGTTCAAACTCAGCCATCTCGGTAACCGTGATAGAGCATTGAGTTTGTGTAGCGGAGCTGATAATCAGGAAACGCTGCATTTCCGGATCGTAAATAATCGTTTCATCCGGATTGGTCAAAAAATCGTAAACTCGCCCCTTGTAAAACATGGTAACGGTGGACGACGTTGGCGTTTTATCTTTTTCAAGATAGACCTTATTATTAATACGAAACGACGTTGGAGCGCTGGAGCCTTGAACGGGATTCCCGGCGCCGGGCTCAATTCCCGGGGACGACGCGACTTGCGCCGAAGAGACGTTCAACAGAAAAACGATGCACAGTATTGTTGATAATATAGTTCTCATGGTAGTATTATAAGTTAAGTTGCGAGTTGCGAGTTACGAGTTGCGAGAGAATTCTACGCGACCAACGGGAACGGTTTTGGGGAAACGTCTGGGCAGCGCGGTCTGGGAGCGGCGCCTCGCCGCCGAGTTGCGAGTGGAAATTGTGAGGCGCTTGCGCCGTCTCGCTACTCGCTACTCGCCACTCGCAACTCTTCCATGCTACTCTATTTTCCCTATTCTGAAAAGACCGGAAATGTCAAATAAGGAGACTTTTTCCCAAGAAAAGAGAAAAAATTTAAAAAATCAGCCTGCCCGCCCTTGACATTTTATTTGTTTTGCGTATACTATAAACACTTTGATTGAACAAGAAATCAAAGACATTCCAACCTTTGGGGGATTAGCTCAGTTGGGAGAGCGACTGGCTGGCAGCCAGTAGGTCAGCGGTTCGAACCCGCTATCCTCCACTAAAAAACCTCTTACGAGTTTTCGCAAGAGGTTTTTTATTTTACAAATATTTAATTAAACAGCGATTAGCTTCTGACTCAGCCAGAAGCTAACGACTATTTTTTAATGTCTCTTTTTTTCCAGAACAGCAATCCCAAAGCGCCGAGAACGAGCAGCGCCCACGTGGACGGTTCCGGAATCTCGTTGCTGGGAACAAAGTAGCTGGCAAACGAATTTATGTAGCCATCGCCAAAGCCGTTCAACAACGCGAAAGAACTGTCCCAAGCGTCAAACGCGCCTTCGGCCGCGTAAAGGGCGGCGCCGTTGCCGGATTCGTTCAGATAAAGAATATCCAGGGCGTACTGACCTGTTTCGCTTAACGTCAATGGAATAAATTGCAGACCGTCTGTCCCTTCAGATTCAAAGACGACATCGCCGTTGAGCATAATTCTGATCGGTTCGTCGTTGGAAATCGCCAGCGTGTACTGTCCGGCGGATTCAATATCCAATGTTGAGAAAGCTTTAATACCGACGTTTTCAACTTTGAAATCTCTAAGATTGTAACGATAAAGTTTATCATCAGGATCAGCGCTGGTGATATAGTTGGCTAAATCAGTCAGCGATTCAATGCCTGTTCCTTCGAGGTTATAGACTTCAGCGTTATACCCGGGCAGATTATTTTTAACTACCAGACTTGCAGATTTAATCGCGTTTTCACTGGCGACGACGTCGGCTTCCGTCGGAGCGAATTTGATTTGACGAATCTGGTCGAGTTCCATGTGACTCCAGCTCGTACCGCCGTCGGCGTCTACGATTTTGAGGTAAACGGACTTGCCCTGGATGTCCTTTAAGTTCCAGAAATCGTACTGGAAGTTGTTGATATTGTTGCCTGTCGCCGAGAAGTAAACTTCTTCCGTATCGGCGTCGATTAAATCCATGTGTTTGTTGTTGATGTTGTTTCCGCCGGCGATGAGGAATTCCATGATGTCGCCCTGAACGAGGAACGGGTCAGAGCGAAGAACGCCTGTGGTTTGCTCTTCTCCGTAGGCGGCGGTGCCTGTGCTGAGGAATCCCTTTGTTCCAGCGGAAATCGTGCCGGATTCGTCAACATAGTAGTTGGTCGCAGCGCTTCCGTTTCTCGAGCCGTTGGTAAAATGTGTAACAGAATCGAGCCGGTTTCCAGCGGCGTCGATTTCGTACATGCCGCTGAAGTCGCCGGCGGTGTCGAAGTTGAAGTTGTTGAGAACAAGATGATGCTGCGCCGCGTCGGCAATATTGCTGATTTGCGTTATATCGGCGGTGAGATCGGTAACGCCAATCCAGCCGTAACTGTCAACCTGTCTGTCCATGGCGACGATCATAACGTTGTGTCCTTCCAACCCCTTGAGAGGAAGCGAGGCGCTATACCATGTTGAGTTGCTGTTTCCCGTCCGGGATATGACGTTTCCGCTGCTGTCGCGGACGAAATCGCCTTCCGTCAAGTCCCACAGAGCCACGCCGGCGCCGCCAGTACTGCGGCTGTTGTTGAAATTCAACGCCGTTTTTGAACCAGCGACCGAAAACGTAATCGCTGCGTCTTCAGGAAGTTCGTCGGCAACGGTGAACTGAGGTCCCCAGATCGCTGTTGTATTGGCGTCTGTACCTGCTTGATTGTACACCGTAGACGTTGATCCGTCTCCTATACCATAATAGCTGTGAAGGCAGTATTTATTTTGGTACGAGCAGACAACGCCGATAGTCGAGCCGGCGCCGGAATACCATTCGTCCGTGTTTTTACCCATCGAGAAATCTTCCGTGCGCTTCGTTCCGCGGTCAGCGTTCATTTGAGCCTCAATTTCCGACTGGGTCAAGACGCCGTCTGTGATGGAAATTCCCTTCATTTTACCGTTGAAGTACTTGGAAGAACTGTCAAACGTTTTGCCGATGTCCAGGTTTTTAGTTCCTGAAAAACCAGCTTTGGCGGTTCCTGTTGCGATTTGTTCTCCGTCAAGGAAAATCTTCTGCGTCTTGCTAGCCGCGTCATATTGGAATGTGAGATAATACCACTGGTTTGCTTCCAAAGTTTGGCTGGCGCGCAGATCGTCGCCATAGAATCCCAGGTGCGGCTGACCGCTTCTGACCATCAAATGTAAGCCTGTGCTGTTTGCCTGCGTTGAGTTGCCGAAGATCGCCTGATCGCCGCTAACGTCATTCATGTAAACCCAGGCGGACGCAGTGAACGAGCCGTTAAATCCAGCTGCGCCGACGGGAAGGTTGGTTTTCAAATATCCCGGACCTCCGTCAAAAATCGCCTCGCCGTCAAGCCAGGAATGAGACGTTTTGCCGGAAAAGCTGAGCTGCGTAGACTTGTCGCCTTTTCCGGACGTCATGCTGAGATTAATCGTACTTCTCTGAGCGGCAACGAGGTTGGTGGGATCGCCGCCATTGTTGAGGTACGCAACTTGATTTGCGGTCAGCGCGCCGGAGTAAATTGCGACGTCGTCCAGAGAGATGTTGGCAAACGCCTGATATGCTTTGCTGGAACCGTTGTAACGAGCGCTGAAAACAACGGGTTCGTTTGTACCGCTGCAGTCTGCCGCAGAGTTCCAAACCCGCATAATAAGCTGACCGTCCAGATACTGTTCACGATACGTCCCGCCGAAAACAGAAACAATGTTGTGCCATTTACCGTCGTTCACGTTTGTATTGACTCCCACGATATTGGGCGCAGGGTCGTCAGCGTCGTTCTCCGCTCGGCGATACGTAAAAGTCGGATAGTTGTTTGAACTCTGACGTCGAACCTGATAACCGTAGCTGTTCTCGCCGTATTTGGAGATGTACGGTTCCCAGTTGCCGTCTGGAAGACCCTTGACCCAGCATGAGATGGTAAACGCCTTGCCGCCGAAGTCAAAAGAATTTTTGTAGGTTGCGCTTTCAGCGGAAATGCGGGTGTTTTTAATCACTGCGTAGGAATCGTTGGAAAACGAGATGTAGTTTCCAGAAGTCAGATGGTTGCCGGCTTCTCCGGCAATTGGATTGAATGAAATTCCGTTGACGGTTTGTTCATCAACAACCGAAGTGTTATTGACCAGAGTTCCGTCATGCGTTCCCGCCGCCTGATAGCCGGAGGATTCCACGATGATTCCGCTGTCGACCGTGTCAGAGTCAAACGTCCAGTACCCTTGCAAAACGGGATCCGCCTGCGCCGTTGAAGCGACAACGCCCAGCGAAGCCGCTATAGCAAACGCAACGCCCAAAATAGTTCTGTTTGTCAAAATGTCTCGAATAGTTTTCATGTTATTCAATAAGTGTAAAAAAGCTTATAGTAAATATTTCGATAGTGATAGGCATATATCTACTGGAAATAAATATATACTGCAATCTTGTATATTATAACATAAAAACCGCCTTTGTTTAGATAAATTCCTAAAAAATTCTTAAAAAAGATATATTTAAAAACGGTTTCAGCAAGATAATTGTCAGAAAAATCAGAAAAAAGACGAGCAAACAGATTGAACGGCTTGCTCGTCTTTTGTGGTTTTGCTGTTTTTGCAATCGCTTACAGCGTCAGGGCTTTTTCGATTCGGGCAAGGGTCGATTCTTTGCCGAGGATTTCCAGGGCTTCGAACATGCCGATTCCGACGCTCTTGCCAGTCGTGGCAACGCGCAGGGCGTGAATGATTTCGCCGATTCCGATTCCATTGGATTCCAGCCAGACTTTCATCGCCTCTTCCAGCGGCGCGGCTTCCCAGACTTCCGCCGGGGCGAGAACTTCGTCCGCAAACTTTTTCAGCAGAGCTTGCGCGCCCTCTTTCTTCAGGCGTTTGTCGACGTCTTTCTGAACGTAGGGCAGGGCGTCGTCCGCCAGGAAGAACTCTTCAAAGTTGAGGATGTCCGCCGCCATTTTGATTCGTTCGCTGGCGCCGGCTACGACTTTGGCGACTTTCGCCTTGCCTGCGTCGTCGTTGGCAACCCAGCCCGCCTTGACGGCAAACGGCAGACACAGTTCCGTCTTGCGTTCAACCGTCTGTCTGTCCATGTACCGATGTTCAAACGAGAGTAGCTTGGCGCAGTCGAAACTCGCCGCCCCCTTAACGACTCGTTCCAGGGTGAAGTTCGCGATAAGTTCTTCCGGAGTAAAGTCTTCGGTATGGTCGTCCAAAGACCAGCCCAGCAGAGCCAGGTAGTTGACAATCGCTTCGGGCAGGTACCCTTGCTGTTCAAAGAAGTCGGTAATGACCGGGTTGAACGTGTCGGCGGAGACTTCCAGCCCCATCTTCTTCGCCAGTTCCAAACCGTGATTGACCAGTCCGGAGAAGTCCTTGTTTTTCATGTACTTGTCCAGCTTGCGCTTGGAGAGCTTTGTCTTGCTGCCCGGCTCGGCGACAAACGGCAGGTGAGCGTACTGCGGCCGTTCCCAGCCCAGGGCGTCAATCATGAAAACCTGACGCGGCGTGTTGGACAGGTGCTCTTCCGCCCGAATAACGTGGGTGATTTCAAAATCGTGGTCGTCGACGATGTTTGCCAGATGGTAAATGAACGAGCCGTCGGCGCGCTGAATGACGTGATCCTGCTCCTGCGCCCAGTCAAATTCGACGTGTCCGCGAATCAGGTCGTCCAGTTCCAGCTTCCCTTCCAAAGGCGTTTTGAGGCGAACGACGCCCTGACGTCCTTCCGCCTTGAACTGCGCTTCCTTTTCCGGCGTGTCCGCCATCCATTGACGATTATAGACAAACGTCTCTTTCTTCTTCTGGGCTTCGTCGCGCTGCGCCTGAAGTTCTTCCGGCTTGGCGTAATCTCGATACGCAAATCCTTTGGCGATAAGCTCGTCGACAACCGCCTGATACTTGTCGTATCGCTGCGACTGATAGTACGGCGCGTGCGGACCGCCGACGCCGGGGCCTTCATCCCAGTTGATTCCCAGCCACTTCAAGCCGTGAAGAATCGGTTCCAAAGCTTCTTCGACGTTGCGCTGCTGGTCGGTGTCGTCAATACGAAGAATAAACTGACCGCCGTTGTGTTTGGCGAACAGCCAGTTGAACAAAGCGGTGCGAACGCCGCCAATATGAAGATAACCAGTCGGGCTGGGAGCGAATCGAGTGCGAACTGTCATGGCGATATTGAGGGTTTAGGGAATGGGGAGTGGTAAGCGCTTAGTGGAAAGTGGTTAGCAGGATCAACGCTTGCGTCCTTACCACTAACCACTTCTCACTTAAAACTATTTACTCTATTATATCGAAGGAAAATATTTTGTGAAGGAGAGAGGCGGCGAGGCGCCGCTCCCAGACCAGGCTGCCGCGCGAAAACAAGAAACCGCTCCCGTTGGTCGCGCCATTACCGCCTTCCATTTTTTACTCGTCCCAGGGGTTGCTTTTTGTTTCTCAATAGGATAAATTATATGTACATAAACGAGAAACGAATATAGCTTCACAAATATCTTTCGCAACTCGTTACTCGCAACTAAATAAATCATAAACCAAGAAAGGATCAAACATGAATAACTGTACGCGTCGATATTTTATTAAAACGTCCTCGTTGGGACTCATAGCCGCTGGCGCGATGAATTGGACCGGCGCTGCGTCGGCGGATTCGTTTCACGACAAATCCGCTCGGAAGTCGCCGGACTGGCTGGCGAAAGGGGTTGTCTATCAAATCAGTCTGCGCGGGTTTACCGAACAGGGAACGCTCAAAGCGGCGGAAGAAAAACTCGAGTCTATCGCCAAACTGGGGGTAACGGCGGTCTATTTGTGCCCGGTTTTCGTTTCGGACGACAATGCGAACAAAGCCTTTTGGAGCGATCGGCAGAAGGCGTCTGGAATGGAGAACCCCTGCAATCCGTATCGCATGAAGGACTATTACAACGTCGACCCGGAATACGGAACCAATCAGGATCTCAAGGACTTTATCAACGCTGCTCACGCGCTGGGAATGAGGGTTATGCTCGACATGGTCTTTTTCCATTGCGGTCCCACAGCAGTCTTTATTGAAAGCCATCCGGACTTCGTTCAGCGTGACGAAAACGGCGCTGTCAAAAACGGCAGATGGCATTTCCCGATGCTGAATTTCCAGTCGCCGGAGCTGCGCGAGTACCTCATTCAAAACATGGAACAGTGGGTTCGCGACTACAAGGCGGACGGGTTCCGCATGGACGTCGGCGACGCCGTTCCGCTTGATTTCTGGGTGGAAGCCCGCAAACGGTGCGAAAAGATTAACCCGGAAGTCGGGTTTATCAACGAGGGAACGAAACCGCAATCTCTGGTTGAAGCGTTTGACGTCAACTACAGTTTCGCGTTTGTCGGAACGCTCAACGATGCCTTTTGCGGCCGCAAGCCGGCGTCTGCCTACAGAAGCCGATGTCTGTCGATAGCGTCACAAAACGTGCAGGGCGCGCGGTTCCTGCGTTACATCGACAATCACGACATCGCCAGCGACAAGCGGTTAAATCGTCCTGAAAAGCAGTATACTTTCGAGGGCGTCAACGCCGTCTTGACGCTTCTGTTTACGCAGGACGGCGTCCCGATGCTATACGGCGGTCAGGAGGTTGCCGACGTCAGCCCGCAGTGTCTGTTTGGCAACACCGCTCAGGCGAAGAAAGCCAATCTGAGTACCCCGACTGTGTGCGTGGACTGGTCATTGGCTCAGACGCCGCAAGGCCAGACGCGAACCACTCTGATTCGTCAGCTGGCGCTGCTGCGGCGCTCAAACGACGTCTTTACTGCGGGAAAAATCGTCTGGCTGGAAAACGACAAGATGGACTCCGTCCTCGCCTTTAGACGCGAGCTGGGCGACAAAAACGCTCTGGTGGTTGTCAATACGACGAAGAACCCGGTTAAAGTCTGGGTCAATTCCAAAGTCTCGCCGCAGTTCGCGCCGATTCAAAACGGGACGTTTACCGACCTCAACTACGAACTCCCGCCGTACGGATACGTGGTGAGAACGGACTCCCCATGATCGCGTTTTCTGTCTGATATAACTTTTACATCAACCCCCTCAAAGGAGCAAATAATATGAACAAATATTTATCAGCTATGTTGACGCTGATTCTGTTTTTGACGGCGTGTCAGTCGGCGCTTTTCGCTCAAAGCGCTGTTACGCCGGTTCGAGAGGATAAAATCCATCTCTTCTCATTGGAAGACGTCCGGATTACCGACGGGCGGTTTCTGCAAGTTCAGGAGCTGGATCACGAGTATCTGCTCACGCTGGAGCCGGATCGGCTGCTGTCGTGGTTTCGGCGCGAGGCGGGCTTGATGCAAAAGCAGGAGCCGTATCCGTACTGGGAATCGGAAGAAGCCCATCTGGGCTGGCCGCTGGCGGGGCATATTCTCGGATTCTATATGTCGTCCATGTCGATGATGTATCAGACGACTGGAGATGCGCGCATTCTCGAACGGCTGACTTACGTTTTGGACGAGCTGAAAACCTGTCAGGACGCTAACGGGAACGGCTATCTGCTGCCAACGCTCAGGGGGAAAGAGCTGTTCAAGCAGGTTCACGAGAGAAATTTCACAACCAACACGTGGGCTATTATTGTTACAGTTGACGGGAAGCAGCAAACCACCTGGGAGCCCGTTTACGTCATGAACAAGATCATGCTGGGACTGTACGACGTCTATACAATGTGCGGTCTGGAACAGGCGAAGCCGATTCTGGTCAAAATGGCGGACTGGTTCGGCACGGAGATACTCGACGTTCTGAGTCACGACGACATTCAGAAACTGCTCTACTGCGAACACGGCTCGATTAACGAATCGTACGTCAACGTTTACGAGCTGACCGGGGACGAAAAATACCTCCGCTGGGCGGAAAAGCTCAACGACGAAAAGATGTGGGTTCCCATGTCCAAGGGGGAAGACATGCTCATCGGCTGGCACGCCAATACGCAGATCCCCAAGTTTACGGGATTCAATGCGGTGAGCAAATACAACGGAAATCCGGAGCTTGCCGCGGCGGCGAACAATTTCTGGGACATCGTCGTCGCCAAACACACGTGGGTCAACGGCAGCAACAGCTGCGGCGAGCATTTCTTCCCGCAAAGCGAATTCAAAAACAAGGCGCTAAACTACGGCGGCCCGGAATCGTGCAACTCGGTCAATATGATGCGCCTGACGGAAAGCCTGTATCAGAGCGCGCCGAAAATGGAACGCGTCGACTACTACGAAAATGTCCTGTTCAATCACGTTTTAGCCAACTACGAAACCGAACAGGGCATGTGCGTTTACTACACGTCCATGCGTCCGGCGCATTATAAAATGTACTCTACAAAGTACGACTCGTTCTGGTGCTGCACCGGCACCGGGTTTGAAGCCCCCGCCAAGTTCGGTAAGATGATTTATGCGTATAACGGCGCAGACCTGTACGTCAACATGTTTATTCCGTCTGCGCTCAACTGGAAAGAGCAGGACGTTTCCCTGACGCAGTCCACCCGATACCCGGACAAAAACGTTACAACGCTGACCGTCCAGACCAAAGAGCCAAAAAAGTTCTCGATGAAAATTCGCGTTCCTCGCTGGATTGAATCCGGGTCGATGAAAGTTGAAGTCAACGGCGTTGTCACAGACGAGTCGGTCGTGGATTCGTATATAACGCTTAAAAGAACATGGACGTCCGGCGACGTCGTCAAGGCATCGTTCGAGCCGAAATTTGAAGTCGCGCCGCTGATCGATACTCAACGGTTCTATTCCGTAAAATACGGAGCTATCGTTCTGGCGTCGAAAGTTCCCAATGTCAATCTCAATGTAACAGATTTCCGTCAGGCTCGAAGGACGGTGGGGACGGTTATGGCTCCCATTTCCGACGCGCCGACTCTGTTCGGAACGCCGGACGAGATTATTCAAAAGTTCAAGCGAGAGCCGGGCGACGAACTCGCCTTTACCTATACCGGCTTGAACGGAAAAACCGCTCGGCTGATTCCGTTTAACCGAATCCAGTTCAGCCGATACGCGATTTACTTCAATCACGCCAAAGATCTGGAAGAATACAAAAACAAGGTTCAGTTCAATGAATGGGTCGTCGATCCGCAGCTGGCAAGTCAGACGCTGCAGTCGGTTTTAATCGGGCTGCCGAAATCGGAAAGCGTTCGACAGTTCAAACAGGGCGGAAACAATATGCTCTCGCCATTGGACGATCAGCGCTTTTGGCGTCGAGCCGTTGACGGCGGCTGGTTCTCGTATACGTTCCAAAAACCGCAAGGCGGCGAGAAGATTGCTGTCAACTTTACCATTCGCGTAACAGACCAGGATCGGGCGGGCGCCGACGTTTACGTCAACGACCAAAAAGTTTGGTCTATGGACAGAACGCCGGAAACCGCGACCGCCATTTCGACAACGTTCTTTACGAAAACCGTTTCGATTCCGGAAGAACTGTATAAAGACGCCGATTCCATTACCGTTAAATTCGCCGCCAAACGAGGAGTTATGACGGGCGACATTGTTGACGTGAGAATCGTAAAAGTAAATTAGCAATTAGCAAACAGGCGCTTTGTCGCCCAATACCATCTTCTGAAAGGAGCTACTATTGTGAAAACCTTCAATCGCATTTTGACCATTGCAGTTGTCGGGCTTGCGTGCGCTTTGAGCGCGGATTCGTTCGCTCAGCAGGAGCAGTCTGATTCTTATAAACCGAACGCGGCGGTAATGTCGCCCAAGTATTTCGAGTTCTGGAACGCGGACGTTCAGGCGAAAATCGACGCGGATATCGAAAAGAACCGCAAGGCGGACGCGGTTGTCGAACTGCCGGCGTCTGCGGCGGGCGCGGAGGTCAAAGTTGAGCAGATATCGCACAAGTTCCGATTCGGCAGCAACATGTTCGTCTTCGGACAGCTTCCGACTCCTGAGCTCAACGACGCCTATAAGAGCCTGTACGGCGATTTATGGAACAGCGGGACTGTCGCGTTCTACTGGAAGACGCTGGAATTCGAGCAGGGCAAAGTCCGTTTTGAAGGCAACCAGTTCGACACGCCGGAATACTGGGCGAACTCCAAAGACCCCAAACAGGAACGCCATTGGCGACGTCCGCCGACTGACCGCTGCGTCGATTTCCTCAACTCCAAAGGGCTTTACGTTCACGGGCACGCGATGATTTACGGCATGCGACGCTGGGGACATCCAGATTGGGCGCCGGAAGATCGCAAGGAGCTGGAAAAACTCTTTGAGGAACACATCAAGCTGTTATGTCAGCGGTACGGCGACCGGGTTCAGGAATGGGACGTCGTCAACGAATGTATCGACCAGGCGAACCGCGGAATCATGCCGGACGACTACACGTACAAATGCTTCAAGTGGGCGGAAAAGTACTTGCCCGCCAGCGTCCGCCTGTCGACCAACGAATGTGACATGAGCTGGGGTCCGAAACGCCGGTACGTCGAAATCGTCCGGGATCTGGTTGACCGCGGCGCGAAAGTCGACTTGATGGGCGTTCAGAAGCATTTCTTTAATCCCAAAGCCGTTGCCTCGATTGCCAACGGCGCCGATTCCCATACGCCGGCGTTCATGTACAGCGTTTTAGACTGCATGGCGGAAGCGGAACGACCGATTCACATCAGCGAAATTACCATTCCAGCTCCAACGGACGACGCCAAAGGACGGGATATTCAGGCTGCTATCGCGTACAACCTGTATCGGCTCTGGTTTTCGTATCCCAACGTTGCGGGAATTACCTGGTGGAACTCCATCGACGGCGGCGGCGCGCCGGGCGAACCGACAACCTCTGGCGTCCTCGACGTCAACGGCAAGAAAAAGCCTGTCTATTACGCGCTTGACCAGCTCATCAATCACGACTGGAAAACGAACCTGACCGTCACAGCGGACGACAAAGGAACTGTAACGTTTCGCGGCTTCCGCGGCAAGTACCGCCTGACCTGGACAGACGCGTCCGGAACGGTACAGACGAAAGAGGTTGTTGTGGAATAGTAGATTTTCCTCATCCTAACCCCGAAAGGGGTTACATTTCTATAACCGGCGGTTTTCAACCTCCGGGGAAGGAATCACCGCCAAAATAAAAAATCGACAAATACCCTTTTTCTTTCCCGCCCGGCGCCGCAGACGCCGGGCGGGAAAGAAAAAAAGACTGACTCGATTAAGGGATTCGATATATGTTTCGCTGCCCGTAGACTAAAGTCGACGGTTATAGAAATGGCGTCTCTTCGAGACGCGATGTGAGTTCCATCTGCTCACGTTCCCCCTAACCACTCACCCTAAAATCATGAAATACTTCATATCGACCGCTTTGTTAGTCATGACGCTTGTTACAACCTGTAATGCGGCGAACGATTATCAGAAACTCATCGCCAATTCCGAGGCGAGAGTTTATCAAGGCTCTAACGGCGCGAAACTGCCGTACCGTCTGTTCAAGCCGGACAACTACGACCCGAACAAGTCGTATCCGCTGATTATTTTCCTTCACGGAGCGGGCAGCCGCGGGACGGATAACGTCAAACACATGACCAACTGCCAGTTCCTGACGCTTATCAGCGGCGAAAATCGGGTTAAACATCCTGCGTTCCTGATAGCTCCCCAATGCCCGGCGGGAAAACGCTGGTGTGAAACGGACTGGTCGGCAAGAACCGCTCACAAAACGCCAGCTGTCCCGTCGGAAAGCATGGCGTGTCTGCTGGAGCTTGTAGACGAATTGCGAAAGGAATTCCCGCTCGACAAGTCCCGGCTGTACGTGCTGGGGACGTCGATGGGCGGATACGGAACCTGCGATTTCGTTTGTCGGCGTGGGAACGAGGTTGCTGCGTACGTCCCCGTGTGCGGCGGCGCGGACAACGAGAAAATCTGCCAGTTCAAAAACGCCAAAGCCTGGTTCTTCCACGGCGATAAAGACGCCTCTGTTCCGGTAGAACGCTCTCGCAGCGCCGTCGCCGCGCTCAAAGCCGCCGGCTGCGACGTCAGGTATACGGAACTGCCCGGCCGCGGACACAACATCTGGACAGAAGCCTACGACACGCCCGGTTTAGCCGAATGGCTCTTTGAACAAAAACTGAAGTGAGACCGCAGGAGAGAGGGCAAGCCGCCTTCCATTTCTTTGCGAACTTTGCGTTCTTTGCGGCTATAATTTTTAGCAGGCGTTCCGCCTAACTTGAAAAAACTTTCGGTCGCCAGCAAGCTGGGCGGCGAGGCGCCGCTCCCAATCCGCGCTGCCGCGCGTTTGCCAAAAAACGCTCCCGTTGGTCGCTTTGTTTCCATTTTCAGTAAATTATGAAGGGAAAACCTTTTTTGAAAAAAAGGTTCTTCCCCTCAAACTCCCCTTTCCAAAAAACTTTAGCAAGGGGCGCTCTTGCAATTCGTTCTTTAACATCTTATAATAAAAAACAATAAAGCGTTACCCCCCATTTTACATCACAAAAGATTACCCCATGAAACATTTTACAAATTTCCTTGCAGCGCTGGTCGCTGTCGCGGCGTTGGCGTCTTCCGTTCCAGCGGAAGAATGTCCGTTGTTTCCCGTTCCCAAACAGTGGACGGATCTGAACTCTCAATGGACGCTGGAGAAAACGGCGATTGTCGTTTCTTTAGACGGTTTGTCTCAGCAAGAGCAGACGTCTGTTCAGTTCGCGGCAGACAGGCTGCAGGCGCACATTAAAAACCGGTTCAAGCAAACGCTCCCGATTCTGACAGACGCACAAGCGGCGGCGGAATACAAAACGATTCTCTACATCTCCGTTCAGCCCAAAGAGGACGGCAAGCTCAACGGGTTTGTAATCGCCTTTACTGAGTCGGACGGCGTCAAAACGGCAAACGTTGTCGGGAACGACGTCAACGGCGCGATCTACGGTTCGGACGTCCTTTTTGATATGATGTCCAAGTCCGACGGCGGCGCAATTGTCCTGAAAAAGATTCAGGTCGAAGACTGGCCCAGCATCCCGTATCGCGGACGCCCGCATTTTGTCATGATGGAAAATCTCGTTCCCGGCGCGCTGGACGCCTACGCCTGGGCGAGAATAAACTATATTGACGTCCGTGACAACCCAACATACAAGGTCAACGACGTCTATCCCAACCGCGCCGCCCCCATGGGGTTCATGCCGGGCGTTGAGATTGACGCGCAAAACGTCGGCATGGCGATTCGGGAAGCGCATCGGCGGGGCATGTTCGTTTACGGCTGCGTCGCGGCGGCGACAAACAAAAAAGCTGCTGGGATTATCGCCGGGTTCGACAAGATTTCAGAAGACGGTTTCTACGACGAAGTCAACAAAACGTTTGAACAGCTTGTCGACCTGGGCTGTGACGGGCTGTGGCTTTCCTTCGACGACATCGGCAAGGGAACCGACCCGAAAAGCGCGGTCAAGAATTTTATCGAACTGGGGAAGAAGTGCGGCATTACCGGTCGAAGTCTGGCGTACACGCCGCCGGTGGGCGATTACCAGAAGATGGATACAAAGTTCAACTGGGAGATGAGCAAAGAACCCGGATTCAACGAGATTCAATGGTACTTTACCCGCGTTCCGAGTCAGGGCGATTTCGAGATGTCACATAAGATGGGTCTGAAAGTCCGTCCCGCCTGGTGGCATAATTTAATCTATCTTCGCGGCGGGTTCGCCAATAACGGGAACATTGCTGTTACGCTTAGAAAGGGCGAGGTCAGTCTGCCTCACAAACAGGCGGACGACTCGACGGCGCCGTACACGTGGGAAACGTACCCGGACGCGGTTCCGCTCCCGGCGTATATTGAACTGCAGCCTCTTGCCGCCGGCTGGGGCGCGCCGAGTTACGAGTATTTGAAATCCGCTCCACAGTACGTCGACAACGTGATGTTGTTCTGCATCGGCGGCGGATGGCCGGAAGAGTATCTTGTCGGCATGTTTGGAATCTGGGCGTGGGCGCCGGAAACTCACGACTGGGACAGGATGAGAACGAGCGTCTATTCTTACGTCTACGGTCCGGAAATGGCTCAAACGGCGCGCGAGTTTGACGACGCGATAGTTGAACTCAAATCGCTCTATAAAATGCCGGTTCGCAGATGTTTTGAGAACAAAGGCTGGCCCTGTCAGCTCAAAAACCCGGCAGACAAAGACAAGGCTCTGGCGGTTATCGCCAAGCTGGAATCGCTTTCCAAAGAACTGACTCAGAACGCGCCAAACGGCTCTGCTATTGACCCGCAGCGGCTGGAATACATCTACCTGGAACCGATGCGCGCCGTTGTCCGGTACGCTCGAACGATGACGGAACTGGAATATCCAGACGCCTTGTTCGCGGAAGTCAAAGCCGACGTCGCAAAACTCAACAAGGGCGAACTGGACGAATCCGGGCGGGCGGAACTGCAAAGCAAATTCGACCGTCTCGACGCGATTGTTACAAACATCGAAACGACGCTGTCGGAACTGAAGATAATCAATTCGTACGCCGCCCACTGGCGCAAGTTGATTAAGGATGTAAGAGACAGCGTAAAGTAAAGAAGCGAGACGATCGCTTTGCGCTTCGGAGGGGCGGCGTCCGCGCCGACCGCAGGCGTCCTCGCCTGCCAATGGAACAGCGACCCGCTGAAAACGCTTGTTCGCAGCCGAAAACCATACCGGGTCGCGGACGAAGTCCGCAACAGGAAAAGGCTTGACGGCGTAGCCGTCAAGCAGGACTCCGAAGGCGGAGTCCATCCGGGGGAGGTTGTCCGCTTACGTCATATTGATATGCACACATCCCAGCGTTTTGGCGCCGCCCGCGATCCGTTCTTAACAATCACAATTTTTAAAATTTTCGAAAATTTTTTAAAAACTTTCCTCGGGGGCTATTGACGGCGTTTCAAAAAAAGTATAATGTTATTTAATAATTTGGTCGATAACAAAGACTAAATACCTTTCAGGCGTAAAAGCCTATACCGTTAAAAAAGCATGAATAAGCAGTTCCTTACCTCTGTTGACATTTACACAGCTTATATGATGTGCAGCCGTCTTGATATGGTTGCGCTTCAAAACTGTTACTGTTTGATGTGTTGTTGAAACGCAATCGGCGGCAGTTTTGTATTATTTAACGGAATCTTCTAATTAAAAATTTATCACTCGCCTTTAGGGGCAAAGTATTTTAAGTCCTGAGTTATACCTCGCCTTAAATGCAATATTAGAATATTCCTCCATTTATTCCACACAGGCAGCCGCCATTGTTGAACTGACGTCGAAAGACAACTGCGTCATCATGGCGGCATTTTTATAACAATCAAGGCAATCCCTTTACGATACGAATCATGAAAAGTTACAAACACATCGAATCAGCGTTCATTCAAGGCGGCATTTACGGCGACAAAACGACAGGCGCGGTTAACGTCCCGATTTATCAGACGTCCACGTACGAACAGAGTGGGCTGGGCGAGAATACCGGCTGGGAATACTCCCGAACCGGGAACCCGACTCGCGCGGCGGTTGAGGCGTTGATTGCGGAGCTGGAAGGCGGAACTCACGGCTTTGCGTTCGCCTCTGGAATGGCTGCCATTGCCGCGGCGCTGAATCTGTTCAAATCTGGAGACCGGGTTGTCATTTCCAGCAACGTCTACGGCGGAACCTTCCGAATTCTAGACAAGATTTTCAAAAACTTTAAGCTGGAATACACGATTGTCGACACGACCAATTTAGACAATCTGGAAAACGCGCTTACGCCGGACGTCAAGGCGATTCTTATCGAAAGCCCCGCCAACCCTCTTTTGACTGTTACAGACCTGGCGGGGGCGTCTGCTTTGAGCAAAAAGCATGGAATTCTTACGATTGTAGACAACACGTTCATGACGCCCTATCTGCAGCGTCCTCTGGAATTGGGCGCGGACATCGTCGTTCACAGCGCGACAAAGTATCTCGGCGGGCACAGCGATCTGATTGCCGGTCTGGTCGTCGTTAAAGACGAACGTCTGGCGGAGCGTCTGGCTTTTATTCAAAACGCGACCGGCGGCGTCCTGGCTCCGTTTGACTCCTTTCTGCTCATTCGAGGAATTAAAACGCTCGCCGTTCGTCTTGACCGTCACGTTCAAAACGCGGAAACGATTGCTGCGCGTCTTAAAGAAAACAGGGCGGTGAAGAAAGTCTATTACCCCGGCTTGCCGGACGCGCAGGGCTACGAAATCAACAAACGTCAGGCGAAAAACGGCGGCGCGGTTATCTCCTTTGAACTCAAGGAGAACTACGATATCAAAAAGTTTTTCAGGTCTCTTCATTTAATTGCTCTTGCTGAAAGTCTGGGCGGAATCGAGAGCCTGGTCTGTCACCCGGCGACCATGACTCACGCGTCGATTCCGTATGAGATTCGACAAAAAGTTGGCATTACCGACGGGCTTATCCGTCTTTCAGTTGGAATTGAACACATTGACGACCTGTTATCAGACCTTGAACAAGCAATTAAAGAAAGCGAGACAATAAAATGAGTTACTATCCATCAACACAAGCGCTTATTGGAAACACGCCGCTGGTTAAACTGAACCATATCGAACTCCCGGAAGGAGCAAACCTCTTTGCGAAGCTGGAGTTGTTCAATCCCAGCGGGAGCGTTAAAGACAGAATCGGCAAGTACATGATAGAAGACGCTGAACGGCGCGGACTGTTACAGCCCGGCGGCGCGATCGTCGAAGGAACTGCCGGCAACACCGGTCTGGGAATCGCGTTCGCCGCGCTGAACCGGGGGTATCGGGTTATTTTCGTCGTGCCGACCAAGTTTTCCAAAGAGAAACAGATTCTCATGCGGGCGCTGGGGGCGGAAATCGTCAACACGCCTCGAGAAGAGGGGATGCTGGGCGCGGAAGAAAAGGCGCGTCAGCTGCGAGACTCCATTCCCGGCGCGATTTC
>JAFZAL010000152.1 GCA_017557195.1 Thermoguttaceae bacterium | reverse complement strand
GCCAACGCAAAGGCGATCGAAGGCGAAAACGTGTCACAAGCCGTCATTGCAGCGTCTAAAGCCGAGTTGATGATCAAACAGGCGGAAGCGTTCCAGGCGGGCGGTACGAAAAAAGCCGTTGCAGAAGCCGCCGTTAAGGAAGCGGAACATCTGGCTTTGGCAAAGGCGGCGGAAGCCGAGGCGATTCGCATTGAAGCCCAGCGGCGCGCCGAGGTGGAAGCTCCGGCAAAAGCTGAAAAGGCGAAGATCATCGTCGAGGCGGAAGCCGAAGCCGAAAAGCGTCGCGTTGAGGCGGCTGGCCGCGCGGCGGAAATCTATGCGGAACTGGAAGCCCGCGCCCGCGGCGAGTACGAAATTCTTGCTCGTAAAGGCGAAGGTCTTCAGAAGATTATCGAGGCGTGCGGCGGCGCGGAATCCGCGTTCAAACTCCTCATGCTGGAGCATTTCGACAACCTGATCGAGTCCTCCGCCAAGGCGATTTCCAACATCAAGTTCGACAAAGTCGTCGTTTGGGACGGAACTGGCAAAGACGGGCAGACGGCAACCGGCAACTGGCTTACCGGCATGGCGAAAACGCTCCCGCCGATGCTCGAAGTCATGAAAGAAGTCGCCGGCGTCGACATCCTGCCGTCCATCACCGGAGCCGAAAATAAAGAAGAAGCCGCTCCGGCAGCAGAAGCCCCTGCCCCGACAACAGTCCCTGCCCCGGCTGCAGGACCTGTTACAAAACCCGCTGCGAAGAAAAAGTAGCGAGTTGCGAGAATAATTTTGTGAGGCGCTTTGCGTAATTCCGCATTCCGAATTACGCATTACGCATTCCTCAGTATCCCAGCGATTCTAAATCGTCGTCGCTCAAACCATGAAGATGTCCGTATTCGTGTAAAATCGTAATACGGATTTCTTCGTCAAGGAGATCTAAATTAATATCAGACGGTTTGAGCAAATTCAGTTCCGGGTCGAGGCGGCGAGGCGCCGCTCCCAGTCCGCGCTGCCGCGCGTTTGCCAAAATCTGCTCCCGTTGGTCGCTTGCGTTATTCCGAATTCCGAATTCCGAATTGACATCGTCCTCTCCGTCTGTGCAGCTTGTACTCGACAACGACTCGTCCGCCTCTAACGCCTGAACGATAATCCCCTCTCGATAAATCACGACGGAGTCCGGCGTCATCGGCTGAGCTTCGATGGATTTTTCTGTAATCCCGATTCCAGTAAACAGCCCGCACAGCTCGTCGCGATACTCTATCCCCATGGTTTCCATGACTTCGTCGGACGGGTAATCCTCGACCAGCAGCGGAACGTCGTTGTTGATTATATCCAAGACTTCCGCCGGCAGCGTCTTCAAAACCGCCTCGACCCGGGCGTCAAACAGCTTTCGTAATTCTTTTTTCATAGAAGTTTAGGCAATAGGCAGTAGGCAGTAGGCAATAGGGAGTGACACGTGGATTGGAAGGCGGTAATGGAGCGAGCGCAGCGAGCGGAATTACGCATTCGCCGTCAGGCGAACTTGGGCAATAGACATTAGGCAATAGGAAAGAGTGTAAAATTTCTACTGCCTACTGCCTCTTGCCTACTGCCTCCCTATAATCCTCATAGCACAGCAGCGGCTCGTTGCGATCAAAGTCCCACGTATGGGTGGAATCGCCGCCGCAAATAAACCGTTCTGAACAATTGGCGCATTTGGAGCAGTCGGCGGTGCGGTCTTTTCTGAATACCTGAAACCGGTTCAGCCAGACCTCCATGAAATTGTCCGTCTTGATATTCCCCTGAACCAGCTCCGGTCGGTTTTCGATATCCAGACACGCGCAGATGTCGCCGTTGCTTCTCACGCTGGCGACCAAAATTCCCGCGCCGCAGAGGAAATAATGATCGCGAACCATGCGCTCGTTCTCTACCCCGAGGTAATGCGAACACCCGAACGTTACTTCCATCTTGTTGGCGCTGTCAAATCGCTTGTTCCGTATATAGGAAATCAATTGACCAAACTGTTCCGGCGTTAACAGCATGTCGCTCGACTCGCAGGCGCGTCCGATCGGTTCCACATTGATGGGACGCCAGCTGGTTATGCCCATCTGAATGAGCATGTCGTACAACTCGTCCAGTTCGTTGAAGTTGTCTCGATGTAACACGGTTGTAACCTGCGGCTCGAACCCCGCCTTTTGCAGAGCTTTCAGCCCGCGCAGAGCAAGATGCCAGCTGCCCTTTCGCTGCCGGAGCGAGTCGTGCGAGCGCTCCATCCCGTCCAGGCTGACGGACACGGTAGACATCCCAACCTGTTTAAGATTCTCTGCGACCACGTCGTCAATCAGCGTCGCGTTTGTCGTCATGCCCCAATAGAACCCCATCGACCGAACGCATTGAGCAATCTCGAAAAAAGCAGGATGCATCATAGGCTCGCCACCCGTCAGACAGACCGTGGGTTTATCGCCCTGAATGGTTCCCAGGACGCCTTGAATATCCTCAACGGTCAGCGTCTGACCAAAAGCAGTGCAATTGCTCCCGCAATGCCGACATCGAAGATTGCAGCGATTGGTAATTTCAAAGAAAAGCCATCGGAGATGCGGGGATTTTCGGAGGGATTCCCTATGCTGCGCGACAACTTCAAGCTGCGAACGTTTTAGATCTGTTACATCCATTGAAATATTAGCCTTTAGCTGCTAGCTACTAGCTTTTAGCTTTGTTATTTTAGTTTCAGGCTTTAAAAAATAACACCGAGAACGACAAATGTACAAGCTAATAGCTAAGAGCTAACAGCTAGCAGCTTTCCTACGCCTCTTTATTCTCCTCGTTTTCCATTCTCGCGAAGGCGTTGTCAACGTATTCTCGGACGTTGTCCAAGTACCCCTGGACGTTATCCAGATGCTTTTCCAAGACCGGCGCAGGAGCTTCTGGAGCAAATGCGCCCTTCTCTTCTCCATCCTTCGCTTTACCCGGGGCAGAACCGCCGCACTTCGGACAGTAGCGTTCGCGGTCGAGCATCAGATTGGTTGTCCAAGTATAACCGCATTTTACGCATTTATGAACTCTCGTGATGGGTGGAGGTCCGTAAATGCAGCCAAAATCTTCATCGATATAAGCGGGTTTACCCATCTTCGCGCCGCAATACCGGCAGTATTTATCCCCTTCGATATAAGTGTTTTTGCAATTAGCGCAAACCTTTCTCTTTGGCTTTCCAGACATCATCATAATGATCTCCTGTTTATAATATAAATTTTCTGCTGAACGCGATAAAATATCGTATTGCCTCCGTCAGCTTTTAATATAAACAATTCTCACTTTGTTTTCAAGTAGATTTTTAGAAATTGGCTAAAATTTTTGATTATTTTTGGCTCAAGTGGTTTGAATGAAAACGCCCCAGTCGCAACACAATTCTGAATTACGAATTCCGCATTCCGAATTCCGAATTAAAAATAGGTCTGGATAAAATTGGAAAGATATGTTATAATGAAAGGCGTTAGGGAATGGGGAATAGGGAATAGAGCTTCGCCTTCGGCGAATTTAAATACTATTCCCTACTCCCTATTCCCTACTCCCTAACCCCTGCTACTATGAGAAACCACCCTAACTTTATCCTGCTCCTGACGTTACTCGCCTTTACAGGCGCAATCGCGACGGCGGACGCCCCGGCGGGCGGCGCTCAAATTGACGGCGTTCAAAATCAAGCCGACGAGGACGACCTTTTCGACATCGACGAAGACGCCGACAAGGAATACGACGATCTGTCCATACAAGCTATGGACGGTTCTCCCAGATATTTTTTTAATCGAGTGTCAGAGGAAGTCGTTCAAAAAGCCAACCAGATTTTTGAGAACCCGGACTATCAGCAAGCCCTTCTCGACGCCCAGTGTCTGATTGAAGAAAACCCAGGAACGTTCTTTCCTGCCAAAACGGAATCGGACGACTACCAACACGATGTAACAACAACTCAATGGCATCCAATCGAATGGGCGCTCAGTACAGGACGCAATCGGCGCTTGACTGACGACGAAGTCAAAATATACCGTCAGATTCAGGACGAGGCTGCAAACGCAGCGTACGACGAGGCAAACAAGACGTCTGACCCGCAGCTGCGTCTGGCGAAACTGGACGACGTCCGCCGGCAGTTTCCGGGATCGAGCGTTGCCCCGGCTATCGCTTTAGAATTGGGCGACGCGCTGGCGGCGCAAAGCGCTGCGCTTATCGCTTTTGATTATTGGACAAGCTCAATTCGTCCGGAAATTGGCAGAGCGTTTTTACAAGATAACCATTGGGAAAATACGTATCCTTCTGAAAAATGCCGCGTTTCGGAAGCGGAACTGGTCTTTAGGGTTTATATTATTGGTTTACGAACAGGAATTTTCTTGCCTGTTTTGAAAAAAATTTCGGATAAAGAAACCGACCTTGAAGCGTTCAGACGTCTTTTTCCCACAGCCAAAGCCGTAGTCAATTCTAAAAATATTGTTATTGACGATCCGAGTTTTCCTTTTCCAGAGTCCATGACGCGTTACGATGGAAAAGAAGTCGTTCTTGCGGATTATTTAACAGAGTTGGAAACGGAAATTGATAAGGCGCTAGAATCGTTCAAACATTCATTTATTGAGGACGATCCAGAAAATGACCCCTCTGTAGAAGAAAATCCAGAGGATTATTTATTATGTAATCAGTATGGTCTTTACAACGCTCGACCGGTAGAAATAGACGGCGCCATGTACGCTGGGAAATATTTATACTATCATAAATATAATGCTGAAAAACAATATCGTATAAAACAATTTCCATTTACCGTTCACCCGTCAAACGGGTTGACAGCGTTTCTGCAAGGAGTTCGTTTTCAAGAGTATTACGAATTAGAATATTCCAAAACCACAAAAGCGCCTTATACTCGCGCTGAATCTGTTCTTTATCCAGGCCGCGTTCCCCAAGACTTTGAACCTGCAAGCAATTGGCTTATTTGCATAGATCGCGACAATGGAAACAAAGTCCTCTGGACGCGATCATGGAACAACAACCATTCTATGTGGAAAGATTCAGGATATTTTTTTCACGATAAATTATTCGCGCTTGAAGTTTCCTTAAACCCAAATTATAACTCTGGTTTCAAAGCGATGTATTTGCATTGTCTGGATTCTCGAACGGGAAAAACGATTTATACGGTCAAAGTCGCGAATTCCTTTTACGCTAGCGATTTCGACTATAAAAACAACACATTTGACCTTGTAGTAGATTATATTCTTTTACCAGCCTCGCTTCAGTATGATAATTTTTCTACGGTAATTACTATTGATTTTAAGCGCAATACCGATTATTGTCAAGCAAGAATAGTCGATGGAAAAATCGTGTGTTATTATACAAGCTCAACCGACAAACTCGATGACGACGATTCAGATGATTACAACATCGACGATTCAGATGATAATATCATACCCGGAGGAATTTTCTAAAGCGTTCTGACTGACAGGAAGAACGACTGCGAACAGCATCCTCGCATAACCAACCTTAACCACAAACACCCATGAACATACAATCCCTGGCAGCATCCTCAACGGCATGTTTCGGAAACGGTCTGGATTCAGACGTTGTCATTTCGTCCCGCGTTCGCCTGGCGCGAAACGTTGCGGAGTACCCGTTTGTAAGCCGTCTGAGCGTTGCGGACTCCAAACGTCTGGTAGACGACCTGACCCCGGTTATTGCTGAAATTCTCGGGGCGGATTCCGGCTCGTTCCGAATGAACGAACTGAAGGAGACGGAACGTCAGATGTTAATCGAACGGCATTTGATCAGCAAGAATTTCGGGATGTCAACCCTGACGCATTCCGCCGCCTGCATTGCCGCAGACGAAAGCGCGTGCGTCATGATTAACGAGGAAGACCACCTGAGAATTCAGACTATCGCGCCGGGCTTGGACTTGCAAACGCCGCTGGCGCGCTGTCAGGAAATCGACCGCTTTCTGGAAAAGAAAGTCGTCTACGCCTTCGACGACAAACTCGGATACCTGACCGCCTGCCCGTCCAACCTGGGCACCGGAATGCGAGCCAGCGTCATGATGCACCTGCCGGCGTTGACGCTGACCAAACAGATGGAAAAAGTCCGTCACGCGATGGATAAATCCGCTCTGGTCGTGCGCGGGCTGTTTGGAGAAGGCGAGCCGGCGGACGGCGACTATTTCCAGATAAGCAATCAGGTTACGCTGGGGTATTCAGAAGAAGACCTCGTCGGGCTGCTGATGCAGATGATTCCGCATATTGTCGACTACGAACGACAGGCGCGGATGTACTTGCTCAAAGAGAATCGGGAATCCATTACCGACCGGGCAAATCGGGCGCTGGAGATTCTTCGCAACACGCAGTCCATTAAAACCGCAGAGACGCTGGCGCTTCTGTCGAACGTGCGGCTGGGCGTCTGCATGGGCGTTGTAGAAGGCGTCGAGCGTTCCGTGCTGGACATGCTCTTTTTACGAGTTCAGCCGGCGCACTTGCAGCTCATGGAAGGCTCGCAGCTGGACGCCTCCGACCGCGACCTGCTAAGAGCCAAGTACCTCAGAAAGGCGCTGAAGTAACGAGTTGCGAGTTGCGAGTTGCGAGTTGCGAGAGACGCTTCGCGATCCGCGCAGGTTTTGAGCAGATCAGTCCGCACACGGATTTTACGGATTAGACGGATATGCACCGATTGGTTATCCGTCTTATCTTTTTCATTCCCTCCCCTTATTAAAGTTTTTGGGAAAGGGGAGTTTGAGGGGAAGAACCTTTTTTTCAAAAAAGGTTTTCCCCTCATATTATTTACGCTTGAAAAAACTTCTCTAAAAGGGAGCCAGCTTGCTGGCGACCGAAAGTTTTTTCAAGCGACAAAAAGATAATTCAACGGCGCCCGAGACAGACGCCATCCAGAGAAGGTTGCCGGCTTCGTCGTTTTGTTATCCACGCTTCCCGGCGTGTTATAACAATCTGCTTTTATCATTGTTATCGCTTTTTTCAATCTCTTTTTAATTATAATTAGTCAAATTATCCTGACAATTTATTCTAAAATTCCAATTATACGCTTTTTTCCATTGTCTATGGTCTATTTTTTACAAACAAAATCTTTTTTCCGCTACCTAAACGCGCTATTTTGTATATAATATAGATTATTCTTCATGACAAGCAGAAGAATGTACGATTAATACTTTATTGAATTGCAAGTAATAAGCCGCTAGCTGTTAGCTCTTAAAGCTAGGAACTAGAAGCTAATAGCTAGCAGCTAAAAGATATCATTTCCTTTAACCCCACAAGGCATAGCCATGTCGTATTTGATTGCTCCGCACGGCGGAATGTCCGCCCCGTTGAATTTAACCGTTCCCGCAGACCAGATTGCCGATTTCACCGCTCAGGCGGCTGAGTTGGTTAAG
>JAFZAL010000151.1 GCA_017557195.1 Thermoguttaceae bacterium | reverse complement strand
CCGGTTCAACTGGCAGATGCTGAGAATAATCGGGATTGCGCCTCAATGGGACGCCTGCGTTTGCTGCGGGAAAAAACGAACGCGTCAGGCGGGCTGGGCGTTTGGACTGATCGACGGCGGAGTCGTTTGTCCGAACTGCAAACCGGGGCGAATGAGACTCGTCCTCGTTACGCACGCGGTTTTGGATATCGCCCGGCAATTCGCCGATGAAAAACACAACCTGTGGCGTCGGCTCAAAGCGGCGGACAATCACCGCAAAGAGCTGCGTCGTTTAACAGATTTATACATAGCTCATAACCTTGGCTGGGCGCCGAAAATGCAGCGATACAGTCAAATGTTTATTTAATAATAAAGAAAGCGTTACTGGAATGAATACCTGTTGTCAACTCTGTCGACTTTGCGCCATAGCCGCGTTGAGCGTTGCGCTCTTTGCCGGCTGTACAACCATGCAAATGCGCGGCACAGTCAAGGATTGGGACGCCATCGCGGCTAATATCAACGCCCACCCCTCTCCAAAAGTAGACCAGAAAACGCTTGAACGATCGTACGACACGCTCGTCAAAGATCAAAAAATTGACGGCGACGGAACCGGTTCGGACGTTGAGTATATCGGAGACGTTTTCGTTGATTCTTACAGACACGTTGTCAACGATCTGCCAGACGTCTCTGCCGCTCAATCGCTGTTCAAAGAAGGGCTGAACTTGTTCACGCAGAAAAAATACACGTCGGCAGCAAAGAAGTTCTCGTCCTGCCAGTGGAAATGCACGGTTAAAGACACGGTTCTTAAAGAAGACGCCATGTTCATGGAGGCGGAGTGCTACTTCTTTGACAACCAGTATTCCAAAGCAATCAAACAGTATAACAAGGTTGCCAAGAACTACGAGAACTCCCGTTATTCAGACAGAATGGCGGCAAGAATGTTTGCTATTGGACGTTATTGGGAAAACATGTACGACAAGTATCATTACAATACGTTCGCCCCCAATTTCTGGGATAAGCGCCGCCCCATGTTTGATACGAACGGAAACGCGCGAAAAGCGTTTACCAGCGCTCAACTGCAAAACGCCAACGGGACTTTTTCAGACGCCGCCGTTATGGCGTGTGCGAACAATTATTTCCGAGACGGACAATACACAGAGGCGTCTGAACAGTACGACCATCTGTGCGAGAATTATCCCAATTCCAAATACATCGTTCGTGCCTATCTGCTTAACCTGCAGTGCAAGCTCCAGATGTATATTGGCTCTCATTACGATTCCAAGCCGCTGGAAGACGCGGAAAAGATTGCCAATCATTTGATCAACTTCTACGGTCCGGAGCTGGACGCTCAGATGAGATCGGAGATTAAGGAAATTCAGTCCCATTTTGCCGAGCAGAAAGCCCAGCGCGACATGGCAATTGCGGAATACTACAAAGATAAAAAGTATTACGGCGCCGCCAGACAGTACTATGGATACATTCAGCAGGACTATCCCGGCACTGAATCGGCGATGCAGGCCAGAAACGAATATCAGAAGATTGCCAACCTGCCTTCGGAACCGGCAAAGAAATTTGAATGGCTCAAGTACGTTTTTCCAGAGGATTAATCGTTTAACATACAATCAACGGCTTTATTCATGAATCGCGCTTTTGCGTTTCTGACGACTCTCTTTGCAGCGTGTTTGATAACCGGATGCGCCGGATACCAAATTGGGAATCAGTCTCTCTACACCGCTAATATTCAGACGATTTACATCCCGATGGTAAAAGCTCCGACGTTAGGTCCTCACATGAGCGAACGGATTACAGAAGCGGTCGCCAAAGAGGTCGAACTTCGCACGCCCTATAAACTTGTTCGAGACAATTACGCCGACGCCGTTCTCAATATCGAGATTACCGAATATAAACAGGGGATCAATTTCAAGGATAAATGGGGCGGGCCGCGTCAGAACAATCTGGAAATGAGAGCAAAAGTCGAGCTGGTCAACCGAAGGTCGCTCACACCGGAATGCGGGTGCGAATTCTCTCTTGACCAGGAGGGCATTGTTTTAGGTCATGGGTCCATGATTCCAGTAGCAGGGCAGTCAACGGCGACGGAACAACAGGAAGCCATCGACCGCCTGGCAAGGTGCATTGTCAATTCTTTGGAAAAACCGTGGTAAAAATGACTTCTGTACGTCTTCGGCGTCTTTTCTTAACTCTCTAACCAACATTGAAGCGAAACAAAAGTATTAAAGAATTCTATAAAGTTAAAATAAGTAAAATGTATATGTTTTAGTAAACTGATATTTGATAAAATCGGGCAAAATGTTTATCATGAGCTAATATTTACCAGAAAAAATACTTATAGTATAAAAATATATAAAATTTTAATGCAATAGATTCTTCTTTTAGCCGTTAATATAAAAAGTAAAATTATATAAATGACTTCACGATTAGCTTAGACGCTATTCCTAAAAGATTTCATTTTTTAGTAGGATTCGTGAACATCCTGCTATTTCTCATTTACAAAATAAGCTAACTTAATAACAATTTATATTTGAGAGCGCGTTTGTTCTCTGTTGAGTATTTAGTTTAAAAACTGGAGAAAACCATGCCGAGAAAAACCAAGGCGTTGACTGCCCGTCAGCGAGAAGTTTATGAGTTTATTAAACGGACAATCAAGGCTAAAGGGTATTGTCCGACGGTGCGCGAAATTGGCGACGCGGTTTCCATCAATTCTCCCAACGGCGTCATTGGGCATCTGCGCGCTCTGATCCGAAAGGGATACATTGTTCGTCAAGCGCACATGGCTCGCTCGATTCAGCTCGCCAACTCAAAAGATTCCGGGTCAATCAACATTGGGTCAACCATTGAAAACAGCCAGTTCATTTCAACGGAAAAAACCGCTCCCGCTGTTTTGGAAGAGGTTATTCCTGTCAGCGGCGCGATCCAGTTGGTAACGGTTAAAGACAACACCTTTAGCGATGCGAAAATCGTTGCCGGCGACGTCATTGTCGTTCGTACGGATATTCCCGCCAGCGAAGGACAAACGGTTTTGGCAACCGCTAAATCCGGCAAACTTTCTCTGGTTAAATGGGGCGCAGACGCGTTCAAAAAGATCGGTCTGGGCGAAATTACAGACACGACTCAATGCGACGCCGTTGTCGGAATCGCCTTGGGCGTTATGCGAAAATTCTGATTCGGTTTCTCGTCCTAACCAAATAAAATACAACGCTTTACGAAGAAATGGATGGTTCTTCGCAAAGCGTTGTTTTGTTTTATAGGATAGTTGTTTCTCGAAACTCGCCACTCAATAGACAGTGGTTAGTGTTAAGTGGTAAGTGGTAAGTAGTGGTAAGTGAGATTAACGCTTGCGTACTAACCACTAAAAACTAACCACTAACCACTTAAATAATCTTTCTCGCAACTCGCAACTCGCAACTATCTTACGCCTGATGGTTGACGATGACGTCTTCGAGAATGTCGAGACCTTCTTTCGCCTGATCCATGGTCAGGTTGATTGCTGGAAGCATACGAATGACGACGTTGTGCGTGCAGTTGATTAACAGCCCGCGTTCCATGCACTCTTTGACGGCGAACGCGCCTTCGACGTTGAGTTCAATGCCAATCATCGTTCCGGCACAGCGGATGTCCTTAATCAGACTGCACTTCTGCTGCATCTGCTCCGCTCTCTGACGGAAGTAATTCTCGATCTTTTTGGCGTTTTCGAGCAGGTGTTCTTCTTCAATCATCTGGATGGTGGCAATCCCGCCCGCTGCGGCGATGGGGTTTCCGCCAAAGGTGGAAGCGTGCATTCCGCGTTTGAGGTCGTGGGCGATGTCAGCTCGCGCCAGGAACGCGCCTGCGGCGGCTCCGCCGGAAATCGCTTTGGCGAGCGACATGGAATCGGGCGTAACGCCGAACTTCTGGTACGCGAACCAGTAGCCCGTTCGACCGCAGCCGGTTTGAACTTCGTCAAAGTGCAGCAACAGGTCGTTTTCATCGCAAATCTGACGCAGTCCCTGAAGGAATCCCTCCGGAGGAATACGGATCCCGCCTTCGCCCTGAATCGGCTCGATGAAAATCGCGGCGGTTTCTTCGTCAACCAGCTCTCGAACGGAATCGAGGTCGCCGAACTTGGCGTACATGAACCCGGGAACCAGCGGTCCCAGCCCGGCTTGATATTTCGCCTGAGCTGTCGCGGTCGTCGTTGCCAGCGTTCTGCCGTGGAACGAGCCTTCAAACGTGATGATTTTATATCGTCCTTTGGGAACCTGGTGAAGACGGATAAACTTTATCGCCGCTTCGTTCGCTTCCGCGCCGGAGTTGCAGAAGAAGGCTTTTCCGCCAAACGAGCGTTCGGACAGCATTTCCGCCCAAATTCCCTGCTGTTCCATGTACCAGGAGTTGGGAACGTGTACGAGCTTTTCCAGCTGATCCTGAATCGCCTTGACGACTTTCGGCGGGCAGTGCCCGAGCATGTCGCAGCCCCAGCCGGGGAAGAAGTCTATATAACGCTTGCCTTCGTCCGACCAAATGTACGAGCCTTCGCCGCGAACCAGCGTTACCGGGTATCGCGTGTAGTTTGGAATGACGTAACGATCAAAGCGTTCAATTGTGTTCATGTTCGTAAAAGTCAAAAAGAGTAAATGGATACATAAAAAAAACGGAAAGTGAAAAGCGAGAGGCAACTTGTTATAAGTATTCTCGCTTCTCACTTCCCGTTTTATGACGTCAGACCGCAGTCTCGACGAGCGTAAAATTAACGCTTGGAGAACTGAGTCGCACGACGGGCTTTTCGCAGACCGTACTTCTTGCGTTCCTTTTCTCGACCGTCTCGGGTGAGAAGGCTCTTTTCACGGAGAACCTGTTCGGTTTCCGGATCGAACGCTTTCAGGGCGCGGGCGATAGCCAGCTTGCAGGCGTCTGCCTGACCGGTGATTCCGCCGCCTTCGACGCGAATGATGACGTCAACGGATTCGGCTTTTTCGGTTGCCAGCAGGGGAGCCATGACGGCGTTGACGTGCTGTTCAATTTTGAAGAAGTCGTTGAGCGAACGTTTGTTGATGGAGATCTGACCTTTGCCGGCGCGAATGCGGGCGCGGGCGATGGAGGACTTGCGGCGTCCGGTTCCCAGAGCGTCGTTGAGTCCGTTGCCTTCGATAACTACTCTATCAGCCATAATTATTTAACCTTTCGTATTTGTTATTAAAAGTAACAGAGCGTTATTTGGCTCCCAGATTAACCAATTCCGGATTCTGCGCCTGATGCGGGTGTTCCGGACCAACGTATAACTTCAGCTTTTCGAGCATTTTGCGGCCGAGCTTGTTTTTCGGAAGCATGCGTCGAACAGCGTCGTACAGGATTTGCGTGGGGTGCTGTTCCAGGCGAGTGGCGGCGTTAACGCTGCGGAGACGCGGATAGCCCGTGTACCATGTGTAGCGTTTCTGTTCCCATTTTTTGCCGGAGAACTTAACTTTTTCAACATTGACGACAACGACGTATTCGCCAGTGTCGACGCCCGGGGTGAAGGTGGGTTTGTGCTTGCCCATCAGCCGGACAGCAATATCGCGAGCCAAACGACCAACGACTTTATCAGTCGCGTCGGTTACGACCCATTTATGCTCAACCTCAAGAGGTTTCGCCCAATAAGTTTTATTCATTGATGCGTTCATTGAACTGTACCTTGAATAATTGTTAAAATGAAATATAATATACAAAAACGTCTGGAAACGATTCCTCAGACGCCGGCTGAAAGTCGTCTTTCCCCTGGACTTCTAACAACCTGGCGCTTTATACCGCGGCGGCTCTCACAATCTGAAATCGGATGATTCCAGAGGCTGAACGGGCAGAACCGGGACTCCGCCATATAAAACATTAGGGCAGATTATACAACGATTCTCTATTTTTGCAAGGGGGAGGGGGAAAAATTTAAGGTGCAGGAAACAGGAAATGGGGAGTTGGGAGGCTGGCAACTCGATTTATTTTATTGAATGTCCCCCTCTTATTTACCAGAACCCTGCATAGATGCCCGAAGGGGGGAGTCTCTACACCCCTTGCCAACATCCAGAAATACTACGCCGCGATAGCGACAGCGGACGTTAGTCCGCTTTAGTCCCGACAGGGACGACATTTCTATAACCGGCGGTTTCAACCTCCGGAATAGGGGAGAACGACAAAACAAATATCGACAAATACCCTTTTCATTCCCTCCCGGCGCCTACTACGCCGGGAGGGAATGAAAAGAGACTGACTCGATTAGGGAAGAGTTTTTCGGGGAATAACTACGCCGCCCGTAGAATAAGTCGATGGTTAAAGAAATGACATGCTTTAGGATTGATATTTTGTCTATTTTGGCAGTTTTTACATAAAAATCTCGAATATCCAAATTATTTTATTATTAGCCTCTTGACTATTTCTTAACGTATATTATAATGTAACGTGACTGTTACTAAATGACAATTGTGTCATTCTTGTATTCAACCATTTTGGCATATTCGATAGGAGTTTGATTATGAAGCGAGTTGTTATTTCTGTTATTGTATTCGCTACCGTTTTGATTAGTATTGGTCAAGTGCAAGCGAAAAGTCCCCACTTGGGGAAAATTTTTGTGTCATCGGGTGGCGACTTTACGCTTGCACTTTTAGGGTGATTACTTGTATACTATACGTAAAGGTTTTTGTGTAAATTTTAACGTTTACACGGTTTG
>JAFZAL010000150.1 GCA_017557195.1 Thermoguttaceae bacterium | reverse complement strand
CCCTCACGCCAAGCGTGAGGGACGGAAAGAAAAGGGTAGTTGTCGATATTTTATTTTGTTGTCGTCTCCGTCCCCCGGAGGTTGACAACCGCCGGTTATAGAGATGTAACCCCTTTCGGGGTTAGAATGAACGCGGCAGAGGACTGCCGCGATCTGGCTCAACCGTGTGCGTGTACGGTTCAAAGCGTAACTACGTTCGCTGCGCGAACTCCGTTACCGCCTTCCATTTCTTTGCGATCTTTGCGTTCTTTGCGGCTTAAAAACATTAGCAAGGAAGCACAATAAACCAATCGGTGAAAATCCGTTTAATCCGTCAAATCCGTGAACGGACTGACCTGCGAAAACGCCAGGCATTCTTACCGGAAGAACAATAAAAAACGAGAAGTAAAAGACGTTGTCTCTTACTTCTCGTTTTTCGCTTTACGATAAATATCGTTTAGAGAGCTTTGACTCCCTTTTCGATAGCTTCTTTGACGCTGTCAATCGACGGGGCGATTTCTTCGCAGTCAACGGTAACGCAGTTGACGTTTTCAGCCGTGAACGCGGCGTCGAGGTCAACGCTGTCCATGTATCCGCTGTCCTGGACGAACTTGGAAACGGCTCCGAGCAGTTCAGTCGCCGCTGCGTTGTCGCCCTTGGTGGGGATTGTAACAGTAACCGTCAGACGGTTGTCTTTCGTTCCGCGAATAATCGGGAGCTTGGCGTCGAAGAGCTGGCTGCGGTTCTGATAGTGAGTGTGCAGCAGTTCGTGAGCCTTGTGAGAACCAGCGCAGCCGCCGAGGTGTTCTTCATAGCACTTGTCGACCATGTAGTTCTCTTGCGACTTCTTAAGCTGGCTGGTGGCGTCGATCGTGTACAGACCGTCCTGACGCTGCTTGCGAATCGCGTTGGTAGCGCCGTAGGGCTGACCGCCGCCGGAAATGCATCCGCCCGGGCAAGCCATGACTTCGATGAAGTCGAAGTAGGATTCGCCAGACTTGAGTTCGTTGAGCAGTTTCTTCGCAGCCGCCAAGCCATAAACGACGGCGACTTTGACTTCGTTGCCAGCAACGTTGAGCGTAGCGGTCTTGCGGTTGTCCATACCGCGAACCATCGTGAAGTTGACGTCTTTGAGGGTTTCGCCGGTAATCTTTTCGACGGCAAAACGAAGAGCGGCTTCCATAACGCCTCCGGACGCGCCGAAGATGACGCCGCCGCCGGTCGCCAGACCCCAAGGCATGTCGAACGCCTGTGGAGCCAGGTCGTTGATGTCGATGCCCATCGAGTGGATCATACGGCCAACTTCTGCTGTGGTAATAACAACGTCAACGTCCGGTTTGCCATCGGTTGCCAGTTTCGGAAGCTGGCATTCAAACTTCTTCGCTGTGCAGGGCATGATGGAAACGACGAAGAGGTCTTCGCGTTTGCAGCCGAGCTGCTGCGGAAGAATGTCCTGAGCGATAGCGCCGAACATGCCTTGCGGAGAGCGGCAGCTGGAAACGTTGGGCAGGAATTCCGGGAAGTAGCTTTCAGCAAACTTGACCCACGCCGGGCAGCAGGACGTAAACAGAGGCAGCTTTTCCTTCTTCGTGAACCGATCGATGAATTCGGTCGCTTCTTCGAAGATGGTCATGTCGGCGGTGAAGTTGGTGTCGTAAACGTACTTGAAGCCCATGAGCTTCAAAGCGGCAACGAGTTTGCCAGCAACGTTTTCGCCAACCGGGCAGCCGAACATTTCGCCCAAGCCAACTCGGACGGATGGAGCGATCTGAACGACAACCGTTTTGCTGGGGTCGTACAGAGCTTTCCAAACCTTGTCCGTGTCGTCACGCGGGGTTAAGGCGCCAGTCGGGCAGACGGCGGCACACTGACCGCAGTTAACGCATTCGACTTTGCCCAGATCGTTGTTGAACGCCGGGGCAACCAGAGCGTTGCTGCCGCGGTTTGTGAAGTTGATAGCTCCAATGCCCTGAATTTCCGAGCAGACGCGGACGCAGTCGCCGCAAAGGATGCACTTGTTGGGGTTGCGATCCAAAGACGGAGAGGACTTGTCAATCGGATGTTCGTGACGCGGAGCCTTGTAACGGACTTCGTGAACGCCCAAACGGCGCGCAATGTTCTGCAGAGAGCAGGTGGCGCTTTTCGGGCACATGGTGCATTCGCGGTCATGGTTAGCCAACAACAGTTCGATGTTGATCTTGCGCATGTTGCGAAGCTCTTTTGTATCGGTGTGAATTACCATCCCTTCAGCCGGGGCGGTAGAACAGGCGGCCATAATGCCGCGGCCTTCAACCAGAACCAGGCACAAACGGCAGGCGCCGTAAATGCTCAGCTCGCTGTGATAGCAGAACGTCGGAAGGTCGATACCCGCTTTACGAATAACTTCAAGCAGGTTGCGTTCGTCGGTGAACTCGACTTCCAGACCGTTTACAGTTAATTTTTTTGTATCAGTCATAGTATTAAAATGTATTTGGTCAATTGTTACGGGAAATCATGAGCTGCGAACGTTACTCGCAACTCGCAACTCGCATCCTGCTTAAATTCCTTCGACAGCGCCGAACTTGCAGGCTTCTTTGCACGCTCCGCACTTGATGCACTTTTCAGGATCAATGGTATGCGGCTGTTTGACAGTTCCGGAAATGGCGCCGACGGGGCACTTGCGAGCGCACGCGGTGCAGCCCTTGCATTTTTCCGGGTTGATGGTCGGACGAGCCAACGCTTTGCATTCGCCGGTCGGGCAAATCTTCTTGAAGACGTGAGCTTCGTATTCTTCGCGGAAGTACTTCAAGGTGGACAGAACCGGGTTCGGAGCCGTCTTGCCGAGGTTGCACAGCGAACCGAGCTTGACCGCGTTAGCGAGTTCTTCCAGCTGTTCGAGCGTTTCAGCGGTGCCGCGGCCTTCGATGATGTCGTCCAGAAGAGCGAGCATCTGCTTGGTGCCTTCACGGCAGGGAACGCACTTGCCGCAGGATTCGTTCTGCGTGAACTGCATGAAGAAGCGAGCGACTTTAACCATACAGGTCTGCTTGTTCATAACGACCAAACCGCCGGATCCAACGATAGCTCCAACTTCCTGGAGGTGCTGGTAATCCAGAGGCATGTCGAGCATGGCGGGAGTAAGGCATCCGCCGGAAGGTCCGCCGATCTGAACGGATTTGAAATCGTCCTGCGTAACGTTGCCAGCGTTGTCGATAACGCCGCCGCCGATGCCGTAAACGATTTCGCGAAGGGTCATGCCGAACGGGACTTCAATCAAGCCGGTGTTGGCAACGTGACCGGTCAAAGCGAACGTCTTGGTTCCTCTGGCGGTTTCCGGACCAACAGCAGCGAACTTTTCAGCGCCTTCACGAAGAACGTACGGAACCATGCTCAGCGTTTCAACGTTGTTGATAACAGTCGGTTTTCCGTACAGACCTTTGACAGCCGGGAATGGCGGCTTGGGCATAGGCATGCCGCGTTTGCCTTCAACGGAAGCGATAAGAGCGGTTTCTTCGCCGCAGACGAAAGCGCCAGCGCCTTCCATAATGCGAATTCGGAATGAGAAGTCCGTTCCGAAAAGATTGTCGCCCAGCAAGCCGTAGGATTCAGCCTGAGCGATAGCTTGTCTCATTCGTTTGACAGCCAGCGGGTATTCAGCGCGGACGTAAACAACGCCTTCGTCAGCGCCAATGGCTCGACCGGCAATCATCATGCCTTCGAGTACGGAGTGCGGGTCGCCTTCCATAACGGAACGATCCATAAAGGCTCCGGGGTCGCCTTCGTCGCCGTTGCAAATGATGTAACGTTTCGGATCTTTGTTGGCGGAATTGAGCGTGAAGAGCCATTTACGACCGGTGGGGAATCCTCCGCCGCCGCGTCCTTTAAGACCGGAATCGAGAACTGTCTGGCAAATCTGTTCGGGCGTCATTTCCGTAACAGCTTTGCGCGCTCCGACGTAACCGCCGCGAGCGATGTATTCTTCAATATTGTCCGGTTCAATGAGATAGTTGCGCAACGCAACTCGCTGCTGATGAGCAAAGAACGGGATGTCTTTTTCGAACTTGCTGCGTTCCTGGGTAGCCGGGTTTTTGTAAAGCATGCGTTCGATGACTTCGCCCTTGAGAACCGTCTTTTCGACGATTTCCGGAACGTCTTCCACTTTAACGTGACAGTAGAAGAATCCTTCCGGTTCAAAACGCACCAAAGGTCCTTCCTGGCACAGACCCTGGCAGCCGGACTTGGATACGTAAGTTAAAGGATTGTTGGCGTCAGCCAGAGATTCGGCGCACTGTGAGGAAAGGTCAACAGTAACGTTTACGCCTTGTTTTTTCAGCTCTTCAACCAGAGCGTCGCGAACCTTTAAGGATCCGTTGGCGATACAGCCAGTTTCACCGCAAATAATGATTCGCCGTTTCAATGCCGCTGCACGTTTATTAAACTGTTCGGCAATCTGTTCCAGATTTGGCATGATATTTTATATTGGGTTAAATGTTAAGGACTTGTTTGAAAGACGCAAGGAAAAACCGAAATTCGGGGGAGAATCGATGGATTGCTCCGCCGCGGGGTTCCTGCTACGCTGCCGACTCCTCAGCGCGAATTTTGTCTACCAGTTCCGCCGCCAGTTCAGGCGTTGCCTGACCGTAAACGACGTCGTCAACAACCATTACCGGCGCCAAACCGCATGCTCCAAGGCAATAAACGATGTCGACAGTAAACATCAGGTCAGACGAGGTGCGATTGTCGTCGCTCAGACCGAGCTTTTCGTACAGCTTTTCGCAAATGCCGGTCGACTTTTTGACGTGGCACGCGGTGCCGTCGCAAATGCGAATGATGTGCTTGCCTTTCGGGTTGAGCGTAAAGTGAGCGTAAAACGTCGCTACGCCATAGACATGAGCGACTGGCAAATCCAACGACGTTGCTACGTAAGTGATTGCGTCCTTCGGAAGGTACTTGAAGACTTCCTGTACCTGCTGAAGAATCGGAATCAAACGAGACTGGTCGTAGTTGTTCCGTTCCAGAATTTCGTTGACTGCCGCAAGTCGCTGGACCTCCTCGCGAGTCTTTTCAATGGTTTCCTGCATTGTTACTGTGCTCCATTAAAGATTAGTGGAATACCGAACTCAATTGAAAACTACTGTAAAAATGTTACGAGCTAAAAACAAGCTTGTCATAGATTACCAATCTGTAAAAAGCAGTCCGAAACAAACGGTTTTGAATTGCGCTTGCGCTCAAATCTTTCCCCGTTAAAATAACTGTTTCTCGGTTCTCAGCTCTCCCGGCATACAATATTTCATTCTCAATCGATAAAATTTTATTTATAAGTATATCAGTTTTTTTTTCAAATGCAATACGGGGGGCGAATAATTTGGGTAACTTTTCAAAAAATTTTAAAAATAATTCCCCGACCCTTGCAAAGAATGATTTTTGGGGTAAGATGTATATTAATATTGTCAAAATAAAGTCTATTGTTTTTATAGTTAGGTGTGAGGAGTTAGGAGTGAGGAGCAGACTTCTCCCCGCAAGTCATCCCCTACTTCCTATTCCCTACTCCCTATTTCCTATCCCCTATCATGTCCAAAACAGCAATTATTACCGGCGCGTCCAGCGGAATTGGACGCTCGTTTGCCCGTCGCCTTGCGGCGGAAGGATACAATATGATTCTGGTCGCTCGACGCGAGAGTTTGCTCAACGAAGTCAAAGAGGAGCTGGAATCGCAGTTTAACGTCAGCGCGGAAGTCTTTCTGGCGGATTTAAGCCAGCTGGACGACATTCGCCGTCTGGAAGAGAAAATCGCTCAGACGCCGGACTTGGAGTTTCTTATCAACTCCGCTGGATACGGCGGGGGCTGGGATAAGCTCTATCCAGACGTCGACCCGGATTTCACGACCGGCATGATTACCGTCCACTGCATTGCGACCGTTCGTCTTTCCCGCGCGGCGGCGGAGGTCATGAAAGCCAACGGCAAGGGATACATTATTAATTTGGCGTCCTGTGCGGCTTTCGGCTCGTATCCCGGCGCGGCGAACTACACGTCAACCAAACAGTTTATTCTGTCGTTTACCAGAAATTTCGCCTGGGACTTGGCAAAGACGGGCGTTCGCGCTCAAGCTCTCTGCCCCGGATACGTCAAGACGGACTTCTACACAACCAAAGAAATGCTTCCCGCCACGGAAAGCTACAAAAAGATTCCAGGATTCATGTGGCTGGATCTGGAATGGCTTACTAAAAAGTCGCTGGAGACGATTAAAAAACATCCCAGAAAAGTCGTGTACGTCCCCTCGTTGAGATACAAATTCTTTACATGGCTGATGAAGAAATTTTTCTGATTTTTAATATTTTTTTCAAAAAACGTAAAATTTCAGAGCATATTTTGTCATTTAGGTTCTGTAAATCGAGTATATTAGAAAGTAGGATAACGAATACAAAACGCCATTTTCAGGATTTAATCTGACAAACCATATTGCCTATGACTACCATACGTCTTGCTCGATATTCGTTGCATTGCTCAACCCTCGGACCGGGAGTTCGGGGCGTTGTTTGGGTGCAGGGGTGCTCTCAACGGTGTCCGGGCTGTACGTCTCCGGAAATGCGAGACTACAACGGCGGAATCGAAATGGACGTCAAGGAGCTGGCGGAGAAGTTCGACGCCTCGTCCGACCTGGAGGGATTCACCTTCAGCGGCGGCGAACCGATGGATCAGGCGGAGGCGCTGACGGAGTTGATTGAAGAACTCCGACGCCGAAGGAATAACGATCCTTCGTTTATGAGCTATACAGGATATGTTTTTGAAGAATTACAAAAAAATGGGTTACAATCTCATCAAAAATTCGTTTCTAATATAGACATCCTGATCGACGGTCCGTTTATTGAGTCGCAATACGCCAACCTGCTTTGGCGCGGGTCAGCCAACCAACGGGTTTACTTTCTCACTCCGCGGTACAAGACGTGGGAAAGCCGAATCAACGAACCTGGGCAGGGGCTGGAATTCGAATTTGACGAGAACGACGTTATTCAATGGGCGGGAATTCCTCCTTTGAATTTTAAGGAAAATTTCCAGAAATTGATGGAACAACAAGGCGTCAACGTTGAGTAGTCGGGAGTTTTCCGAAAACTCAATTTCAAAAACGAGTTTTTTTCACAATCAGCAAATTAACTAACCATGAGCGGAAGCAAAAATTCATCGACATCTGTCAGCGGCGACGGCGGCGAAGTTGTTGGGGCGGCAATTTTGGCAGCTTTAGCGATTCCGGTCGGCGCGGCGATTTTAACGTATTACGCAGGAAAAGTTCTGGTAAAAGGAACCGTTGCTGGCGGTAAATTGGCTGCTAAAGGCGTCGAACGCTATCAGGAATACCAGCGCCAACAAAACGAAATCCGTTTGCAGCGTCTGGAGAATCGACGCATTGAAGAGTGTAATAAACTGCGTTCTCAAATGAATCAGGCGACCCAGTATTGCAATCAGGTTTCACAGCTGCCGTTTATGAACGATAGCTGGGCAGCGCGCGCCATTGACGACGTTAATCAAATTGTTTCCCAGTTCAGTTCAAGCCTGCCCCTGGAAAAAGCCCTCGAACTGAGCCAAAGTTTGGACAAGGCTGTCAAAGTTATTTCAACCCGTCAAGACGCAGCCGTCAGTTCCCAGCAGGAACGATCGGAGCTGCTGGCTCAAATGGAACAGACTCGAAAGATGATTCAGTCGCAGTCAGACGTTCCATCGGAACCGGAACTGGCTAAACTGAAAGAATTTCAAAATCGCATTAACTCGTCTACAATAGAGACGTTCCCGGTAATTAAAGCTGATGTTTCCAACTGGACAATTGATTTAATGAACAGAATCAAATCTGTTCAAGAGATCGTGAAAGCCAGAAGCGTTATCAGCTCACTGTGGAATTCGCTGCCAGTCAGTCCTGAATTGGCTAAAAAATACGATCTCGCAGGCTACTCCGAGTTGAAGAGAATTGAATCGTTTATTTTTTCCGCGTCACAACCGGGAGCGTTGTCCCGATTCCAAAACGCCTTTGAACAGCATAAAGCCGCTGTCAAAGTGAAAATGCGTCAGGAAGCGGAACTGGAAGCGGAAAGAGAAATGAATCGCAGAAAGTTTGAACCCAAACTCGATGAACTGACTCAACGGCTGGAATTGGCAGACAACGAAATTGTCAAACGATGGTCAGGCAACGTTTTGTCCAACCTCAGACGGACGCTTGAAACCTTTAAGACAAACCTTGCTCAAGGATTATTTCAAACGATGGAATCCGACATAGAGTCGTGGAATGAAGCCTATACCAACATGCTCACTCAAGCCGGGCTCAAACAGCAGGCTGAAGAACGTCGACAATACATTGTAGATGCAATGAAAATGGAACTGCCTAAGCTGGGTTTTGACATTCAGTCTCTTTCCAGCAAGTCTGACGCAGCGTCTGACACGGTTATTAAAGTTGTTCCTCATACGCAAAACAGCGGACAACGAAGGCGAATCACCATTACCGTTCCGCAAGCCGCTAATGAACTCGTTAATTATAAATTTGACGGATACGACGTCAAACACAATCGGATTGAAGGACGCCCTGTAGTGGAAAACGACACCGGAAAACAGACTGTCATGGATATTGCCGCCGCGCTCAAGCCGTACGGTATTTTAATATCCGATCCAGACTGGGGAGGAAATCCTGACAAGATTCGCAAGAACGCTGACAGTATTCCAGACGACAGCAATCCGGCGGAAGAACTTGAAAGGACGCAGTCGGCAGGCCAACACCGCGCCCTGGATCTGGATTAACATTACGGAGACGGGTGCTAATTACGGGGGGCGGGCGCTACCCGCCAAAAAAGATTTATCGCAGACAATGTCCGCTCCCCAGGAACATTACTCTTTTACCAATTTGAAAAAGCCATGCAAACTGAATGGATGACAGAACTGGATAAACAGCTTCGCCGAGGCAAACACGTTTTGCTTTACGGGAACGTTGAAGACCGTTATGAACATAAAGAAGGATATGATCCGCTGGATGAATGTTTAAACACGTACTTCCACGATCGAGGGTATTCAGGCGTAATTCATTACGATATTGCAGAAAAAGGACGCATTTTTCCAGAATCTGCTGCGAACCTTTTTCGCGCCGTTGATAACGTTGAAAACATTCGTCGGCATCTGATTAGTCAGAAAGAACACCCTGTCGCTGTTGTGTTTGAATATTCAGACCGCATGTCCGGCAACCCGCAGCAGCAATCCGAGTCGGAACGAAAAGAACTGATTCTTTTGAAAAAGACGTTTACCCAGGCTCAACGCATTGCACCGGAAAAGCTCAAAGAAAACAGCGAATTGCCAATTGAAGAGCTGTCTGGACGCCGCAACTGCATGATTTTTATCGCATCGTCCTTGCAGGCGCTGCCGTCCTGGTTTTATCAGGATCACCCATCGTTGGCGCTCATTCGCATTCCGCGACCTGAAACGCAGCAGCGTGAAGCGTTTATTACACTGAATTTCGACAAGTTTGTAAAGGAAGACGTCAGCGAATCGGAACAGAAGGCAATTTGTCAGGCGTTTATTGACAATACAGAAGATCTGACTATTTCCGACATGATTTCCATTTCTCGAACCGCCAAAAGCGAACATCGGTTTTGCAGCAGCGTTCAGGAGATGAAAGACCTGATTTTCTACTATCGATACGGCGCTATGGACGACCCATGGGAGGAATTCAATCGGGAAAAGATTCGCGACGCCTATTCAGAAATTTCCAAGCGGGTTATTGGTCAGGACAACGCGGTCAGCAGAATCGTCAACATGCTCAAGCTGGCAAACGTTGGAATTACCATGTCGCCGTCTTCCGGATCCGGAGGGGGAAAGCCGAAAGGCGTTTTCTTCTTTGTCGGACCGACGGGCGTTGGAAAAACAGAGCTGGCAAAAGCGTTGGCTCAGCAGATTTTTGGCGATGAAAACCGCATGCACCGTTTCGATATGAGCGAGTACGCCGAAAAGCATGCGGCAGAAAAACTTACCGGCTCGCCTCCCGGTTACGTCGGGTACGAAGAAGGCGGTCAGCTGACAAACTACGTTCGAGAGAATCCGTTCAGCATCCTTCTGTTTGACGAAATCGAAAAGGCCAACGGCGCGGTTCTGGATAAATTTCTCCAGATTCTCGAAGACGGCCGTCTGACGGACGGCAAAGGTCTGACGGTTTACTTTAACCAGTCGATTATTATTTTCACCAGTAATATCGGAGCGGAGTCTTTGCTCAATATTGAGGGCATGGAAAACGTCTCAGACGAATCGCCCGCTTACGAAGACGTTCGCCGGCACTTTTATTCAGAAGTTCAAAAACATTTTGTCGAAAAGCTGGGACGTCCGGAAATATTCAACCGACTTGGCAATAATATTTTAGGATTTGATCTTTTGCGTCCAACGCACATCAAAGGCATTTTCAAAAAGTTCATGAATAATCTGGAGAAATCCGCAGGCAGTCATGGTTTTAAATTGGCGTACAAAACCGCCGACGGTTCCGTAACACAGAAGGCGGAAGAATCGACGCTGTGCCAATGGATTATCGAAATCATGAAACAACGAGGCAATCTGCTTTACGGCGGGCGACGCATTCGCGTACAAATGGAAGAGAATATTGAACAACCTCTGGCAGGCTGGGTTTTCGATAACGCTCCGGCTGCTGGAACAACATTGACACTGGATTTCAAAGATAATAAACTGACGATTGATTAATGGATAAATACATAACGTTTCGGAATTTGATCAGTTTTGACGCTTTGTATTTTTCACAGACTTGATATTATGGCAGCATTAACAACGCTAAAGTTTCCTTCCGGCAGACAATTGAAGAAAATTACTGCAATAAAGTCATTTTCAAAACAGGCTTTTTATACTGCCGAGGAACACATTACTGAAACAGTCGATGAATTCAGCTCTCCCAAAGAAATCGTTCGTTCTGTTTGGCTGGTTCTTTCCAATCAGACGGATCGGGAAACATTTCAATTATGGAAGGACTGGTCGCTTAATGTCAAAAATTATTTTGGCGTTGAGTGCAAGGAAGTTGCGATTATTAACAACCTTCTGGCGGCTGTTTTAACGTTGGACGACGCCGAGCTGATGGATAAATTCCCCTCTTCACAGGGCGAATCGTTTGTTTCAGCTTTGTGTGACATGGTCATTCGACTCGACAGCTGCGGGTTTATTTATGATAACTGGAGCTGGTCAAACATTGTTCAAATTGGCGACAGCTGGAAGTTATTGCCAACGCTTTCCATGAAGAGAACGTCAGAACCAAATCCCAAACAGGCATTGACTCGTTTGGGGAAATGGCTTATGAACGTGAATTGTCCATTTTTAAAAACTCAACCGGCTAATTCGATTGTGAATATATTGGCAAGCGGACAAATTCCAGACGACTTCCCTGATGAAATCTGTTATAACAATGAATTTTGGAAGCCTCTGGAACGTGAGAACAAGCCGATTCAGTTAAATTTGATTCAAAATCATAATACAACATGTCTGGAATGGAATCAAAATTCAAACCTCGAGACAATTCTTTTTTGGACGGACAACAAAAAACGAACAACTCCAGGTCAATTTACCTGGCATAGCGACATTGATCAATATGGAGAATCTCTGTCGAATATTCCAGGAGTCAATCCTGCGATTGACGCTGCGGCGAGAACCGCGCAGTGGAACAGACCTCAGAACAGCGACAAATATCAAACGTATACGATAACCCCAGCCGTTAAACATGACAACTGGTATGAATGGGGCGTTCCTGCAGTCGTTGGCGGACCGGACGAAGCCAAATTGTTAGGCGCTTATTTTGATACGGATTCAAAAGAAGTTGTCCTGATTCCCTATTGGTCAGAAGATACGAATATTTCTCATATTTATATCGTTGCACGCCGCGACCGCTATGCTCGAAACGTGAATGATACGCAGTTGGGAATTCCTCGCATTGTAGCGGAACACAGAAACGTTAATCACCCAATAAGAAAAAAATTCAGCTTTTCTTCCAAACTGTATGTTGTTATTTTTAACGCAGTAACAGTTGGAAACAAGGTTTATTATTCATCCGGACAGTCGGATAAATGCCGAGTGACAATACAACGAAACTTTGACCTGGAATAACTGGCGCGGAATCCGTTCCGATAAAACTCGTTCATTTTCACGGTTAAATGCTTGGCAGTTGCCGTTTTACCTTTAACATTTTTTATCATCAATCCCATGCCGCTTACACTCCCGTTTTCAAAAGTGTTGTGTCCGTTTTGCTTTAGAGAGTTCCATCTCGGGCACGCTCCATTACGCGTCATTTCCTCCAACGAACGGGTCAACGATCCAGTAGTTCAGAAATTTCTCAATCTTGACAGCGAGGTCCTTATGGCTCCTGTAGAAGAAGTTACTGGAACTTTCAATAAATTTCTGCGCTGTTTTTGGCATCCCTCTCTTGCCAACGATACAGAGGTCAAATACCGAATCTGTCCGCACTGTCACATGCAGCTTCCGGTTCAGCTTGCCCATAACAGACTGAAAAGCAGCGTTATTGCGGTTACAGGTTTTCGTTCATCCGGGAAAAGCAATTTTTTCGGAGTGCTGATTGACGCTTTGAAGAATCGTTACTCGCAGGAAGTCGGGCTTAACCTGTCAACGCAGGAAACGTTTTCAACGCGAACCCTGCGAACGATTTATTCAGACGAATTGTATAAAGAACGATACGGAAACAATTTGTTCGGCGACAATCCCAAGGCGGTTATGGCAACGCTTTCTGCTCAGACCAATATCGATATCCGCATTCCTCTGATTTATCGTCTTAATCTGACGCGGTTCAGCCTTAAACAAAGACTGCTGCATCCGTTTGCCACCCATCGTCCGATTGACCTTGTTTTCTTCGACGCCGCTGGCGAAGATTCTACGTCTCCTGTGACTCAGGATTTGTATAGCCGCTATTTTTCCCGCGCTGCTGGAATTATCGCCCTGATTGACCCGCTTTCGTATAAGAATATTCGCAACGATATTAAAATGGAGTATAGCCCGTCGTCAGTTCAGGATGAGTACGACACAATCGCCGTTCTGAAGCAAACAATTGAAAGGCAGAACAGTAAGTATGTTAACAAAAGAATCAAAGCGCCGTTGGCTGTAACGATTTCGAAATTTGACTTGCTCCGAAACATTGACGGGTTGGATCAATCCGTTTTTGAAGATCACGTTCACAGCAACGGATTTGACGAAGTTGCCGCTAAAAAGACTTCTGATGCGATTCGTAAATACATTATCAGTAAAGAGCTCAACTCCATTATCTCCGTTGCTGAAGGCAATTTTGAAACTTGTCAATACTTTGGCATGTCAGCTCTGGGGCGTTCTCCAAAGGAAGACTATTCGTTAACGTCAATTGACCCAATTAACATTGCCGACTCCTTGCTTTGGATTTTGTATCAACTGGGTTATCTTCAGACTGAACAGGAAATGAAGAAAAAACCAAGGAAAAAGAAGTAGCGTACAGAATATAGTGGTTAATTATGAGAAATATATAATTGACAATTGACGCAAACTGTCTTTATGTATTTATTTCTCATTTTGTTTCCAATATTTTTTCGGTATTCGCCTTTGGCGTCTAACAACTTTTGGAAATATTATGAATCAAGCCTATTTTACATTTTGCTGTTCCGGAACAGGACTGAGCGTATCCGGCATAGGCGGGGACTGCGCTCGTGCGGCCGTTAAAGGGACGTCGGAACAGGAGCTTTCTGTTTATAAAAAATTCTGCAGTTATCCACAGTATTTGAAATGTCCAGGCTCTGATGGATCATTGAATTCCTCATTGTTTCTTTCCCTGGAACCATTTGCAAAACTCGTATTTAGTTCAGTTGGAACAACGCCTGGCCGATGTTTTCTTGCACATTCTGTTTACGCGATGCCGGATAAACAAACGCATCGAGAAGGAAACTATTTCTCTCATCTGCTTTATCCTCTTCCAGAGTCGTGGAGCGTTCGGACTGCTTTGGAAATGTGGGGAAGTCCTTTTTGGGTTACGGAAGACAGCGAGACGATTTCGCCGGAACTTCCGCCAATTCAGGATGAACAGAAGATTCCATTTGGAATAATCAACGAAAAATCGTTTGTTGAATTCCTTCGTTCTTCTCCGGATCGCCAGAAAAGATTTCTTTTCGTACTCAAAAGTTTGATGACGTTAAAACCAAACAACAAAATTGTTTTAATCGGTTTTCCAGAGGACATGGCTTTTTGTCTGTGGGGCGCTACGCGATGTCTGCCGTCGTCAATGTGGAAAAACCTTACGTTTTCCACTCATGAAAAGCCGATGCTGTCCTTTTCGTATGTCGCTGTCAATTTCCCAGTTCCCGAAAAGATGAGTTCGCAGGATGAAATCATTTTTCATGATCTGGTACAACGGCAGGATATTTTGCTATATTCTGACAACCCGCAAATTCCTTCTACACAGTTCCCGCCCAATCACTTTGCAGACGACATTCTGAAGAACTGTCTGAATGGTAAATACAGCGCTTTGACAGAGTTTTACAAGTCTATTCCGCCCAACATGAAAGATTCAGGAACGATGCTCAATCTTTTCTGGCTGTTCCTCTATCGACATGAGTTTATTACGATTCGGGATATAGAACTGGCGATAACGGTTCCCATTTTAAAAGAATCGGCAATTAAAATTTTGATGGATAATTCCCACTTTACTCTGGATGAGCAGCTGAAAATTTATCCATTTTTAGACGAGCAAAAGCAGGAAGCAATCCTCAACAGGTTGATTTCCGAGAAATCTATTAAACAGATTCGCGATAACGCACAGTATTCGCAATTGCTGGTTTCTGCTTTGAGCGTTCCGGAAGAACCAAAGGATCCTGAAAAAGATCGGTCGTTTTTACATAAACTGTTTCGATGAAAAGCGCCGGGTTGTAAGCCAGAGCAGGGCAGGGCGCAGCCATTGCTCTGTTCAAATGCTTACAGCCGCGTTGTTATTGAGAGTTTCCTGAATGAGTGCAAGCCATTACTTTCGACGACCGATTTTACCCTTTCGATTGCGTCCGTATGGAATCATGCTGGCGTTGTCAGCGGGATTGTTTATTGTAATTCCACTCTTGGCATGCATCATTTATGGTCTGTTAACCCTGCTAGGCTATTTGGCGTTGTTTTTAAGCTGGACGATTGGAATAATTGTTGCTTCTGTTATTGTTGGATTAATATCCTCTGCCATAAACAATGATTCTTACAATTCTGAAGACGCAAACTCGGCTTATGGAATTGTATGGCTCATTCTTGCCGGCGTAGTTTATTATTTTTCATACGAACCTCTTGTTTGGACGTCTAACTTTTTATTGAGCTTGATAACGCCGTCCTGGAACAATCTCATGTGGTTCTATGAACAGTCTGGAATTGTCTATTGGTCGTGGATTCCGATAAGCGTAATGGTTTTATTCGGAATGGTCTCCATGGCGACGCTTTTGGTAATGAGATTGCTCGACTGGCGTCCCCATTGGGGGAAGATTCGGTTTATTTGTCCTCACGAAAATTGTGGACACAGCGCCTCGTCCATAGTTTACAAGTGTCCATATTGCGGCGAAGTCCTGAAAGAACTGCGTCCTTCGCGTTATGGAATTTTCTCAATGCCGTGTCCTCATTGCGGCAATTCCATCAGAACGTCATGGATTAATGGAAGAAACAAGAATCCGAAAATTTGTCCCAACTGTCAAAAGTCGCTTGATTATGAAGGATTTGGAGACGTTCCAGAAATGGTTTATATTGTCGAGGGCTCCTCTAAAAGCGGCAAAACGTCGTTTTTATTTCAGGCAATGAACTTGCTGAATAAACATTTTGATTCCTTCATTCGTTTCTCTGACAGTGAGCAGGAATATCGAGTTCGATTGCAGGCGGAACAAATCGGCAATGGGCGTTTTTGTCCGTCAACGCCGCATCGTTTATGCCCCAAGGCGTATATGCTGCACTGTAAAAAAACGCTTGGAAAGTTTCTGGCGTACTTTTACGATACCGGCGACAACTCTTTGACTGCTATTGAAGCCGGAATGGCAGAACCATACTACAATTTGGCAAATGGCATTTTTTTGGTTATAGATCCGTGGGTTGAAAGCGGCATTGTCAAGGCTGCGGGTAAAAGAAAGAAGTCGCTTCCTTCTGCTTACGTTTACGCCAAACAGGATGCAAACGCCGTCATTGGGATGCTGTGCAATAAACTGGAACGCATTTACCCGGATACGTTCAATTCCGGTTTTGATCTGCCAATTTGCGTTGTCGTTACAAAGTGCGATCTAAATAATCTGAAAACCTCCATCGGATGCGCCAGCAACAGATTAACTCAGTCTTCTGAACAGTGGAACGAACATTCCAGGATGGTTGAAAAATATCTTTTACGCTGCGGAATGTACAATTTTGTCAACGTTGTTAAAACCCGATTTAAAAAGAGCGCATTCTTCGCGGTCAGCGTTCTGAGAGATTCCAATAATAATTGTGACGAGACGTTGAATCCTCTGTTATGGATGACGTATAATGCAAAAGAACGCAGTTAAAATTAGAGACGGTCTAATTGATGCGGACGAAATATCTGCATCTGATTCAAAAAGCGTAAACGCTTTCGACAGAATCTCCAGAAGCTGACGCTGCCAGAGATTCTGCCGCTTGCGTCATTTGCTGACTGTTAATGGGTAAACGTGAACGCGTCGCCGGTAAAGTCAACCGTAAGCGTACTGTCTTCCGGGAACGAGCCTTTGAGCAGTTCGACCGCCATCGGGTTTTCAATCTGCTGACGAATAACGCGCTTGAGCGGTCTGGCGCCGTAAGCGGGATCGTAGCCCTCGTTGCCGAGTTCTTCCAAAGCCGCAGGCGTAACGACGAGATTGACGTCGCGTTCCTTGAGCTTCTTTGCAAGCAGGTCAATTTGAATCTTGACGATCTTGCCGATGTCCTTGCGGGTAAGCGGATGGAAGATCAGTTTTTCGTCGATTCGGTTGAGGAATTCCGGGGTAAAGACGCCTTTGAGCGCTTCGGAAATCTCGGAATCGAGCTGGTCTTCTTCGTTGCCGCTGATTTCGTCTTTGTCTGCCAGGAACGCGGAAATCGCCTGCGAGCCGACGTTGGACGTCATGACGATAATCGTATTGGAAAAGTCGACTGTATGTCCCTGGTTGTCTGACAGACGCCCGTCGTCCAGAACCTGTAACAGAATATTGAAAACGTCGCGATGCGCTTTTTCAATTTCGTCCAACAGGACGACGCAATACGGACGACGTCGAACCGCTTCGGTTAAAACGCCGCCTTCTTCATACCCGACGTATCCGGGAGGGGCGCCGATAAGCCGGCTGACGGTGTGACGTTCCATGAACTCCGACATGTCAAGCCGAACCATGGCGTTTTCGTCGTCAAAGAGGACTTCCGCCAACGCTTTGCACAGTTCCGTTTTTCCAACGCCCGTGGGGCCGAGGAAGAGGAACGAGCCGATAGGACGATGTTGGGACTGCAAGCCGGCGCGGGAACGTCTGACGGCATCCGACACAGCTGTAACAGCTGCGTCCTGACCGACAACCCGCTGATGAATTCGCTCTTCCAAAACCAGCAGCTTGTTCTTTTCCGTTTCCATCATTCTGGCGACCGGAACGCCCGTCCAGGCGGAAACGACTTCCGCGATTTCGTCCGGCGTAACTTCGTGACGCAGCAGCGGCTTTTTATGGCGCTGCTCGCTGGCGTCTGTGTTGTTCTGACTGGATTTCTTGGATTCTTCTTCCAGCTTGGACAGCTCTTTGATTTGACGTTCCAGTTCAAACAGACGCTGATAGTCCTGCTCTTGCGGAAGCATGCCTTTGGACTGCTTTTCTCGAATGGAGGTTAAGAGCAGATTGTAGGCGTGACGCGCTTCGTCGAGTTGCTGGAGCGTCTTTTGGTTGCCTAACATTCCGCGCTTTTCCTGTTCCCACTGCTCGCGCAGGTCAGCCAGGGTTTTATTGACGCTTTCCATTTCCGCCCGAATTTCCTCGAGCTGCTGCTGAGCGTGTTCCTCGTTTTCGTCCGCCAGCTGACGCGCCGCCAGTTCCAGCTGAACCAGACGCCGCTGGGCTTTGTCGATGTCTTCCGGGACGGATTCCAACTCCGTCGCCAGGCGGCTTGCGGCTTCGTCGACAAGGTCAATCGCTTTGTCCGGCAGGAACCGGTCGGCAATGTAACGATAGGACAGTTTCGCCGCTGCGACGAGGGCAGAGTCTTTGATTTTGACGCCCTTGTGGTGCGCTTCGTATCGCGGTTTAAGCCCGCGGAGAATCTGAATCGTGTCTTCTACAGACGGCTCGCCGACGTAAATCGGCTGGAATCGCCGTTCCAGAGCCGCGTCCTTTTCGATGTACTTTCGGTATTCGTCCAGGGTCGTTGCGCCGATACATCGCAAATCGCCTCGCGCCAAAGCCGGTTTGAGCAGATTCGCCGCGTCCGCGCCGCCTTCCGCCTTGCCCGCCCCAATGACGGTGTGAAGTTCATCGATAAACAGAATGACAGAGCCGGCGGCTTCTTTGACTTCTCGCAAAACCGCCTTGAGCCGTTCCTCGAACTCGCCTCGGAACTTGGCGCCTGCAACCAGCGCGCCCATGTCGAGACTGATAAGCCGCTTGTTTTTCAGGCTTTCCGGGACGTCGTTTTCAACGATTCGCAGAGCAAGTCCTTCCGCAATAGCCGTCTTTCCAACGCCGGGTTCGCCAATGAGAACCGGGTTGTTCTTCGTTCGTCTGGAAAGAACCTGAATCGCTCGACGGATTTCCGCGTCTCGACCGATAACCGGGTCCAGCTTGCCCTGTCGGGCGAGTTCAACCAGATCCATGCCGTACTTTTTGAGGGCTTCAAAGGTCGATTCCGGTTCCGGGCTGGAAACGTGCTGCGAGCCTCGAATGGCTTGCATGGCGGTCAGGACTTTCTTCTCGTCGATGGCGCACAGATTGAGCGTGTCGCCCGCTTCGGACTTCGTCTTGAGCATCGCCAAAACCAGCATTTCGACGGACACGTAATCGTCTTTCATCTGGATTGCCAAATCCTGAGCGGACTGCAAAACCTGCTGTAACTCTTGCGTGAGCGAAACCTGCGTTCCGGACGCGTGCGGCATGCGGTCAATCGCCGCCTGCGCGATCTTTTTGATTTGCGGGATGTCCGCGCCAATTTCCGACATAATCGCGGACGCAATCCCGTCCCGGTCGTCCAGCAAAGCGATTAGCAAATGCTGAGACGAAACCTGGGGATTGTTCGCTTTCGCCGCCAGTTCCTGAGCGTTCTGAACGGCTTCCTGAGATTTTAACGTGAATTTTTCAAATCGTATAGACATTGGTATAAACCCTCACTTTCGTAAAATTTGCACTTAAAATTGTATTCTGACCTTCAATAATGCAAATTCCGTGCCAATGCAAATTTGGCAGGCGGATTTGGAGTGAGGAGAACTGTCTATGCGTATCTAAACCGCCGATTTCTTTCGGATTTCCGTAGAACTGAGCGCGCAGCAGAACTCGTTCTTCGGCACCGAAATGCAAAGCTGTCGCAGGGCGTCGATTAAATGCAGGGTTTCCAGAGACGAAAACGCCCCGTCAGACGAAGGACGTCCGAAGACGAGGAATCGTATTTTCAGACGGGCGAATTCCGCTATCATCTCGTTAAACGCCGATTCGCTTTGGCAGTATTTGGGATCGTTTATTCTCGCCATCGTATCCGCGCCGACGACGAACGTTGCCCCCGGATGCTTTCGGGCTTTGTCGATAAACAGCGGCGTTCGGGAGAGAATCACCTCGGCTTGAGCGTCCATTTTGGCGATTTCGTTGAGCCGCCACGCTGTTTCGCCCGGCGACGTCGTTGGTTTGTCCGCATTCAACACCGATAGCTCGTAACAGACCGGGCAATGCAGAATCGCTGACGCCAACGCGCGCATTTGCCGATGCCCGTCGTGGATCGGATTGAACGACCCGGGAAAAATCGCGGGAATAGTTGCGAGTTGCGAGTTGCGAGTTGCGAGAGGAGCGCTGTAGTATGTTTCATCAATGGTTCCTTGAAACAGATTTCGCCACGAATCGGGGAGGGGCTGACGATCGGCGGTAACGGTATATTGAGTGGTAAGATTATCCAAAGCGACCAACGGGAGCGTTTTTTGGCAATCGCGCGGAAGCGCGGACTGGGAGCGGCGCCTCGCCGCTTGAACGTATCGCAGCGCAGACAACATAACGTCGGAAACGACTCGTTCCTGCTGGGCGCGAATCGCAGCGAACTCGTCGGCGGCGGACTGTTCTTTCTCGTCTCGAGTAAAACGGACGGTAAACGTATAGACGGCGTCTGACGTCTGCAAGGCAATGTGCGCTCTGGACTCGCCTTTGCGAACCCGATTCGTTCCCAGCGCCGCCGTACAGGCGACGCCCAGCGGAGCGCGTCCCGCTTTATTATTAATGACGCGTCGAAACGCAGCGTTTGCCATCTTCCATGCGGTCGCCTGACAGCACGCCTGAGCAACCTCATAGCCCAAAAACTCCGTCATCTGACCGGGAGAATAGGGAATCGTCGCCCCTTCAACCAGTCCAGACGCTCCCGGCGTGCGAAGCAGATCCGCCAGCGCGTCCGTTCCCCCGCCAGCAACGGCAAAATACGCCTGAAAGCGTCCGTCGTTAATAATTTCAGCCGTTAAATTCGATACAACCATATTATCTTGTTTATTCTTCGCGTTTTTCTTTATCAAAAAGGTTTGCTTAATCGTTGAGTTTTAGCATTTATAGTGCATAATTTGGCAGTAGAGTACTTAGTGCATAGTACTTAGTGTATAGTACGCAAAGCGCTCCCCTCACTATGCACTAGGCACTAGGCGCTCGCAACTCCCGTATTATACACTCATTTCCCTTTTCCATACAGCGCCCCCATGTACAATTATTCCGTTCTGATTGCTGACGACGATGAACTGGCGTTAGAGTCTCTTTCAGACTGCTTAATCGACGCTGGTTATATAACGTCGACGGCAGGCAGCGTTTCAGGGGCGTTGGATCTTTTGGAAAACAACAGCTTTGACGTTGTCGTAACCGATCTGCGATTGGGGCTGGATTCCGGGTTCGATATTGTTCGTTATTGCAAAAAGCGGCGACCGGAAACCGCGATAATCGTCATTTCCGGATACGGAACGGCGGAACTGGCGTTGCAGGCGATTCGGGAAGGCGCGTTTGATTTCCTCACCAAACCGGTTTTGGACAACGAACTTCAGCTGACCATTCATCGGGCGCTGGAAAAGAAAAAGCTGACGCAGGACGCGGCGAACCAGAAAACGTCTTTAGACGAATATCGTTACAACTGCCTGACCGGGCTGGAAGACGTTATCGGGCGCAGCGAAAAAATGCAGCGCGCGTTCGACGTCGTTAAGACAATCGCCAACGCTCAGACGCCGGTTTTGATTTCAGGAGAGCGGGGCGTTGGGAAATCGACAATCGCCCGGGCGATTCATCGGCTCAGCTCCCGAAAAGACAAACCGTTTCTTGAAGTCCCCTGCGGCGCGTTCTCTGAATCGCTGTTGGAAAGCGAGCTGTTCGGGAACGCGGCTGAATCGAAAGTCGGCAAATTCCAGCAGGCGGACGGCGGGACGATTCTTCTCGACGAAATATCAACCGTCTCTCCCGCGATGCAAGTCAAGCTGTTGCGCGTGTTACAGGAATCGCAGTTTGAGCCGGTTGGTTCCAACTCGCCGATTTCCGCCGACGTCCGGGTCATTCTGTCGACAAACGAAAACCTCTATCGCGCCGTTCAGGACGGACGGTTCCGTCAAGACCTGTATTATCGAATCAGCGTTATCAATATAGACGTTCCGCCGCTGAGAGAACGCATTGACGACATCCCGTTATTGGCGCAATTCTTCCTGAAACAGACCTGTCAGCAAACAGGGCGCGTCGTTGCCGGGTTCTCCGACGCCGCCATGTCAGCCATGACGTCTTATTGGTGGCAAGGCAACGTTCGAGAATTGCAAAACGCAGTCGAGCGCGCCGTTCTGCTGGGGAAATCTGAAATTGTCACATTAGAAGATTTGCCGGGTTCTGTTAGAACCAAACCCGCGCCCGCGCCGACGATGTTCTCAAATACCGCCGTTACTAACGACGAAGACGACTCGCCCGTTCCCGACCCGTCGTCGATTCGGCTTCTCAAAGACGCGCTGGAAGAGCCGGAACGGAAAATCATTCTCGACGCCTTGCGCGCCTTCCAGTGGAATCGAATCGAAACCGCCGCCGCGCTGGGAATCAACCGAACGACGCTCTATAAAAAGATGAAACGGCTCAATCTGGAAGAGCCTGGTGGCTTCGGATTCTAGGATTTATCCGGTGATTGAAAGTTTCTCTAACTTGAAAAAACTTTCGGTCGCCAGCAAGCTGGGCGGCGAGGCGCCGCTCCCAGTCCGCGCTACCGCGCGTCTGCCAAAAATCGCTCCCGTTGGTCGCTCAATTTTTACCTTTCAACAAAATTAAACGTTTCCCCTCAAACTCCCCTTTCCAAAAAACTTTAACAAGGGGAGAAAATTAAGTAAGAACGACAATTAACCAATCTGCGAAAATCCGTCTAATCCGTTAAATCCGTGTGCTAGCTGACCTGCACATACACCCACGCCGCCTATCGTTCAAACCGCAGTTCGACGGGGCCGATTAAGCCGGACTTGTACGTCGGGCCGTGGTAGTTGGTCGGGATGCTTCTGTAATGGTTCGCCAACGTGCTGTAGACCTCAATCTCGATACGGTTTTCGCCTTCGGTTAAAAAGCCGATAACGTCGAGTTCCCACGGCTGACAGACCAGGACGCCGGCGGATTTCCCGTTGATTCGGACTTCTGCCGTCGCACAGAGGTCGCCCAGCGACAGGACGGCTTTCTTTTGCGCCTGCTCTTTTGTAACAGTAATCGTCTTTTCGTAGACGGCGCCGCCGGAATAGTACTGCAAGCCAGTTCCGTCCTCACTCCAGTCAACCAGAGCGTCGATTTCGCCCGGTTTGGTTGAGAAGGCTACCGGTTCTGCGAATGCGTCTCCGCCCTGAACTGGGCAGTCCGGCAGGACAACAACGACCGTCGATGGTTTCACCGCCCCGATGCCGGAACTGACCCAGCGCCGCGTTTTGAGTTCAACCGGCTCCGTTGACGTTATCGGGAATTCCTTGCCATCAACGAACACGCGAGGCGTTGTTGTAACAGCGTCTGCCAGCGTGAGCGTCAAGCCGTCCAAGCCGGCGGGCGCGGCAAAGCGGTATTCCGTCGTTGTCGGCTGAGCGACGCAGAAATCGACTTTATCGAGAACGTACCAGCTCATTGAGTTCGGGAACGCCTTTTCCTTCTGTTCTCGGGTAAAGTCGTCCCATTCCGGCTGCGCCTGACGCGGTTCGCATACGCCCTTTTCCAGGAACCAGAACCCCCGCCCTGCCGTCGAATACGACAGCGTCAATATCTGCGATTTGCCGGTCAGTTCAATCGTTTTCGCGTCGGGAGGAATGGGGACGTCGTCCAGAAAAACAGCGTCCGGCAGGTTTCCGCCTTTTTGGATTGTAACTCTTCCCGTCCCGCAAACGGACGTCGTCAAATAGTACCGCTTGGGCGGATTCTCTTTTACGTAAATGTAATGATGATGACCGGGAGTCCCTTTTTTCGTCGTTCCCAGCGCGATAAAGCCGTCCGAGAAATTCTCTTTCAAGCCGTGGTTACCCTGATGTCCGAGGTTGCCGGGAACGCCCCAACGCCAGGAGAACTCGTACGGCTTCCAGGACGAATCCAGCGTCGCAAGCGATTCCACCGGGTTGGACGTCGGCGCGGCGGACATCGGAACGGACTTGATCCAGAACTTCTGTCCGTAGCCGTATGAACACGATTTCCAGCCCTCCGTTCCAGTGGCGCGATACTCAAACCGGCGCGCTTCCGCCCCGATAACGCGGTTGTCGGCTGTTACAGGAAGTCGGAAATCGCCCCACTGGTTGTCCATGGTCGGAAGGAGTTTGAACGACCACGTCCCGTTAATTGGGACAACGTCAAACTCTTTCGGTTTAACCGGCGCGGAGACTTGCGCCTGCTGCGTTGAGTCAAAGACAAACAGAACCGCTTCGTTACTGGCAACGGGAATCCGAATGGACGTATACCCATCTTTGATTTCTGTAACAGTCGCAGGCGAGGTCTTGCCGGTCATCGGATCCCAGATTTCCGGACGTCCGACGCAGCGGAACGATACGACGGAATTCTTCTCAGCGCCCATGACCATATAGACGTCGTACTTGCCGGCTTTGCGGTGCAGATATTTAATCGACGCGACGGCTTTGACGTCCTGCGGCATGACGAAAATCCGTTTGTCCTCCGCCGCCTTTTTCGAGTTCTGAATGGGAAGCCGCACGTTTCTTCTGCCGTATCGGTGCAGGTCGTGAACGTTGGTCGGGTCAAGCGGTTTGACATCGTCGGCGTCTGATAGCTTGTATCCCAGATCCAGCGTTGTAAAGAGCGTCTTTTTCCCATCGGAAACGGCGAAGAAAAAGCCCGCCATCCGGTTTCCGCCTTCGTCGTCTTTAGCGATAATTTTGACCCGGTCGCCGTTTTTGAGCGTCAGCGTTCCAGACCAGTCTTTTTGATAATCGTCGTTGGAACAAACGAGTTTATCGTTGACGTACAATTCGCCGTGATTGTCGGCAAAAAACTTGACCTGATATTCAGCCGGCTCGTCGGAAAGCCCCTTGAGCGTTCCCACCGCCTGAATTTTGCGGACGAATTCTTTTGACCACGCCCAGTACCCGGTAAACCCGCCGGGATAGACTCGCGGGGGCGCATCCGGTTCCGTATACGCATTGTCATCAGCGGTAACGCTGCCAACGCGTTCCTGTGACGTCAGAATAATGTCGTTGACCAGCTTGTCAAGAACGGGGTCGTTCGCCCCGGCGCGATCCGAAATGACGGGCTTCTTCCCGTAAATGTAGACCGTCCCGCCGGCAAGCTGGAATTCTCGCAGTTTGGTTAAAACGTCCCAATGCAGCGCTTGCATGGACGGTACCACGACCGCGGCGAAATTCATGTTGGAAACGGACAGCTTCGCTGGCTCGCCTTCCTTGGGAGGTACAATCGCCGCGCGAAGAATAGACTGCTCGTCAATAAAGGCGACGTCGCGATTGGTTGAGTAGATTCGTTTTGCCAAATCGAACGCCATTGTCGTCGCTTCGCTTTGGTTGCCTGTCAGCCCGGCAGCGTACGGCGCGACGGGATAAATAATCGCTATTTCCGCCTGCCACGTTCCCTGGCTGAGCAGGTACGACAGACGCTCGTAGTATTTCAGAAAGACGTTCATGTGCGCCCAATACGGCATACGGAAATGATAGCACGGCGGAGCGTATTCCCAGTAACCGCCTCGGGTGGAATAATACAGCCCATGCAGATTGAGCAGCGTCGCGCCGAAAACGAAGTTCTCGTTGGTAGCGTACATCAACCCGTCAGGATTGGCGCCCCAGCCAAGGGAATGATAGCCTTCCAGCCAAACGCGAGGTCGCTGATACAAAGCGCAAATGGACGCGGAGACTTTGTCCTTGATAAAGTCGGCGCTGCCGCCCGGCGTGTCGTGCCCGGGAGCCGTATACCATCGAATAACGCGGAAATAGTCGTGATACTGCGTCGGCTCGTATCCTCGCCCGTTGTTGTCACAGCCGTAAGTCAGCCCGCGGGTGTAATGCCACATAAAAATGGGCTTGAAGTACCGCTCTTCGCTCAGATAAACCTGAACTTCCATCGCGTCCATTTTGGCTTTGGGCGTGATGTCTCCAATGTTCGTAAACAGACCGGCGGCGATAGAAAAGAAGTCGTACCCCATCACCTCTTCAAACCGCTGAGCGTAATCGTCCGTCCACTGCCAGCCGTGACACCCGATCGACAGCAGGTCGTTAAAGAAATAGTTCAGTCCAGCAGAAGAACCCCCGTTATGATCTTCAAACGGTTGAAAGAACTTGTCGATAACCCGCTGACCAGACCGCGGATGCAGCGGATTGAGCGTTCCCGGTCGAACTTCGTACGTAAACTCCCAGACAGCGTACTGAGTTGAGTTGCGAGTTGCGAGTTGCGAGTTGCGAGAGGGGGGAATTTGGTACTGTGCGTCCTTCGATTCCAGTTTGAACCCCTTCCCGGTAATGCGCCCGTTTTCCATCGGATAGGCGGCAAAGGCGATATGGTTTGCCGACGGCGTCAGCGTAAACGATTCGCCGGGGGTAACTGTCTTGACCTGTTTCCCTCTCAGCGGTCGAGCGTTCACCTCCGGGTCGTTATAGATAATCTTATTGAACAGGTTGGGGAGATTAGGACAGTCGAGCGTGTACGTGCTCAAACCGATGCCCATGTTGTACTTTGCCGCGACTTGGGAGGCGTAAGAATAGAAGTCCCACCATTCCTCAGAGAAGATGGGCGGATCGTTGTTGTACGAACCCCTGCCTAGGTCGTTGCGAATGTAATTGACTTGAACTCCCGCCACGCCCTTTTTGTGAAGCTGATCCAGCTGCCATTCCAGGCGCGCCTTGTCGAGCCGGTCGCCTGACCACCACCAGAACGGGACTTCGCCGTACCCGGCAGGCGGGGTTTGGAAGTTCTCCCGCATGTTTTGCGGCTCTTGCTCGGGATACGCAATCGCGTTTGCCGGCGCCGGCGGCAGTTTGGACGGGTCGGACAGATCCAGCGGGGATTCAAACGCAAACCCCGTCGCCAAGGTTGCTAACACAACCGTTTGACATAATAGAAAGGGCAGAAAGCCTGATTTAGTCGTAGTCATAATCGCTCGTTGAGTTTTTAGGAAGGAAAACACAGATAAACGCTCAAACCCGGGATGGATTCTATTCGGAAGAAGCGTTTAACAATATTCTACTAACTAAAATTATACCCCGTTTAAATTTAAAAGCAAGCGTTCGAGAAAAATCATTTTGCGACAGGGGGAAATCTCACGCGGAGATGCGGAGGCGCGGAGAATGTTCGCGAAGTTTTAATAATTCTATGTGTTCTTTGCGTTCTTTGTGGTAAAATTTCTTTGCGAACTTCGCGAACTTTGCGTGAGGTTACTTTTGCGGCGCCTCGCCGCCGCAGTAGATAAACGGAATCCTGCCCAGCGGCTCGACAACGCCGTGGTCGTACCAGTCGAGCGGGTCACGGCAAGGTTCCGTTGAATCTACGAACTTAAAGTCGAAACGGAATGAGTCCGACGCCAGCCCCAGAGAGCTGCGCGGAACCATGATCGTTGTTACGTCCCCGTCGATTTTCATCTCGCCCAGTCCGTTGACAGGTTTGCCGTTGACAAGAATCCGCATGAAATCTCCTTCGCCTTCTTTGCCGACAACGGGCTTTTGCGTCTTGACGATAAACGTTACGTTCTGTTGATCGTGCATGACGTCAATCCATTCCGGCGCATTGCGCTGCGTGCGGTTGACGTATCCGGAATGGTCGCGCGGCATGGCGGAATCGGCAAAGCATCGATATCGTTTGCGCTGATTTGGCGGATTCGGCGTCAAGTCGTCTGTTACACCCTTGAATTTCCGGACGTTTTCGCGCAGCAGAAGGACGTAATTATCGCCGTACCCGCCGCGCATCATCTCGATGTCGCGGGAATACTCGTAGTTAGCACAGTCCACAAACTTGAGAGGTCGTTCCGGCGTTCCTTTCCAGCGGCCGGCAATCCATTCATTCCAGCCTGTTACCAGGACGATGTCGGGTTTTGCTTCAAACGCCCGATCCCACTGTTCCTGGAAGTTGTATCCCTTCTTCCAGGCGTCTGGCGCCGGGTCGTTAGAACCGTTATGAAACGCCCGACCGCGATTGCCGGTTTCTCCGTACAATGCGCTGTCACCGTGACATCCTGCTGGATGCTGCGCGACCGAGACGTTCATCACAGTTCGGGCGACGTCCTCGCCTTGATAAACCCTCTGCGGACGCTGAAAGTCCATCCACGGCCAGCCCCCTTTTTTGACGGGTTCGCGGGGAAACTGCGGCTTTACGATCGTGAAGAAGTTCCTGACTTCTTCGGAGCATTGTTCTTTCTTGGCGATAATAACCGGTTTGCCGTCCAGTTCATACCAGACTTCTTTTGCGAATCCGGGTTTGTAGATCGCTTCGTAAATTTCGCCTGCGCGCTTCCCGGAATGCATGTTTGTATAGAATAACACTTTCGGGACTTTCCAGCCCGCGTCGCAGTATTCTTCCAGAACGCTCATTACCAGTTTGGAGTTTTTCTCGTAGATGTACGAGTTGGTCGTGTCGAAGAACAGGAAGTCAATATCGCACTGCATGAGCAGCTTTATGTGACGCCGGACGACCCATTCGTCGTCGGAGCAATAGTAGCCGTAGAGCGGTTCTCCCCAATGGTGATACGTTCCCTCGGCGCCCCACAGTGGGCTGTCGGGTTTGTATCCCGCGTCCGGATCCACCGCCAGAATTTTAGAGATGTCGTAAGGTCCCTTGCGTCCATGCTCGCCAAGCCAGAGAAAATAGAAAATGCCAACTTGACGCTCCTTGTCAGACGTCGCAGCGCTTTCCGCCATCGCGAACGCCGGCAGACCCAACGTCAGGAATAAAAGCGTCAGTAAGAACCATTTCATTTTAAGTCGAGTTATCATAGTATTATCTCACTTTCCCCAGCGCCGCAAATCCATAGGCGAGCCGGGGGGTGTAGAGTCTCCGTTATTCCTCCGGCTTGTACTTCTGGTCGAAGTTGCGGAACGTCGTTAGATGGTCTGTATTGATAAAGTCGACTTTCAGGCGCCGCAGTTCCGTCCAGAACGTTGCGTTTTGCGGCGCGCCCCAAAATCGCAGCAGACGCCCCTGACTGTGAGCCTTGTCAATCAGCGCCGCCAGTTTGGCGCGCTGGTCGGCGGGGAACTCGCCTTTGCCTTTCCAGGAACAGACGCTGTTCCAGTTCTCGTTAATCGCGCCGACCATCCAGGCGGGGCGGTTGGGGTTGTCCAGATCGCTAAATCGTCCGTCGAGCGTAGCGTAGAACGTTTTCCCCTTTGAATCCTCAAACGACTTGAATGGGCGGTTGCCGGTTATAATCACCTGAACGGGTCCGGGCTTCTTCACGCCGTCTGTTACAGAGCAAAGCATGTCCTTGTATTTTTCCAGCAGAGGAGCCAGCGCCGCCCACGCCGCTTCCGGCTCTTCTTTGAACTCAATCCATAAATAGAACGTCTCGACGCCGGGATAGACCGTTCCGCCGTTGAGGGCGATTTGTTCTTTGAGCGTTTTGAGATAGATGGTTTCCAGATTGCGCCGCAGCATGATTTCCGCCGTAACGTGCCCCGCCCAAAACTGCCCGTCGCGGAGAAAAACGTCCGCCTCGACGCTGCAAAAGCCGTGGTCGAGAGCGTCCAGCATCGGGCGGTTGCGCCAGTAGTCGTTATGCGAATGTCCGTCTCGAATCGGCTTGACGTCTTTCGGCGTCGCCCCAATGAGAATCGCGTTAATGGTTATCAGAGCAATAACAAACAATACAATTCGACTGCTCCAGACGCGAAGTCTGGAACCGAACTTTGAGCGGGTATTTGTTGACGTCATAATAGTTCAAGGGGAAAATCAACCTGAAAAATCCGAATCCATATCTTCCATCGTACCGCAATCCCTGCCCAATTGCAATAGGGGGGGAGTAGGCAGTAGGCAGTAGGCAGTAGTGCGACGCTTTGCGTATTCTCGCAACTCGCAACTCGCCACTCGCCACTTTTCGTGCGGCGCTTCGCGCCAATTCCGCATTCCGCATTACGAATTCCAAATTCCTCTCGCCCCCCCTTCACGAGTCCGGGTAAAAGGGTAAAATACAGCAAATTGGATTTTAGTCTGAACGTTTCAGACTAAATATATTTAGTAACTTTATTTTTTGGAGATAATCAGATGTCTTTGAATCCCCCCGTCGTTCATCAGACGAACATTAAAAAGGTTGCAATGCTGTTTTCCGGCGGACCCGCTCCGGCGGCGAATGCGGTGATTTGTTCTGCCGCGATTTGTTTCTCTCGCGCCGGCATTGAAGTTTACGGCATGAAAAACGGATACACCAGCCTGGATGGCTACAAAGACGGCGACGTTTTGGTTGAAGGCAAAGATTACCTCAAGCTGAACTACAAAGACCTCGAAGGCCGTCGTTCCGAAGGCGGGATCATTATCGGATCCGCGCGCGTCAACCCGGGCAAACTCATGAAGACCCCCGCTGACCTCACCAATCCCGAAACCAACGCTCCGATGGAACGCGTTTACAAGGCTCTCAATTCCATGGGAATCGACGCTTTGATTTCAATCGGCGGCGACGATACGCTCACCACTGCGGCGAAGTTCAAGCTGTATCAGGACACCCTCCCGGCAGACGCCAAACGAATCAAAGTCGTTCACCTTCCCAAGACGATCGACAACGACTACAAAGGCATCGACTTCACGTTCGGATACTTCTCTGCGGTTGACCTGCTGGCTACCCAGATGAGAAACCTTCTGGCGGACGCTCAGGCGACCAACTGCTACTACGTTGCTCAGCTTATGGGACGCGCGGCGGCTTGGCTTTCTTACGGCGCTTGCATCGCGGGCGAAGCCTCGCTGGTCGTTGGTTTGGAAGACATCGTTCCGGAATGGTGGATGGAAGAAGATCAGATCGACACCGCCACCGGCGAAACGCTCAAAGACGCCAACGGAAACGCTCTCAAACGCAAGGTTATCAACATTCAGGCTCTGTGCGAACGCATGGCTGACACCGTCTGTGCTCGTCTGGAAGAAGGCAAACCCTACGGCACGATGGGCGTTGCGGAAGGCATCGGCGAATACCTGCCCATGGAAGAACTCAAACGCTGCGTTTCGGAAGACGAATACAAGAACCTCAAGCCGGACACCTTCGGACATTACCCGGTATCCCAGCTCAAGTTCTCGTCACGTCTCGGACGCATTGTCGCGGACATCGTCAACAAGCGCGTTGGCAAGAAGATCAAGTTCTCCGGTCTGCAGTTCGGATACGAAGTCCGCTGCCATCGCCCGACCGCTTTCGACATCATTCTCGGCAGCCAGCTGGGAACCGGCGCCTATCGCGCCCTGGTCGAAAAAGGCATTGACGGCGTCATGGTTTCCGTAACCGGTCAGCTGGAACTCGTCTTCCCGAAATTCGAAGACCTCATCGCGATGGAAAAACTCCGCGCCTATCAGCGTCCCATCGACCCGAACGAAGCGTTCCATCAGCTGGCTCGCTACATGGAAGCGTGGAAATAAGAAGGCAGTAGGCAAGAGGCAGTAGGCAGTAGAAATGCCACTCGTCTCACAACTAAAAAAAGACGTCCAAACAGGACGTCTTTTTTTATATCGGGAAAACGAGAAAGACGGCGACGTCCCACAGGGCGTGAGAGACGATTAACGCCCAGAGGCTTTTGGGGAATAGACGGTAAACCAGTCCCTGGAATCCGCCCGCGACGGCGGCTGCCATGACGAGCATAAAGTTGAACGACCAGATGTGAATGAGCGAATAGCAGATCAGCATTCCGATAAAGCCCCAATTCTTGCCCCAGAATTCGCTCAGTTTTCTTTGGAACGTCCCGCGCCAAAAGATCTCTTCCGCCGGGCCGACAATAAACAGCAAAGCCAAGCCGACCAGCGGCGCGTTGATGTTGTTTCCAAGTTCGTAAATTGTGTCAACCTGATCTACGGTAAAAGGGAGAATCCGGGCGGAAATATAATCTCCCAGCCAGAACACGCCCCAGAGCGCCGCCGCCAAGACAATGCCGACTCCAATTCCGGCAATCCAGCCCGACGGCTTTTGGGGAAGTTGCTGCGTCCATTCCGGGAAAAGAAAAGTCGTCAGCGTTAAAACCGTAACAGCGGCAAACGTTATTCCAATCCAAAAGTTGACCAACGACGCCGTCCACGGGCTGAACATGAAAAACCAGAACGCCTGAACGACCAACAGCAGAAACAATAAACGGGTTTTCATATTGCGAGTTAAGTGGTAAGTGGTTAGTGAATAGTGGTTAGTGGTAAGTTAGAGCGGCGCTTGCGTCCTTACCACTTACAACTAACCACTTACCACTCATCCCCTACACCCACGCGGCAACCAGAAACGACATCGACAGCGTCAAGCCGAAAACAAGCTGCAATTGCGCCGTCTGAACGTCGAGGTCGCAAATGGCGGCGCAGTCGTCGGTTCGTGTAACAGCCGTCCTGACCGCTCGAATCGCCAGCGGCAGCGCCAACAACGACAGCAGACTCCAAATCGGGATTCTATGAAACGCGAACGCCGCGGCGCCGAGCCAGATAAACGGAAACAGGAGTTCAAAGACGTATAAAAACGCGGACGTCGGCGACCCGATGAGCATGCTGAACGTTTTAATTCTCGCCCGGGCGTCGGTGCGGATGTCGCGCCAGTTGTTGGCGTGAAGAATCGCAACGGTTATCAGACCAATCGGGATAGCCAGAACCAGATTTTGCGTATCAATCGCGCCTGTTACAACAAACGTCGTTCCCAAAATCGGCAGGATGGAAAAGGAAACAAAAATAACGGCGTCGCCCAGCGCGCGAAACTTGAAAAACGGGTACAGAAGCACAAACACGACTCCACAAGCGCCAAAATAGAGCAGCCGCGCGTCGGTTCGCCAGACGAGGAACAGTCCGAGAACAGCGCCCAGCGCCAGAACAAACGCTCCGTAGAACAGAATTTCCCGAGGGGTAAACAGCCCGTGAGTCAAATTGGGAGATCCGAACGTGTCTTCCCGGTCAACGCCGCGCTGGAAGTCGAAGTAGTCGCTTATCAAGTTCGCGGACGCCTGAAAGATAACCATTCCCAACGCCGCCAAAAAGCCGTTGATCCAGTTGCAATCCATCGGCTCAACGCTGTTGCGCCAGTACAGAAGCCCCAGCGTCGCAACGACCGGAGTTAAAGACGCAGGGAACGACCATGGTCTAATCGCCAGAATCCAGTCTTTTATGGGATGTCCGAACATATTCAAAATTCTCCTGTCAATCGTCTTCCACAACAACCTTTTTTGCCGTGCCGGTAATTTTCAATTCTCCTGGAAGAATTTTGACGTCCGTCAAGGTAACTTTACGGCTATGATAGATCAGCGGGTCGGTTTTCCAGTCGTTGACCGAGTCGATGTCGCGCCAGTCCATAACCAGTTCAATTTCGCCTTTATCAGTAGCTTGAATTTCGCAGGGAATATTGGCGCTGTCGAAATACTTTTTCAGTTCGTTTTTGATAATTCCTCTGGAAATGGGGATTACGCCCAGTTTGACCTGTTCGATTATCAGATGATAAACACCCGGTTCTGAAACGTTAAACCGGACTTGCGCCCAAAAGATCGACTCGAAATCCTCCGGGCAGAATTCCATGGCGAAACTGATTCTGTCCTGTTCCAGATGAACGCGGGGATAATACGCCCCGATCGGGATCAGCCCCGGCAAATCCTGCTGAATACGCCGTTCCAGCCAGCCGTTAATCTGATCCTCGGTATACGTCGCGCTCCACTCGTTCTTTCGGCGAATGTCTTTAAGCATTTTTCCGGAAGAGAATACAAAGTCCTTCGCGTTCTGTTCCAGCTTTTCTTCGGGAATATCAATCCGTTCACGGTAGAATTCCGGATAGTACGTGATCGCTTTATGATACGAAAAACGTATAATAAAACAAATCAGTCCGATAACAATAACAACGATAGCGCCGTATTTAAATAATCTGTTCATAAAAAACAGTATCCTTTAAAAAAGGGATTTTGTCAAGAGGGGAGGGCGGCGAGGCGCCTTTTAGTTTCTAGCTCCTAGCTTCTAGCTTGGTTATTTTACAGGCTTTAAATATTAACGCTAAGACCCACAAATTCACAAGCTAAAAGCTAGTAGCTAATAGCTAGCGGCTTTTCAATAACTACGGCCTAATTCGGGTGCACGCAAAATTTTCTTGCGAAGATAGATAAGCTGAGAAGCAGGAACGCGTCCCGGAGGGACGCAACCCTTGTAACCGTGGGCTTCAGCCCACGGGATAGGCTCGATTAAAGGACTTGGTTTGTCTCCTTCCGGCGGTTGTGCGTAGCCGCACGGGCAGAAGGACAAGGTTATGCCTTCGAAAAAACTGGTTTTGGCGCTAACCACGTCCATTCAGGAACCGACCTTGTCGGTCCGCCGGTTATAGAGAGTTACGTCCCTTCGGGACTATGCGGCGGACTGCGTCCGCTGCCGCTATCGCGACGTATTATATCAGACGTTTTTGCAGAGTCAAAACTCTATTGAGCGCCGGAAAAATTTGCGTGCACCCGCCTAATTCCAAAATTTCACCCCCCCTTGAAATATAATATTAATTGGATATAATGACCCTACAAATTTTTGACAGACGTCAAAAAGTAACCCGGTGGTGTAGTGGTAACACAAGGGATTTTGGCTCCCTCGTCCCTGGTTCAAATCCAGGCTGGGTTGTTTTTTTGTTATTATCCGTCTTCGTTTTGAGAGCGATCCTTAACGCAGACGGTGCCTTTAGAGATCGCGTTTAACGTCCGGCGTTTGTTTCCAGGCGTGCCTTTTATCGGGAGAAATGTATTCTCTCGACGCGCAGCAATCTGTTCGGACGTTTAACCTCAAGCAAATATAAGGAACATCTTTCATGTCCGAAGCTGCCACTCCCGCAACCCCCGTTTCTCAAATCGTAACTCAACTCGTTGAAAGCGGCGTTCATTTTGGCCATCGCGCCAGCCACTGGAATCCGAAAATGCGTCCGTACATCTACGGCCGCCGCAACAAGATTCACATCATCGACGTTCGCGAAACTGTCCGCGGTCTTCTCCGCGCCAAAAAGTACCTGGCTCAGGTCGCTGCCGCCGGCAGTTTGATTCTGTTCGTTGGAACCAAGCGCCAAGCTGGCGACGTTGTCGCTGAACAGGCTCAGCGCTGCGGCATGCCGTTCGTTTCTGAACGCTGGCTGGGTGGAACGCTCACCAACTTCCGCACCATTCGTAAACGTATGAGCCGTTTGGAAGAACTGGAAGCTCTGCTCAACAGCGAAGAGATCAACGTCTACTCCAAAAAGATGCAGTCCGCTCTCAACCGCGAATATCGCAAGGTTTATCACAACCTTAACGGTCTTCGTCTGCTCAACCGTTTGCCGGAAGTTATCGTTCTTATTGACCCCCGCAAGGAAAAGAACGCTGTCGCTGAAGCGAAAAAACTGGGCATTTCGACCGTCGCTCTGATCGATACCGACTGCGACCCTGACGAAGTCGATTTGGTTATCCCCGGCAACGACGACTCCATTCGTTCCATCGAATTGATCATGACCAAACTCGCTGACGCTGTTTTGGAAGGCAAAGCCATCAAAACCGCCCAGAACGAAGGCAAAGACGAATGATTTTATTTCGGTTTACGGGCGAGAGTCCGCTGATTCTCGCCTGATCCGGATTTCTGGTTCAACATTAACAAATAACCCCGTATAGCAAGGAGAATATACAATGGCTGAAATTACTGCTGCATTGGTTAAAGCGTTCCGAGACAAAACCGGTCTGCCGATGATGGACTGCAAAAAGGCTTTGACTGAAGCTGACGGCGACGCCGAAAAAGCGTTGACCATTCTGCGTGAAAAGGGCAAGCTCAAGATGATCGAAAAAGGCGCTGAACGCACCACCGAAGAAGGCGTTCTGGCTACCGCCGCCAACGAAAACGGCGTTGCGATGATCGAACTGCTTTGCGAAAGCGCTCCCGTTGCTGGCAACCCCGAATTCCTTCAGCTGGCTCAGGACATTGCTAACGTCTACCTGGAAAAAGGCGGACAGACTGCTGAAGAAGTTATGGGTAACGCCTCGCCGACCAAGGAAGGCATGACCCTTCAGGAACAGATGGAAGAACTCTACAACCGCATTCGCGAAGTCTTCCGTTTGAACCGCTTCACCCGTCTGGAAGGAAACGGCGCGGCTTACGTTCACCACAATAAAAAGGTCGGCGTTATCATTGCTACCGAAGGCAAAAACGATGAAGCCGCCAAAGACGTCTGCATGCACGCCGCTGCCATGCATCCGGAATACCTCAACCGAGATCAGATTCCGGCTGAAGTCATTGCCAAGGAACGCGAGATTCAGCTCGCCGCCATGGCGAACGATCCCAAAAACGCCGGCAAACCGGAAAGCATCCTCAACAAGATCATCGACGGCAAAATCAACGCCTTCTTCAAGGCCAACTGCCTCGTCGATCAGGAATTCGTCAAGGATTCTTCCGTCTCCGTTGGAACTTACGCCAAGAATAACGGCATTGTCGTTACTCAGTACGTCAACTGGACTTTGGGCGCCAAATAAGCTCCTAGCCGCTAGCTGCTAGCCATTAGCTTGGGTATTTGTAGTTCTCAGCGTTAATTGTGAAAGCGGGAAGCTAAAATAACCAAGCTAGTAGCTAGAAGCTAATAGCTTAGTCAAAAATGGATCAGAATTCGCCAAATCCGCCGAAAAAGTTTTGGAAACTTCCGCTGTATTTGGGAAGGACGTCTTTCTTTTTTGCTCTCGTTCCGATGGCAATGCTGCTTTTATGTATTGTTACAAAAAATTCTGTATACAGCCTGATTGATCTGTATTATTGCTTTATTACGCCGATGCAGATTTGTAAATGGTCGGTGATTCTTTCTTTGATTCTATCGTTTGTTACCAGCATTTCAGCGGGGCTGATCTATAATGTCGACGGTAAATTCTGCTTGGACGAATATCGCGCGGCAACCAGTCTTACCGCTCGTGCAACGCTGCTGATTATATTTGAGATGGCCGTTTATTTTCTGTCCGTTTAAACGGAATAGCTCTTGACAGCATGCCGTTCCAAACGATATAGAAACATAGTCTTTCTATTTCGCTGTTAGAATCGCAACGATTGTCAGGGCAATTCCAGCAATAATAAAACCGTTGCTGGGTTCCATAAACCAGAAGATTCCCGCCAATGCGCCCAAGGCAACCTGTGACGCGTTGAGAAGGTTCATGTACGCCAAAGACGTTGTTTTCAATCCCTTAACCAGAGCGGCAAAGGCAATCAGGTTTGCAACGCCCGCTACTAAAGCAACGCCAAACTGCTGGTACGTCAAAGCAGTGAAAATCCCGGAACCATGTTCCATCAAGCTGAGGATTCCCAGGACAATCGTTCCACTGCCGGGGACAAGCAGAATCGGAACCCAGAAGGGAACGTCGTTTTTACAGGACGCTCTAACCGACGCCATGGTCGACGAGTTCATAATTCCAACCAGCAGCCCGCCGAGAATTATCAGCGCAATCGCTCCCGCGCCGTATTTGCTCAGAGAGGAAAGCGTGTTGGCGCTTTGACCTAATCCAACTCCAATGCAGCAAACTGCCGCTAGAACGATTGACAGACCGATAAACGTTCTGACGTTGAATCGCTCTTTGAGACAAACCAAGTCAAACGTCTGAGCGCTGAACAGCCCGCCCGTCCAGACGCACGACAGCGCAATAGCAATCCCCGCCATGTCGAACAGCCATATATACGTGATGTTTCCCAGAACTTGCATCAGACAGGAAACGCCAAAGAGCAAGCCCCAAAATCGCCATTGATTTGTTGGTATCGTATGACGAATCAGCCCCCAAATTACAATCGGAAGCGCGACCAAAGCGGCGACGGATTCTCGAATAAACAGCGGTAATGCGTAAGGGCTGTCCATCGCAACCAGCTGACGGACGCAAAGAGCGGAAACGGTATAAAATATTGCCGCAATCGCTCCGTAAAGAAAACCGGTTGACTTAAATCCCTCAGACGGGCGCTTGACGTCTTCGTCCGATACTTCGACAGCGTTTTTTGTTGTATTCGACATGATTCTTATATTGTGCCGATTTTCGAAAGAAAATCAAGAGGGACGGGCGGCGAGGCGCGTGTGAATAGTGCATAGTGCATAGTGCGTAGTGCATAGTGAGGGGAGCGCTTTGCGTACTATGCACTAAGTACTATGCACTAAGGGTCAAGTGCAAGCGAAAAGTCCCCACTTGGGGAAAATTTTTGTGTCATCGGGTGGCGACTTTACGCTTGCACTTTTAGGGTGATTACTTGTATACTATACGTAAAGGTTTTTGTGTAAATTTTAACGTTTACACGGTTTG
>JAFZAL010000149.1 GCA_017557195.1 Thermoguttaceae bacterium | reverse complement strand
TAGAGGTTGTTCTTGTTACAAAAAAATGGCGCCCGAGGGCGGGCGCCATCCGTGAAGGGGTTTGGCTTCGTCGATTTGTTATGCAACGTTCCGACACGATTCCTAATCGTTGCAGTTCCTTTTCCTCCCGCCCTCCTTGCAGGAGGACGAAAGGAAAAGGTTGTTTGACGATGTTCTTTTTTGCGCGTTCTTTGTTCCGTGGGTTTCACCCACGGCTAGAAACATTGAACCGCTAACGCGGTTCTAGCGGAAAAGTCTTTCTTACTTTTCCGTAAAGCGAGCGCACCAGCCGCCGTTGCGAACCATGTCGATGGTCAGAACGTCGTCTGATGTAACGTCAATCGTTTCCACTTTAACCTGTCGGGCGTCCTGGTCGGATTCCGGAACGTCCTTGACAATCAGCGCGGAATACGTCTTGCCCGGCTTGAGGAAGTCGAGCTTGAGTTCGTACTTACGCGCCTGCGTGTTGGTAATCGCGCCGGCGAAGTAAACGTTTCCGTTGCGTCGAATCTGAACGAGATACTCTCCAATTGCGCCGTCGAGAGCCTTGGTGCAGTCCCAGACGGAGGGCAGATTTTTGAGGATTTCCGTTCCTGCAACGCCGCGGTAGTATTCCGGACCGTCACACAGGGTCATCAGCGGGCTGTCGTAAAGAATGCACAGAGCCATTTCGTGAGCGCGGGTTCCAACGACGTGAGTTGGCATGGTGCAATGGAACTTTTCAGGCTGATCGTTGAGCGTTCCGCCGGGGGTGAAGTCGGCGGGGCCGCACAGATAGCGGGTAAAGGGCAGCGTTGCTGCGTGGTCGGTGAAAATGCCGCCGGAGAACTTGTTGTATTCGTTTCCGCGAACGCCCTCGCGAGTAATCTGGTTGGGGTAGGCGCGTTCCAAACCGGTCGGCTTGTACATGCCGTGATAGTTGACCATCAAGTGGTACTTGGCGCCCAGCGCCGCCGTTTCGTTAAGCCAATTGACAATTTCCTGGGCTTCGGAATCCATGAAGTCAATCTTGACGCCGGCAACGCCCCACTTTTCGTACTGCTGGAACGTCTTTTCAACGCCGCATTCGATCAGGTCTTTGTAATGAAGCCAGAAGCAGATTCGGACGCCCTTTTCTTTCGCGTGAGCCAAAACCTTTTCCAAATCGATGTTGGGAGCGCTGCGGGTGGTGTCGGGAGCTTGCCCCGGGATTCTCTTGAACATGGAGCTGTAGTACCACGGGTCGTCGACGGTCATGTACTTCCAGCCCATCTCAGCGGCGAGGTTGATTTTGTCAATCGTCGTTTCCGTGTTCATGACGCGGTTGCTTTCCGTCCACCAGTCCCAGGCGGAAGGAGCCGGTTCAATCCAGGACGTGTCTTCCAGCTGGCACGGTTTGCTGACGTTGAGAATAACGCCGGAGTTGTTGATCAGGTCAACCGGCTTTTCTCCCAAAAGAATCACCTTCCACGTTGAGGTTTTGGGCGTCTTGAAAATAACGCAGCCGTTTTTGTCCTTGCGGGGCGTCAGACGGGTTTTGAGCGTTGCCGTTCCCTTGGCGGCGGAGGCGAATTTCTCGCCAGACCAGTCGTACAGGTCGGCTTCGGTAATTGCCGCGCAGAAGTCCTGAGCTTCTACAACCACCGGGCAAATGATGATGTCTTCTTCGCCCAGGTCGGACAGCTTGCTCTTTTTGAACCATTCTTCCTGCGACGTGTCAAATCTCTTGTGCTTGGACGTCCAGACGTCGTAGTCGCCGGAGAACGCGTAGGTCGCCAGATCTTCTTCGACAACGTATTCGTTGCAGACGCTTTCGCCGCAGCTGAACTCGTAACGGAACGCGACGCCGTCGTCGTAGGCGCGGAACGTGTAGCTGAACTGCAGCTCGCCCTGAGCGTAGGTCAGCGTCAGCTGATTGTAGTTGTCAACGTAAGTCGATTTCTTGCCGAACTTGTTCGTCCAGGTTGTGTTGGACGACGATTCGGCTTTGCCGACGAACTTCCAGCCGTCGGTCGTGTTGACGTCGCGGAGCTTCAGCCCGGTTTTGGATTCGTTGAGAACGGACTTCCCTTTGAATTCGACAGCGTACGTCGGGGCGGCTTCGTTTTGAGTAACAGTAATTTTAACGTCGCCGTTGGGAGACGCCACTGTATAAACAGGCGCGTCCGCGTAGACGGCAGACAATCCAAGAGCAATTACAGCTGCCATGCAGGACAGCATTCGGGTAAAGGTCATGATGGTAGAGGGGGTTAGGGGTTGTTAGGGAATAGGGAATGGGGAATGGGGAGTAGGGAATAGTTGTAAGTGGTTAGTGGTTAGTGGTAAGGGGAATTGGGGCGCCGCTTGCGCCCTTACCACTTACCACTTAATACTAACCACTCTTTTCTACTCCAGGATTCCCGCGCCGAAAGAATCGTTTGAGTCGTTTGAGTCGTTTGATCCGTTTGAATCTTTTGAATCTTTTGAGTCTTTTGAATCGTCAGGCTGCGACTTGCGAGGCGGAGCTTGAGGGATGTTTTTTTGCGGGGCTTTGCGCTTGTCGCGCCGTTCGCCGCCGCGCGATTCCCGCTTGTCGTCCAGCTGTTCCAGCTGCTCGTCGTTAGCCTGCTGACCGGTGTATCGCAATTCACGCTGATCAAACGCCTCGTGAATGACTTTGATATCTGTAATGGGGTACGAAACGATCTGGAAGTCGCTCATTTCGACCTGAACTTTTTCCGCCAGGAATTCGTGACCGACGACCTTTCCGTCGCCGTCCGGAGTTGAGACAAACGTGCCCAGCGATGGCATCTTGCCCTGCATTTCTTCGTAGGTTTCAAACTCGTAGCACAGACAACATTTCAGACGTCCGCAGCGGCCGGAAATTTTGGACGGGTCGAGCGTCGCCTTTTGCATTTTCGCCATCTTCATGGATACGGACGGCATGATCGTCAGGAAGGAATTGCAGCAAACCTCTTTGCCGCAGTCGCCGAAGTCCGCCAGCAGCTTTGCCTCGTCGCGAACCCCAATCTGACGCATTTCGATTCGCGTCTGGAATTCCGCCGCCAAAATCTTGACCAGTTCCCGGAAGTCGATTCGGCCGTCTGCCAAATAGTAGACGACAATGCGTTCGCCGCCGAAAATGTGCTCAATGTCGACCAGGTGCATGTCGAGCTGCTTTTGACGAATAAAGACCTGCGTCTGTTCAAACTCCTTAATTTCCAGCTCGTGTATCCGGTCGAGCTCTTTGAGATCTTCGTCGTTGATGGGTCGGACGATTTTCCCGTGCGGCGGCGTGCCGAGCTTGTTGATTTTCGCAAGCTCTTCCATCGTCTTTTGGTATTCCGGACGCATGAGCGACAGAACCTGAGCGGTTTCCATCCCGCGTTCCGTACGCGCTATGACGTAATCGTTGTGCTTGTATTCCGACTTGGCGGGCGCGGTGAAAATACCGACAATCCGCATCGCTCCGTATCGAACAATATATTCGGGCATTGAATAATTATGAATTAGGAATTATGAATTAGGAATTGACGCAAAGCGTATATTGCTATAACAGCTTTCGCGTCAAAACGTTGATTTTATTAATATATATTTTACGGAAAGATTCGGGAATTGTCAAGGAGAGGGCGCGATTTTTTTAGAGATTTCTAAAAATAGAGGCGGAAAAACAATTCGCAGGCGAGCCGCGGCGCGAAAGTGTTCGGACTGGGAGGAATAAATCTTGGGTAGCGATAACAGGACGTTTTTATTTTTGAACGCAGAGTACGCAGACTCCTCGCAGAGAGCGCAGAAGCAAGCGGCGCGAAGCCGCGCGGGCAGAAGGACAAGGTTATGTCTCCGAAAAAGCTGATTTCGGCGCTCCCCACGTCCAATCGGGAACCGACCCCGTCGGTGTGTCATCTACGCCCGATTCTCGGGCTATGACACGATATCCGCTTGCAAATAAATTAAATTATTTATTTTAAAATCGGGCGGGAATCGTGGCGTAGACAACGTAGTTGGCGTCGTCGCCACATTCCCAGCTCGTCTGCGTATTCTGCGAGTAGTCTGCGGTCTCTGCGTTCTCTTTCCTTTTTTCATCTAACCCCCATTTGAGCTGTCATCCCCCGCCCTACTCCTTGACTTTTTCTAATATTATGGAATAATGAAATTTTCAGACCGGGCGGGAACGAGACGTTGTAGATCGTTCCTAAGCGTCGGCGATTTAGCATTTTACTTAACCATACCGAATCATGTCAACAGAATCGAACTTCAATCCCGATAAAATGAAAAATCTGGTAACGCTTTGCAAACGCCGCGGAATCCTGTTCCAGTCGAGCGAAATCTACGGCGGTTTGAACGGATTTTGGGACTACGGTCCTCTGGGCGTCGAAATCAAGCGGAACGTCAAGGAAGCGTGGTGGCACGACATGGTTCAATCTCACAACGAGATGGTTCTCATGCCCGGCGCGCCGTCCAAATTTGAGATGGTTGGGCTGGACTGCTCGATTATTATGCATCCGCAGGTTTGGAAATGCTCCGGGCATTACGACCTGTTCCACGACGAAATGGTTGACTGCACCGAAACGAAGGGGCGTTACCGATACGACCAGATGCTCGGCCGCTGGGCGGAATGTAAGGGACAGAAGGCGTTTATCACCGCAGACCCGAAGGCGGAAGACGCCGAACAGGAAATCCATCGCCGCGCCATGAAGTTCTTCAACCTCCGCGCCAAAGACGAAGGGGAACTCAAGTTTACGTCCGATTTGACGTCTCTGACCACGCTTGACGACTTCTCCCAGGTTCTCGCTCCGGAAGCGAAACGCCTCGGCACGCTGACCGAGCCGCGCGAGTTCAACCTCATGTTCAAGACGATTGTCGGCGCGTTGGGCACGGAAGAAAACGCTGCGTTTTTACGTCCGGAAACGGCGCAGGGCATTTTCGTCAACTTCCGCAACGTGGTCGATTCGACCCGCGTTCGCGTTCCGTTTGGCGTTGGTCAGATTGGGAAATCGTTCCGCAACGAGATTACCCCGCGAAACTTCACGTTCCGATCCCGCGAGTTCGAGCAGATGGAAATTGAATTCTTCTGCCCGCCGGAAGAGTCGCGTCAGTGGTACGAATTTTGGCGCAATCGCCGTTACGAATGGTATCTGAAAATGGGGCTGTCCGGCGACCGCTTGCGTCTGCGCGACCACGAACAGGCGGAACTGGCTCACTATTCCACCGGCACGGCAGACATCGAATACTCTTATCCGTTCCTTCAGCCGGGCGAGTTCGGCGAGCTGGAAGGCATCGCTCACCGCGGCGACTTCGACCTGCGAAGTCACATGGAAGGCAAGCTGGTTGCCAAAGACGGTCAGCTGACGCTGGAACTGGACGAAAACGGCAAACCGAAACATCGCGGTTCCGGAAAGGACATGTCCTACTTTGACGACTTGACCAAAAAGCGATTTATCCCGCACGTTATCGAGCCGTCTGCCGGAGCTGACCGCGCGACGCTGGCGTTCCTGTGCGAGGCGTTCCAGGAAGATCAGGCGCCGGACGAAAACGGAAACATGACGTCCCGAACCGTTTTGCGTCTTCACCCGCGCTTGGCGCCGTACAAAGCCGCCGTTCTCCCGCTGGTTCGCAAAGACGGCATGCCGGAACTGGGCGCTGAACTCTACGGGGAGCTGAAAGAACATTTCCCCTGCTTCTACGACGAAAAAGCCGCTATCGGCCGCCGCTATCGCCGTCAGGACGAAATCGGCACGCCGTTCTGCGTTACCATCGACAGCCAAACCCTCGTCGACGACACCGTAACCGTCCGCGACCGTGACACGCTGGAACAGTCCCGCGTTAAGAAAGACGAAGTCGCCGCGTTTATCGAAGAAAAGATTAAGAAATGATGGTGAGCCACGGGTGTAAACCCGTGGGTGTGAGCGAAGCGAACGACGAGCCGGGGCGCGTAAGCCCCCGGTAAATGTCTCACGCGGAGGCGCGGAGGAGCGGAGGATGACAAGGCGAGCCGGGGCGCGTAAGCCCCCGGGTGTGAGCGAAGCGAACGTAAAATGAAAGGCGGTAACGGAGCGACCAACGGGAGCGCAGTTACGCTTAGGCGAGCCGGGGTGCGAGACTCCCGGTAAATGTCTCACGCGGAGGCGCGGAGACGCGGAGGATGTTCGAGGAGTTTTAAAAACTATGCGTTCTTTGCGGCTTAAAACTTAGGCGAGCTTCGCTCGCGATCCAAAACGGTTGTTAGCTGCGGCGTTGATTTCAGCGAGGCATTTGGCAAGGCGGCGTCAAGCCGCCGCCAGAGCCGCAAGCGACAATACCAAGATTATCGCTTGCGCCAAATGATAATTGTTCTTGATCGGTTTAACCTCTTCTGAAAAGTTTGTTAAACAGAACAACATACCACGGTTGTTTCTTCGCTTGAGCGATTTTCTCTTGCGTCTCAGCCAACGCTTTCTGGTATTCCGCGTTCTCCGGCGATTTGTCAACTAGCCGCTGGCGGATTTCCAGAGCTTTCTCTAACCATTCCAGAGCGACTTTGATATTGCCAGCGGTAAGCTCCAAATCGCCAAGTTCATGGTACAGATCGCTTAAATCCTTTTGTGCTTCGACATTTTCAAGAATCTCTTTGGTCCATTTCTTATAAATTTCCAACGACTTATCATAGTATTCTCGGGCTTTGGCGGTCTGCCCGCCTGCTTTCTCTGATGAACCGAGACGTTCGAAGATAAAAGCTAAATCTGTTTGAGCCATGAAATTATCCGGCATAGCATCAGCAAGCTTTTGACAGATTTCGAAAGCCTTCAAGTACCATTCCTTCATTGCCTTGGCATTCCCGGCTGCGTCCTCCAAATTCCCAAGTTTATAGTAAGAAATACTTAAATCCCGCTGGGCTTGAACGCTATCCGGCATCTTGTCTGCCAGATGCTTAGCTATTTCCAGAGCCTTCTCGTACAATTCACGCGCGGCGGCAGCGTTTCCGGCGGCTTGCTCCAAATCGCCAAGTTTATTGTACGAAATACTCAAATCCCGCTGGGCTTGAACGTTATCCGGCATTTGTTCTGCCAGACGCTTATCTATTTCCAGAGCCTTCTCGTACCATTCCCGCGCCGCGGCAGCGTTACCCGCATCTTCCTCCAAATCGCCAAGTTTCTCGTACGAAACGCTCAAATCCCGCTGGGCTTGAACGCTATCCGGCATCAGGTCGGCAAGCCGCTGAGCAATTTCCAGATACTTCTCGTACCATTCCCTCGCCGCGGCAGCGTTTCCGGCAGCTTTCTCCAAATCGCCAAGACGATTGTAAATAACTGAAGGCGCTCTTTGAGCGTCGACGTTCTCAGGCATAGCCTTAGCCAGCTTTTCATAAATTTCCAGAGCTTTCTCGTACCATTCCCGTGCTGCGGCAGCGTTTCCAGCGGCTTTTTCCAAATCGCCAAGACGCTCGTACGAAATGCTCAAATCCCGCTGGGCTTGAACGTTATCCGGCATCATGTTAGCCAATCGTTTAGCTATTTCCAGAGCCTTCTCGTACCATTCCCGCGCCGCGGCAGCGTTTCCGGCTGCTTTCTCCAAATCGCCAAGTTTCTCGTACGAAACGCTCAAATCCCGCTGGGCTTTAACGTTATCTGGCATCAGGTCGGCAAGACGCTTACTGATTTCCAGATCTTTCTCGTACCATTCCCGCGCCGCGGCAGAGTTTCCGGCGGCGCTCTCTAAATCGCCAAGGCGATCGTACGAAGCGCTCAAATTCTGCTGAAAAACAACGTTCTCCGGCGCCTGATCTGCCAACTGCTTACGGATTTCCAGAGTCTTCTCGTACCACACCCTGGCTGCGGCAGCGTTTCCGACGGCATTCTCTAAAAGCCCAAGGCGTTCGTACGAAGCGCTCAAATTCTGCTGAAAACCAACGTTCTCCGGCGCCTTCTCTGCCAACTGCTTACGGATTTCCAGAGTCTTCTCGTACCACACTCTCGCTGCGGCAGCGTTTCCGGCGGCATTCTCTAAAAATCCAAGGTTATTGTACGAAACGCTCAAATTCTGCTGAAAATCAACGTTCTCCGGCGCCTTATCTGCCAACTGCTGGCAGATTGCCATAAATTTCTCGTACCACACCCTCGCTGCGGCAGCGTTTCCGGCGGCT
>JAFZAL010000148.1 GCA_017557195.1 Thermoguttaceae bacterium | reverse complement strand
TATAGTTTCGGATTAGTGTTTCATTCATTTCTTCAACAGTTGCAAACGGTCGCAAGCACGCCGGAATTATCCCGGCGTGCCCATTCTTCCATGGGCTGAAGCCCACGGTTACAAGAGTTGCGTCCCTCCGGGACGCTATCGTCGCCTCTCATATTTATCTATCATCGTTCGAAAAATTGCTCTCACGAGTGATTCTTAAAAATTTTTCTTCCCCCCCTTGATTTAATTCTAATTATCTGATATTATAATAAACAGTAATATTAATCGATGTTACTATATCGTCCGAAATGAAATTGAGAGTCGAAAGCCTCGGCTCCAATAGAACGTAGCTCGAACAAATTAATCTTAATACAAATTACGACCCGGCTTTGCCGGTTTTTGGGAGGATTGATTTGTCAGGCGAAGCGTTCCTGTCTTGATATATGCACATATAATCTTGATGGGAGCGCTGACCCTGCTTTATTGTATCCCAGCCCCGTCGTAAGGGTGTATTATGCAGTAGACAGGCAATCAGCGCTCTCATTTTTCATTTCTTGTGTTTTATTACTTCTATAATAAGGAGTTAGGCATGTTCTGTAAACACTGTGGAAGTGAAGTTAACAGCAATGCGATTGTCTGCATGAAATGTGGTTGCGATCCCAAAACGGGCAGTAGCTTTTGCCCAAACTGTGGAGCAAACACTAATGAACATCAGATTGCTTGCATTAAGTGTGGTTGTCCTTTGAATGCCGCTGCTGGTGAACGTTCTGGGCAAAAACGCAAGTCAAATAAACCCGCCAAAAGTAAAGTTGCAGCTGGAGTTCTTGCGATTTTGTTAGGAATATTCGGCGTTCATCAGTTTTACCTCGGAAACGTTGTTTCTGGTATTTTGAGAATTGTCATTACTGTTGTGGGAACCTTCTTGTGTGCGATTGGTTTTGCTGTAACGGGCATTTTTGGTTTGATTGAAGGTATCATGTATTTAACCATGAGTGATGAAGATTTTGATGAAAAATACGTCCAGCATAAGCGAGGATGGTTCTAATCATGTTCAATGCTTAACGCTTGTTGTGTCGTCCACCTCCGCCTGAAATTTCACGATTTCAGGCGTCGTTTTCTAAAGAAAGGTTTTAAACATAAGTAATAGCGGTTTAGTTTTTGTTACAGATACAAAACAGGATACTCTAAAATTTTTTTCAAAAAATCGACAATTTCTAAAAATAGACGCTTGAATAAAATAGAATATCGAATATAATATGTAACATAATAGAAGACATTGGGAACTTTAAGTTCCCTTTTTATGAATATCCCTTACTATATTGGTTTTTAATATTATGACAAATAGCAGTCCATCTGAAAGTTGGTATTATTATATTAATAATCAAAAGCTGGGTCCTGTTTCGGGGCAAGACATAAAGCGTTTAGCCTCGACTGGTGAGATAACTCCTCAGACCATTATTGAACACAATGGCAAACAAGATCGAGCTGAAAACGTTAAAGGATTGACTTTTTTACCGACTCCGGTAATAACTTCAAGTCAAAGCTCTGGAGTTTTTCAAGCGCCATCTGTTCCTGATTTTTCACCTGTGGGTGAGACCACTGGCAAGCGTAATGGAAAAACCACAACAAAACACCATAAACGCACCGATGAGGCGCCAGTATGTCCAATTAGTCCTTTGGATATCATTTCTCTTGTTCTTGGCGTTTGCGCTTGTGTTTTAGCCAGTATTCCGCTTACTACGAGCAGAGCTATTGATATTGCGATTATCGGCATTGTTATAGCTGTGATTGCCATCGTCGTTCAAATGCTAAAACCACATAAAACATCAATGTCATTTCCGATTGTAGGAGGAATTATCTGTATTGCAGCTATTCTTTTGGCTTTTTACGTGAGAGATTGTACTAAAAAAGAAATTGAACAGATTTTTAAAGGTGTTAAAGAATCCCGGAGTTCTATTTCAAATCCAGATAATTTCACGTTGACGCATTATCCCACGCCTATACGCAAAGATTGAAAATCAGGCGAGTTATAAATGTGCTTCTCGGATAACGATTCAGAGTTAAATTATCTAACGTCGCCTGAAATTTTCGGATTTCAGGCGGCGATTTTTATTTGTATTATAAATTTTTCTCTTCCCCCCCTTGATTTATTCTTAATTTTTTGTTATTATATTAGTCAGTAACGGATACTGGATGTTACTATATTGTTTGTCCGAAATGAAATTGAGAGTCGAAAACCTCGGCTCCTATAGAATGTAGCTCGAACAATTTAATCTTAATACAAATTACGACCCGGCTTTGCCGGTTTTTGGGAGGATTGATTTGTCAGGTGAAGCGCTCCCATTTTTCATTTCTTGTGTTTCATTACTTCTATAATAAGGAGTCAGGCATGTTCTGTAGAAACTGTGGAAGTGAGGTTCAAGGATTTGCTGCTGCTTGCATGAAGTGCGGATGCAACCCTCATACAGGGAACGCGTTTTGCCCTAATTGCGGCGCTCATGTCAATGAAAATCAAGTCGTTTGTGTTAAATGTGGTAGCGCATTGAATTCGCAAGTCAGACCGACGAATTCAACATCAAAGAAGGATAGAGTGACTGCAGGAGTGCTGGCGCTTCTTTTGGGGGGACTTGGAATTCATCAGTTCTACCTCGGTAATACTGTTTCTGGCATTCTTCATATTTTGATTGTTGTTTTCACATGTGGAATGGGAGGCATTGTTTCTTTCATTGAAGGCATTATTTATCTGTCCAAGAGTGACGCAGAATTTGAAGAAATCTACGTCAAGAACAAGCGAGGATGGTTCTAATCATATTCAGCGCTTAACGCTTGTTGCATCGTCTATTTCCGCCTGAAATTTCCCGATTTCAGGCGGCGTTTTTTTAAATTTCTAATAAAAGTGAAAAATTGGTCTTGATTAAAACAGAAAAAACGGGTACTATCTGAGAAAACGCCCGAGACGTCGGGAGAACTGTTTTTACTACCCGTAATTATGATTAGTCGCTATCGAACTACTGCCGCAATTTTGTTTTGCATCGGGCTGGCGCTGTGCCTGTCCGGATGTCAGAGTTTCAAGTCGCAGTCGTTGAACGCTGAAGGCGTTCGGCGAATGAACAGCGGAGACGCGCAGCGAGCGGAAGACATGTTCCTTCGAGCGCGTTCTGCCAACCCGGCGGACGCGGACGCGTGCTATAATCTGGCGATTATCGAGCATCAACGGGCGAAGTCCTGCGGAAATCCCGATAATTTCAACCGGGCGGAAGAATACTATCGTCTGGCGCTGGATCGCAACCCGTCGCATGTAGACGCTTACCGCGGCTTGGCGACGCTGTATTGTGACGAAAACCGTCCCGACGACGCCTTCGCGCTGCTGGAAAACTGGAATCGTCAGGAACTCGGAAGCGTCGAGCCGAAGATTGAACTGGCGCGTCTTTATAACGAATACAATCGAGTCGATCAGGCGGAAGCGAGTCTGCGTCAGGCGTTGGCGATGGATCCGCAAAACGTCCGCGCGCTGAACTCGATGGCATACGTATACGAACAGAAAAATATGTACGCTGAGGCGTCTGCAATGTACTGCAAGTCCTTGCAGGTATTGCCAACGCAGACGGCAATCAACCAGCGTCGAGCGCAGCTGGATCAGTCGATGGGCGGCTGTGCGACAGGCGGCTGCGATACAGGCGCGTGTCAAACGCAGTTGGCGTGCGCTTCGCCGGCTCCGGTTCAGACGTGTGCGCCCGCTCCTGCGTGTCAGACGTGCGCTCCTGCGCCGGTATCGTATGCGTATAACGGCGCAATTTGCGGACCGCAGCCGAAACCGCTCGATCCGCCGGGATGGGCAATAACCCCTGCATCCTGCGTTCCTCAAGTTGCCGCTTCGACGCTGCGAGGAAACAATTCGTGCGTTCCGACCCCTGCTCAAACGGCTCAAAGCGCATCCTATTCCCCGTCGGTTGCCAATCAGGCGGAGGAACCGAAACAGACCGCCACGGCTGAGAGTCAATCGGAATCAAATTCCATTTTGTCGGAGGCAGAACCCGCGCTGCCGGATCAGGATTCCGCGTTGACGGAACAGGAACCCGCTATTCCAGAGGTGGAACCCGCTATCCCGGAACCCGTTGTAACCAATCCTGAACCCGCGGCGCCGGAACCAGTTGCGACCAATCCCGCTCCGAAGAAATACCTTCCGGGCATTCCAACTCCCCCGTCAGTCGCGTCGGAAAAAATGGAATTATATTGATATTGCATTGTTCCGGCATTTGTTGTATAATAATTTAAGAAAGCTGGAACGTTTTGGACGCAATATGCGTCAAATAGATAAGTTTGGTTAGAATCAAATCATTGTTGTTTATTTCAATAACAATTTAACGTTTTTTATAGTAATATAAAAAGAAAGGTAGTTTAAATGTCCACTGAAAACCCCGCTCCCGAAGCCGCTAAATCCGCTGCTCCGCAAGTTCAGATCAACGACGACAAAGCTGTAACCAGCTACGCCAATTTCTGCCGCGTTACCGGCACGCCGGAAGAACTGATTATCGATTTCGGTCTCAACCCGCAGCCGATTGGAGTTCC
>JAFZAL010000147.1 GCA_017557195.1 Thermoguttaceae bacterium | reverse complement strand
GGGGGAAGTTAGGAGTTAGGAATGAGGAGTGTGGAGTTGACGCAAAGCGCCTCAAGAAATTCTTTCTCGCAACTCGCAACTCGTAACTCGCAACTCCAATAAAAAAGCTGGCGGACAATTGCTTGTCCGTCAGCGTCGCAAGGAAAGGAGTATAAGGGAGGCAGTAGTGATTGGAAGGCGGTAATGAAGTGAGCGTTAGCGAACGGAATTACGCATTCGCCGTTAGGCGAACCTGATGATGGGGGTAATTTTTTTGTTCGCCTTCGGCGAACTGCGTAACTCCACTCCCGTTGGTCGTTTCGTTACCGCCTTCCATTTTCATGCCTTTAAAAGTTCCAGTCGAAACCGCCGGTGAGGGTGTGGAATCCGAATCCGTCTCCCGCCTGACATTCGTACTTGATGTCGATCTTGGCATACGGGTTGAAGACGATGTCCAAGCCGACGGCGACTTTTACGCGGTCGCGCGGAACGTGGTAGCCGGATGTAACAAACGATCCTGCTTCAACCGCGTTGGCAAACGAGGCGACTGAGACAATGTCTGTGTTGGAGTAGTTGTGAACCCAGCCGACTTCCACCTGTGGTACGAAGTAGTAGCCCTTCAACGGACCGGCGCAGGAACCCATGTATCGAATTCCAATGGTTTGCAGCAGCGCGTGCTGGTTGTTCTTGTAGACGTCCAGCGCAGCTTCGGAATCGTATTCCGTAAAGGCGTAACCGTATTCCGTAAAGGCGTCGTTTTGAATGTTGATGTACTGTAAATCGTAGTACGGTTCGAGCGTATTTCTCAGGAATCGGAACGTGCGTCCCAGTTCCATGGCGGCGATAAACGTATTGGATTTAATCTTACCAAATGATGGATCAACGCCAAAGTCGGTTCGACGGGTTGTGTCGGTCGTGCCGCCCTGGTATCCGAACATGTAATCGAAGTGACTGCAGTTGTTGAAGTAGCTTCCGTAGAGGTCAAGGAGGAACGTTCCGCCTTTGGCGACTGATCCGCCAGCGTCCTTGAATTTGGTTGTATTCCAGACGCCGCCAGCGCTCATGCCGAAGAGCATGCCCGGTCCGTAGAGACGGTCAAAACCGATGGTAAATCCGGAATAGTCAGTATCGTATCGAGCCAGATTGCCTTCAGCTTCCTGACGTTCCCAGGCGCCGATTCCTCTAAACCACCACTGATTGCCCAGAACTCCGCAGTAGCCAGGTCTCCACCCGCAAGGCGCGCCGTATCCGTATCCATAGTCGTAGCCGTATCCGTATTCCGGATAGCCGTAGCTCTGACCCAGATAGGCGGTTTCCGGGTCGTCGACGTTGTTGGCATACCCGAAGGGCGCCATGGGGACGAAATTATCGTATCCAAACGCCGCCATGCGAACCATCTTCATTCGCTGGAACGTTCGGGAGACGTATTCCTGAGAAATCCACATCTGGTTTGCCGTCGTTGCAGAAACCGTATACGGATTGAGCTGGTTTAAGGCAGCGTCGCGACCGCAGTCCGCATTATTGATTTTGTTGTGCAGATCCGCCATTGCTCCGTTGCCTGCATTGGCGGCGTTGACGATAATCTGTTCAATCGGGTTGTCGGTTACTGAACGGTCTTCGAGTGTGATGTTCAACAACCTGTTGTTGTACGTCAAATCTTTGATGTCGTACGCGTTAGAGTCCAAAAGAATCTTGAAGTAATCCTGCTGCTGCTCGGAAGAACTGCCGTATACGATGTATTCCGTTCCCGTTTCGTTATTGGGTTTCCAGGCGAGGTTGTTAGTGAGTTCAGATTCAGAACTGTTTTCGTAACTGTAAATACCATCAGTAGCCTGGAGAGTAATATTGCGGCTTCCGGAAAGCGTCACGCTCGCGTCTGTATTGAAAATGAGCTTTCCGTTGACGATTAAGTCGGGATCGCTTGTAGAGTTGGATCCTTGAATAACGATGCCGCTGCCAGAGTTGTACTTGGCGTCGCCGTTGATTTTGAAACTTCCGCCTTCGATGTACGTTTTGCCTGATCCGGATTGGATCAGATTGCCTTGCAGCGTCCCGCCGTTATATCCGTGCAGATCGGAATTGGTTACTAAATCATTGGTTACTAAATCGGTTCCCAATTGCAATTTCGTGTTGCTATTGATGGTAATCTTGCCGCCGGGATTGCTGAAATTAGTAAACTTGACCGTATACAGATTAGAGGAGTTGGATTCGATCGACAGGGCTTGGCTGTTGAGGTTGATGTCGTCAATCGTCAGCGTTCCGTCTCCCTTGATGTTGGTTGCGTTGTTGAGTTTAATTTCCCCGGAATCGCTTGTCGAAATGTTGACGTTTCCAGCGCTTTTAATTCCGTTATTGACTTTCATTATAGTATCGTTGAGAGCGATGTCAACGTTTTTCAGCGTTCCAGAGTTGTCGAGAATAAATTCGCCGGCGGAATCGAACTCCAGTTGTCCATTAGAAACGTTTCCCAGGACTGTCCCGATTTCTGTAATGATGAGTTTTTTATTGTTAAGGTCGATAGTCCCGTTATTGGTAACGTATCGGACGGTGGCAGTCGACGCTGTCCCGATTTTGAGCGTTCCGTTTTCTTCGATGGTAATAGCGTTATTGGAGTTGATAGCGTATCCGTCATTGCTTGGGTCAACTTCGTTGATTGTCAGAATGCCCTTTTTGACGTTGACCGATCCGCTGAAGTTGGAGTTGTTGCCGTTCAAAACCGTTTCCGCTGTTTTTGAACCGCGATTGATAGTGAGCACCGTATTCTCTACGTCGCCGGAAATGTTGGAGTTGACATTGATTGTTCCAAAGTCGGTCGAGTCGGCGCTGGAATTTCCGATTGTCAACTCATTTCCGTCATGAATGGCAATACTTGTCCCCTTTAACGTTGCCGTTTTGTCTTCTGAACCGTTGATTATATAAATGTTCGCGGTGAGGTTATCGACGATAAACGCAGCAGAAATGTCAAGCTCGGACTTGTTTTTCAGGTCAATTTTGACCGGACCGGAAGGCGGGGTGCTGCCTAAACGGGGTACGAACGTGTATGTCTTGGAGCCTGGATCTGTACTGAGCGTCAAACCGTCTATCGTCGTCGGAACGTCTTCTCCGAAGGCAAACGCCGGGATCAACGCTAACGGAGCTGCTGCGGCAATTGTCGCCAGCAGTCGCCATAGTTGGCGTAGTGGGAATTGTGTCATAATTTTTTACCTCTGTATGATTTGGATATGATTGGATTTAATCTAAAGCAACGAATAGCGAAAAAAACGTTATAACGCCTGTTTTTAGGCGTTTTAATCGGTGTTTTTTCTTTCGCGTTGTAACGCGGCTTTTTATTTCTCTGCGGGATAGTAGTAAATTCGAACAAAAAAATCAAGAGCAATTTTGGGGAATAGGGAATAGGGAGTAGGGAATAGATGGAAGGCGGTAATGAAGCGACCAGCGGGAGCGGAATTACGCAGTTCGCCGACAGGCGAACCTAAATGTATTGCATCCTGATTTCTCTTGCCTAATCTCTCTTGATTTATTAATGAGAAATTGCTAATATCCTAAACGATACACTATAAAATGACCTATTATGCGTAATTACGCTTCGAGTCAGTTTTTAATCATCAATTACTAATTTCATGTTCCGTTTCTCGACAAACCGACTTGTTTTAATCGCAGCGATAACATTTGTTATTGCTGCGTCGGGGTGTCGTATGGTTCAAAGAACGAACGTGAAATCTTTGGAGGCGGCGCAGAAGTACTTTTCTCAGGCGGACTCTGCCATGAGAGGCGGGAACCGGGACGAGGCGGAATCGTTGGCGCGTCAGGCTTTGCAAAGGAATCCGGGGTCCGACGAGTCCCGAATTCTCTATGCAAGAACTCTTTGGGATAAAGGCGACAAACAGGGCGCGATAAACGTTTTATATCCAGCGTCGCTTCGCCCGGACGCTTCCGCTGATATCCTGCTGGAAATAAGTCAAATGTTTCTGGCGATGTCGGACTTGACAAACGCCCGGTATTCGATTGGAAAATGCGTTATGAAATACCCGACCAACCCGGATATCTGGCGTCTGCGGGCGCAGTATTTTGAACAGAAAGGGAATCCGGAACAGGCGTGGGCGGACTTGCACCACTCTCTTTCTCTGGACAGCTCTCAGCACAGCGTTCGATTGGAACTGGCGCGATCGTATTTGAAGAACAATCAGCCGCAGCGGGCGCTGGAGTCGACGCATTACGTTCTTTCCAACGCGCCGACAGGGGACGAGCCGCTCGATGCGTTTGTAATTGAGGGCGAAGCGTTCTACGCGTTGGAACGATTCGCTCAGGCGGAAGACAGTTTTAAGGTTGTGGTCAGCCGCGCCCCGACCAATCCCGACGCCTATTTTTACCTGGCGAGCGTTCAGGAGAAATTGGGCAAGTATTCGGACGCGCTTGCCACCGCCGACGTCGGCCTGAGATTGCAGCCCAATCACGCCGGCTGCCGCGACGTCGTCAATACGATTAGAACTGCTCAACAAAATCAGACGATTCGATAAATTCTGAATTGGCAATTGACGCAAGCGTCTGGCGATCCGCCTTTATTCTCCCCCTGTTGACGTATTCTCTTTTTCATGATATACTTTTAAAAAAGGTAAATAACACAGGTCTTTATTTTGGAGATATTCCCATGTCAGATCCCAACATGAAAAAACAGACGGCTTTTGAAAACGGCAATACTCAAACAGGAAAGGAAGACGCCGTTCCATCGTCGGAATCATCGCCTTCGACAGGGGACGTTTACGTTATGTACCGATTTCGTAATCGTGATTTGGTAGATCCGGTTTTAATGGGACTTCAAAAACGAGGCATTTCATATTTTATTGGCACGGATAAGATCGCCTCTGGCATAAATTATGAACGTTTGATAGCCAAAGCAATATCTTCTTCTAAACTTATGCTTTTGTTTTGGACTCCGGATGTACAAGATTGTTCTGATATTATCAGTGAGGTAGAATTTGCGAAAAAACATAAAAAGCCGTTTATTATTTATAAAGTAGGCGATTTCGCGTGTGATGAACATCGCAAATTGTATGATCAGATTGCTGAATATAGCCGTTATGAAGTTCCACAGCAAACTCCAGAAACGATTGGAGAGCTAGCAGATTGGATTCAACAACTTCTCGGTCACGATTTATCTATATCTTCATCTCCAGTTGCTTCGCAGCCTAAGCCGGCGGAATCTGTTTCTGGAGACGTTTTTATTTCTTACCGGCAGTGCAACGCTGATTTGGTTGCATCGGTAGAAGAAGAACTTAAAAAACGAGGAATCACTTATTTTATCGATAGTGAAAAAATCAAATCAACGGATTATCCCAGGAAAATAGCAGTTGCTATCAATTCATGCAAATTATTATTATTGTTCTGGACTCAGGATGTAAATAATTCTAAATATATCGCCATCGAAGTAGCTTTGGCTCGAAATCTTAATAAACCGATTATTATATATAAGTTAGGCGATTTCGACCCCGCCAAAGATACCTTATTGTACTTTGAAACAGTCCATTTAGACAGATACGAAGTACCACAGCAAACGCCTGAAACGGTTGTAGAACTAGTTAATAGGATTGGTCAGTCTCTTAATTCACAATTAGAACAGCCAGAGTCATCTTGTCAATATGATCCAGGTGAAAAGGAGGAGATATGGCAAAAGCTTTCCTGCTCCTACGCTCCGCAACCAGAATTGGAGAGGCTTTCTTTCGGAGACGTTTTTATTTCTTGCCGACATTGTAACTCTGACTTGGTTGCGCCGGTAGCAGAGGAACTGGATAAACGCGGTTTTACGTTTTTTATGGACCGCCCTGAGGTCATTAAGAGCGAGAAAGATTCTGAAGCCATATTCAAAGCAATTAGACGCAGTAAACTTGTGCTTTTGTTCTGGACGCCAGATGTTAATGATAGTGATGAGATCATTAAGCAAGTAACATTGGCTCTAAATCTTAACAAAAAGCTTGTTGTGTATAAGGTAGGCAATTTTGATCCCATGAAAGATCAAAGATTGTACTATTACCTAGCCCCTTTTTACCGTTACGAAGTACCACAGCAAACGCCTGAAACGGTTATAGAATTGGTTAATCAGATTGAGCAGGCTTGTTTTTCTCAAAGATGTTGTGCGCCCAGAGCTTGCCCACCGCCTTCATGTTCCTTTGAACCAAAAATTAGTCCATCCGGCGCTAACTCAGTACCCTTCTTTTCCTTATTTTCGTCAATATTTTCATTTTTTAAGTGGTTCTCGAAGAAGTCTGTTTCACAACTGGAACAGATTGTTGGCAAAAACGCTGTTGTATCTCAACCTAAACCGAAGACGCCTGCTTCACAACAGGCACGAATTGTGGACAACAACATTGTCGTATCTCAACCTAAACCGAAGACGCCTGTTACCGGAGATGTTTTTATATCATACCGAAGTCATAACTTGGGTTTGGTTAAACCGATATTAAAAGAACTCAACAAACGTGGAATTACTTATTTTATCGATAGAGAAAAATTGAAATCTGGTAATTATTCCAGAAAAATTTCAGTTGCCATTAATTCATGTAAAGTACTTTTTTTGTTTTGGACAGAAGACGTTGACGATTCAAGATATATTCCCAAGGAAATCCATCTTGCGTTTGATTGGGGTAAAGAGATTGTACCCTATAAGGTTGGGAAGTTCGATATTGACAAACAGTTTAACGTGATTTTCTATCTTAAGAGTTTGCATATACTTGAGGATTCTCAAGATTCGGTTTCCGATGTTGCCGATAGTATTCAACAAGCTCTGGAAGAGCTTTCTTAGAGCCAGTTATTTATTTAACCAATTTAATGCTTGTCTGTTCCAGGACAAGCGCTGGCGAAGGAAAGTCAGAATCCGTCAGTGTGAGATTATCGTTCGGATGCGTCCGGCTGGCGTTTTCATGACGGGACGCCAGGATGCAAGCCGCAAGCGTAATCCTGTGGTATTCTACCGATAATTAACAAATAAAAAGACATTATTAATCTGTACCCGGGAACTGACATTCCCGGCTTGCCTTAAATTCTCTATTTTATAATCCCGCTCCGTATTTTTTTTCGCCCCCCTGTTGACATCTAACAAAATCTTCGTATCATCGTATTATATATAGTAACGTAAAAAGTTGGATGTCGAGAATTGCCGATGAAGTCAACTTTTACGCTTGGCTATTATTCCTCTGAATCCTTTATGCAGGAAGTGTTATTATGAACCGTTTTTTAATTGCCGCCATGATGGCGCTGGTTACTATGCCGATGTTTGCTCAAGACGTTCTTGAACCGGAATTCCCGGTTATTGAACCCCCGACGATTTTCGTCCCGCCGTCTCGGATGAAAGATCTCAAGCCCGTTGAACTGACAGGCTATGAGACGTCTGTTCGCGTTACGGGATTTGTCTGCCAGACGGAAATTACGATGACGTTTTACAATCCCAACCGGATTCAGCTGGCGGGCGATTTGGTTTTCCCGCTGCCGGAAGGCGTTACGGTTTCCGGATACGCTCTGGATATTGAAGGGGCGATGGTTGACGCTGTCGCGGTAACGAAAGAAAAGGCTCGCGTTACGCTGGAAAAGGAAATGCGCCGCGGCGCTGACCCTGGCATTGTCGAACGTCAGCGCGGCAACCAGTTCAAAACCCGCATCTTCCCGCTCCCGGTTCAGGGAACTCGAACGGTTAAAATTCAATACGTAACAACAGCAACTTTTGACGTCGAAAAGGGCGTCGCCGTTTATCGTCAGCCGGTTCGTCTGGCGAAGCCGGTAAAGAATTTCTCCATGACGGTAGACGTGATTCGTCCGGTTGAAAAGCCAACGCTCGTTGCCGGCGATTTGGGAGAACTCGATTTCGGAACGTGGTCAGACGGCTTGCGGGCGGAAGTCAAAAAGGAGAACTTCCAGACCAATAAAGACGTCGTTCTGGAAATCCCGCTTGCAGACGCTCAAACGGTTCGCGTTGAAAAGTCGGAAGACGGTTTTGCGTATTTCGCCATTGCGGCCAGTTTAAAACCCGAGGCGCAGGAAGCGGTTGAGGAAAAAGCGGCTGTTAAAAACGTTGCGATTTACTGGGACTGCTCCGGTTCTCGTTCTGTAACGGGCAGAGCAGGGGAACAGACCAAAGAACTGGCGTTCGCAGCGGCGTGGCTGAAAGCCAATAATATTGATTCCGTTCGTCTGATTCCAGTTCGCAACACGATTGAAGCGGACGAAATCCAGACGGTTAAAACCGACGAGCTTATAGCAAAGATTTCCGCTTTGCCGGGCGACGGCGCGACGAATTTGTCGGCTATCGCGTCCGTTGCCAAAGAGGACGAGCTGGCTTTGCTCTTTACAGACGGCTTTGCCACCTGGGGCGACCAGACCAATCTGAAAGTTCCCGGACGTCTGTTTGCGTTCTCTTCTGGAATTTCAATAGACGCAACGTATCTCAAACGAATTACAGCCGCTAACGGCGGAAAGTATTTCAATCTGGAAAAGCTTTCGACTGACAACGCAGTCAAGGCGTTTGATTTGGCGTTGACGCAGGCGGATTCGACGGTTCAGGTTGAGGCGTCTGACGCTCAGGCATATCCGTCTCAACTGGATAAAAACGCTCCTGCGCCCGTTCAGTTTATTTGCGGCCGAACCGATAAGGCGTCTGCTGTTGTTGAACTGAAGTCAACCGATCTTCGCTTTGAAATCAAAGTTGATGAAAACACCGTCAAAGGGGAAACTCTCCGAACGATGTACGCTCAGACGCTTTTGGCGGAGTTGGAACTTTCTCCCAAAGAGAATCAGGCTGCAATCGAGGACTTGGGCAAGACGTTTGGCTTGACAACGTCCGAGACGTCGCTGATTGTTCTGGAATCGCTGGAACAATATCTTGAACACGGCATTGAACCGCCCAAATCCCAGCCGGAAATTCGTGATGCGTATTTGGCGGAAATTCAGTATCAGAACCAGCAGAAAGAAAAGTCTCTTAAAGAGAAAAAAGAAGAACGATATTCGTATTTAAGCAGAATCTGGAAAGATCGAACGGAATGGTACAACAAGAAATTCGAGCCGTCCGCCTGGTCGAAGCTCAAAAAGCTGGCTCAACGATACTCATACCAGGCTGAAAGCACTCGAGATTTAGACGCCGTTCCAGAAGCCATGGAAGAGCGGGTAGTTCCGCAGATGAACGCCGCGCCTGCCCCTGCAATGGCTCCTGACGAAGACGGGGCGGTTGTCGAAGAAGCCGAGGTGGAAGAAGCTGACGAAGCCTTCGACGAAGCCGTCGAAGAAAACGCAGACGACGCTGTTGCTGACGGCGCTACGCCTTTAGTTGCCAAACAGAAAGAGGAAAATGGCAAGACCGCTTCCATGACAATCAAACAGTGGCAGCCGGATTCTCCGTATTTGAAGGAAATGGAAGCGTCTGAAGACCCGTATGGCGTCTATTTGGCGAAACGGGGCGAGTACGACCGCTCTCCGTCGTTCTATCTGGAATGCGCCGAGTTCTTCAAGGCGAAGGGCGACCTGGTCAAGGCGACTCGCGTTCTGTCCAACCTGGCGGAAATGGATCTGGAAGCGCCGCAAGTCCTGCGCGTTCTCGGGTATCGTCTGCTGCAGTACGATAATCCGGTCGAATCCGTTCCGGTATTTGAAGTCGTTTTGAAATTGCGTCCGGAAGAGCCGCAGTCGTATCGCGATTTGGCAATCGCCCTGACGCGCCGAGCGGAAGTCAGCGCCGACACTGCCAAAGACGACTACAGCCGCGCATTGGACTTGTATCAGACGCTCATTTGGGGTCGAGATTACGAAAACTGGGACGGACGATTCGGCGACGTCGAACTGTTCGCTCTGGAAGAATCCAATGCGATGCTCGAAGCCGCAAAGAAGGCGGGCGTTACAGAGATTCCTCTCGATGAAGAGTTTATTCGTCCGGTAGACGTTGACGTTAGAATTGTCATGACGTGGTCTGCCGACAATACTGATATTGACCTTCATGTTACGGAGCCGTCGGGGGAAACGGTGTTCTATGGACACAAGCTTTCTGTCGCAGGCGGAATGATCAGCCGAGACTTTACCGGCGGGTACGGTCCGGAAGAATATATGATTCACAACGCTCCGAAAGGCAAGTACAAGATCAAGGCGCACTATTACGCCTCTCATGCGGTTGAACTGCTGGGAGCTGTAACAGTTCAGGCGGACGTCTATACCAACTTCGGGCGTCCCAATCAGAAACGTCAGTCGCTGACCTTCCCGCTCAAAGAAGACGGCAAAGAAGTCTATGATATTGGGGAAATCACTTTTGAGAAATAGGAGAAAGAATAGTTAGGAGTGGTTAGTTTTTAGTGGTTAGTGGTTAGAGCGCATGCGTTCATCTTGCTAACCACTTACTACTAACCACTTACAACTTACCACTCATTACAAGCATTCACCATGAGAAATACCTTATTATTTATTGTTGTCGCCGCTGTTTTGGGAGCGGGCGCGTGTTTTGCTCAAGACGTTCAGACTGACGATTCGAATTCGCCAGCAGCCGAGGAAGAATTCTCGCTGGATAAATTGATGGCGGAATTGAACGAGCCGGAGACCGAACAGGAAAAGACTGGAACCGATTATCTGGACGAGGCGATGGCGTTGAAGCTGTCGGCGACAACGCTCAAAGACATTGAGCGCATTCTGGAACTGTCCCAAAAGGCGATTGATAAAGGGTTGTCTGCGGAAGAAGAAAAAATGGCGCGTGGCTTGATGCGTCTGACGCTTTTACAGCGAGCGGCTGTAACGGCGGAAATCCTGCGAGACGGCCGCGCCGAATCCGAAAAAGAAGTTTCCATCATTGCCCAAATCGGCATGATGGATTTACAGCAGGTGAAAGACACATTCGGTCCGAAAGAAACCGAAAAGGAGTTTGACGGCGCAGACGTTTACTGGTATGTCAAGGCGTTGCTGCTGGCGTATTCCGGTCAGGATAACAAAGACGTTGCCAAAGCTGTCAAGACGGCGAAAAAGCTCAACTCGGAAAACAACGCCCGTATGGCTCAGCTTCTTTTTATTGAAGCGACTTTACTAACCGTCGATCAGGAGAAGCGTCTGGATTTGATGACAAAGGCGTATGAAAAGGATTCCGAGTCTGAACCCGTTAAACGTGGGTATATTTTAGCGCTGGCGCGCAACGACAAACTGGAAGAAGCCGCCAAACTGATTCTTCCAATGGTTGGAGAGGAAGAAGAGATCGATCCGATTTATATGCTCGTTCTTTCTGATTATTATCGGAAACAGGATCAGCCGGAAAAGGCGTTGGAATGGCTTAATAAACTTCCCAAGCCGGCTGCGGACAATATTGAGATACTCATGACCAAGTTCTATTGCGCTGTTAAAATGGAAGATAAACGGCAAATGCTGGATATTTCGATGAATATTCTCAATAAGGAGCCGGATAATATTGAGATGCGCGTTTTAAGAGCCAAATTGATGATGGAAGATAAAAAGTACGATGACGCTCTTCAGGAAATCAATCTGGCGTTGTTTTTTGAAGACGACTCGTCTTTCCTGCAAATGATGAAGTCGTTGATTTTATGCTACAAAGACAAGGCAAATTTTGACGACGCTCGAAAAGCGATTGATAAACTTCTGGAAGATAAAGAGGCAGACGTCCGAGCGCTTATTGTGGCGCGCGACGCGGCTTCCGTTATGAAAGACCCGGATTTAATGCTGAAGCTTTCTCAAGCCGTTCTCAAACAGGACGAGAAAAACAAATACGCGCTGTCGCTCTTGCCTTCCGTTTATATTGTTCTCAAACAGTATGACAAAGCGGTCGAGGCTTTTGAAAAAAATTTGGAACTGGAGCCTGAAAATTCAACATCTTTGAACAATTACAGCTGGTTCCTGTCAACAATAGCCGAAGACGCTTATCGAGACGGAAAGAAAGCGCTGGAATTGGCTCTTAAGGCCGCTGAAGCGACGGAATACAAACAATCGTACATCCTTTCCACGCTGGCGGCGGCGTATGCTGAAACCGGCGATTTTGAGAACGCCATCAAAACGGTTCAGAAAGCCTTGGACGACGAAAAAGACGAAAAACTGACGAAGGAGCTTAAAGATGAACTCGAATCCTATCAACAGAACAAGCCAATTCGACAAAAAGCGGAAGACTGGTTCAAGTAGTATATGCTTGCCATCCGGTTTGATCGCTTGCGTTGTTGGCGCTGCAATCCTTGTCAGCGTTTCGACTTCGTACGCTCAAGGTCCGCTTCGAGACTGGCGAACCATGGCAAATACGCTGGTTCAAAAGTACGTCAAGGGCGCGGGTGTAGAGAACGAACAGGTGCTCGACGCGATTCGCAATACTCCCCGACACGAGTTTGTCCCCAACGACCAGAAAAACCGGGCGTATTACGACATGTCGCTTCCGATTGGGAACGATCAGACGATTTCCTCTCCGTTTATTGTCGCCTATATGACGGAATGTCTGGATCCGAAAACAAACGACAAGGTTCTGGAAATCGGGACGGGCAGCGGCTATCAGGCGGCGGTGTTGTCGCCCATCGTTCGGGAAGTGTACACCATTGAGATTGTCCCGGCTTTGGGAAAACGCGCTGCTCAAACGCTCAAAAAACTCAAGTACGACAACGTTCACGTCAAAATCGGAGACGGGTATCAGGGCTGGCCGGAACACGCGCCGTTTGACAAAATCATCGTTACCTGTTCTCCGGAAAAAGTGCCTCCCAAGCTGGTGGAACAGCTGGCGGAAGGCGGACGAATTGTCATCCCGCTGGGAGAACGATACAATCAAACGTTCTATCTGCTCAAAAAGGTCAATGGAGAATTGCAGTTTGAGGCTCTGCGCCCGACGCTGTTTGTGCCCATGACCGGCGCGGCGGAAAAGAAACGCGAAGTCCAGCCGGACGGCGCTCATCCGACTATCGAAAACGGCGATTTTGAAAAAGCCGTTCCAGAGGGAAACATTCCAGACGTCTGGTATTATCAGCGTCAGTGCACCTGGATGACGGGAGTCGAAGCGCCGAAAGGAACTCATTATTTGAAAATGAGCAATTCCATCCCCAACCTCAATGCGTGTATCATGCAGGGGTTTGCCGTGGACGGGAAAAAAGTTAAACGTTTGAAGTTTACGTATTCCGTTAAAGGGGAAGAACTTTACATGAACCCCGATACCGGAGAACTGCCTCGCGTTCAAATCGTTTTTTACGACGAACGGGTCAGCGACATCGCTCGCGTTGAAGGACGGTTCTGGAAAGGCTCGTTTGACTGGCGGACGGAACGGGTGTACTTTGACGTCCCGCCGAAGGCAACGTCGGCAATCATCCAGTTTGGTTTGTACGGCTCCGTTGGGACGTTATACCTCGACAACGTTGAGCTGGATTATAGATAAGGCAGTAGGCAAGAGGCAGTAGGCAGTAGTACTTAGTGCATAGTACTTAGCGCTAGTACGCAAAGCGCTCCCCTCACTATGCACTACGCACTATGCACTATGCACTCGCAACTCAATCCTAATTACTAAATATATGTTTTACTCCATCGACGGCGTGGATGGCGCCGGTAAAAGCGTTCAAATTAAACTCCTGTGCGAGTTCTTGTCCAATCGGGGCGAAAAGGTTGTCCTTTGCCGCGACCCGGGATCGACGTTTTTATCGGAAGAGCTTCGCAAGATAATTTTGCACCGGGACGATTTGCCGACCGGGCGTTTGGCGCAGATGTTTCTCTTTATGGCGGCGCGCGCCCAGCTGGTTGAAGAAGTTATCGCCCCTGCGCTGGTTGCGGGACAGACGGTCGTCTGCGACCGCTTTCTGCTTTCCAGCGTCGTCTATCAGGGATACGCCGGCGGGCTTGACCCTCAAATGATTTACAACGTCGGGCTTGCCGCAACCAGAGGGTTGGTTCCAGATAAAACGTTTGTTTTAGACGTCCCGCAGGAGGTCGCCGTTTCGAGAATGACCAACCGGGAACTGGACACCATCGAACGCGAAGACGCCGAATTCAAACAGCGGCTGCGCGACGGTTTTAAAGCCGAGTCGAAAAAACATCCCAAGTCCATTATTATCATTGACGGCTTGCAGTCGATTGAAGACGTTCACGCCGAGATCGTTCGGCATTTGTAAATAGTTGCGAGTAGCGAGAGAATAGTGCGTAGTGCATAGTGCATAGTGCATAGTGAGGGAAGCGCTTTGCGTACTAGCGCTAAGTACTATGCACTAAGTACTCTACTGCCTCTTGCCTACTGCCTACACATCAGACGCTGATCTTTTTCCGTCGAATTTCGATTTCCTCAAAGGGAATCAGCGGTCCCTGATTGCAGCCGGGGCAGGATTGACTGGCTTCGTCCCAGTCGCTTTTGGATTTCAGCAGCGAGTCCCAGAATGGCCACGTTCGGCACTGCGCCGGGCGGACGTCGTAGATGGAACACCGTTTCGTTTCGGAATTGAAAAAGACGCAGTCGTAATTGCTTTGCGGGATTTCTTTCAGACTCCTTCTCAAACCGTAAACCATGCGCGTATACGTCTTTTCAAATTCGTCGAGAGAAATGTTGAGGAAATCGGCAATCTGTTTTTCTTCTTCGGGCGTCAGCCAAACGTATCCCGGCGCGCCGGTGCAGCAGCCGCCGCAGCCCGCGCACTGAAAATGAAGCCCTTCTTTATACCAGTTCCACTTTTTATTTTCGATTTTGTCCATTTTTTTGAATACTGTTTGCTGCGCGGATTTCGGAAAGGTTACGATAGCCGTTTTTCCCGCAGGGTATAGAAGATTTGGCTGTTTCAAAAAGCTGTCGCGAGGCGTATATAACGTTATCAAAGAACCTTTGAGGCGCTTTGTTAAAATACAACGTTCCCGATTTCGATATGGTTCAATCGCCTCTTGAAGCGAAACAATACTGTCATCGGCAGGATTTAAATAGCGAGTGATAACGTCTGTCGTGCTGCCCGGCTTTGGGTTGTCAAAATTCTGCCCGTCCCACAGGGCGATAAGATTGTTACAGGAATTGGCAAGGAATTCCGCCAGTAAAACGTATTGCTCTGTACGGTGGATTTTTTCTCCGCGATTTCTCAGTTCCTGATTGCTTCTTGTCAGAGACAAGGCGATTTTGGCGTCCACGCAATCCAGCGCGTCTTCAAATGTACGCTGCGTTTCCGGAACGGAAAAGTCCTGAATGTAATCTTCTTCCGGCATCGGGAAAACGGCAATGAGCGTTATGAAACCGGGGTCAAAACTATTTCGAACCTCATTAACAACAGTTGCGACAAGTTGATCCGCTCCTGTCGCCATGCCGTCGAGGAATACGATTGGTCTTTGAGGACGCTTTTTAGACTCTTTTTTGAAAAAATCGGTTAAAAAGTCGGAAAGACTGTCCATGAGCAGGATTTCTGCGTCGGGCCAAATGTCTCTGTGCCCGGTAACGCTGATGATTAACGGGTCAAGGTATTTGCCGTCTTTGAAGAAAAACGGTCTCAGGTCGTCAGTTATGTCAGAAGGTTTCATCTGATTAACGTTATAATATTCCTGCTGATTTAATGGTCGCGTTTGCTGCCGATTGATTTAACATATAATTGCAGCGTTTGAACGGATGTTCAAATTATATGTCATGAGGGTTTCTTTGGGGTGGTTCTGCTTCGTGATTTGAAGGGAACCTGTTGAGATTATGGAGGTCCTGATTCGTCCAACCATTGCTGGAATTATTCTCAGCCAGAGCGCTTGAATATGTCGTCTGCTTGCAGTTTGGGCAAGCGCTCAAGTCTGACATGTACGTTGTTCCGCAGTGAGAACACGTTATCAAAGCAGACTGCTCGTCAAAAGAATTGGGACGGAGCAAACTCGCCAAATGGTTGATGCGTTTATAACAATGTTTCCAAAACAGAATGTTGAAAGCAAGAAAAACGTTGATAAAAATGGCGCTTGCCACAGTTGTTTTCAGATTAAAACTCGACTCGTCTGGGGCGTTTGCAGAGAAGGAAGAGGAATAAATCAGGATGAAGTCATAAATTCCATGGAAAAGAACGGCAAAAAACAAACCTTTGAGGATAGCGCTTCCCTGGGCGCCAGGACTGGTTGTATGAACGCGTTCGAATTTTGCCAGGGAAAGATAATAACCCAAAATAACGCCGCAGAAGAAATGACAAGGAATTGAGAAAATGGCGCGCATTAAACTTATTGAATAGGCCGTTGCAACTCCATCGGAGAATAAAAATCCAAAAATGTACAGAATATTTTCAACGCAGGCAAAACCTAACGATACAAAAACGCCATAGACAATGCCGTCAAATCGTTCATCAAACTCAGGACTGTTCCAGACAAATGCGTACAGGAAAAACAGTTTGAAACATTCTTCGGTAACTGCTGCAGCGATGAACGCTGCCCACGCTGAAGAAAGCAAAGGGGAATTCTCAGGAACGACCAGAGAGCCAATTCCCATGATGATAAATTCAATAATGCCGATTGGAAGAATGCTTACCACGCCTAACAGGAAAGCGCCCAAGAGCATGTGGGCAGGTTCTTTGTTGTATCGGTCTTTGGCAAAAATGTACCATAAGCCTATAATTACAGGGGCAGTCGCAGCGCCCAACAGCAAATACAAATGATTGTTCATCGTTGGAATGGGGAGTAGGGAGTTAGGGAGTTGAGCCGCTAGCGGCTAGAAGCTTTTTTAAATGTAAACGGCGGTTTTTAAACCGGTTTGAGTTGTGATTCTGTCAGCGACGTTGTCCAGACGCTGGCGGAGCAGGGCAACGACGCCCTTTTCTGCCGGAATGCGCCTGACGGTGTGAACCTGAACATAATCAATCTGACCGTTAGCGTCGAGTATCTTTTCCAGCTGGGCAATATAGGCGTCGACTTCGGCGTCAGACGGACCTCCGTCGCCGCGAACGTCTGAAAAAAGCGTCTGAATAATTACTTTATGGCGTTGTGCGGTTGCGATAATGTTGTTTACGCATTTTTCCAGAGGAACGGCGGATCGGTCGATTTTTTTGTAATACGCTTCTGTGCCGGCGTCGAGTTTGCACCAGATCTCTCCGTTGTTTGCCATTAAAACGTCAACGCCTTCGATAACGTCTGGACGGTCAAGACAGGTGGAGTTGGTAATGAGTACAAGTTTGACGTCTTTCCCGTCGCATTCCTGCCGAACGTCTGCCGCAATGCGGGCGGCGGGCAGAAAGTATTTGCTCAGCGTCGGTTCGCCGTTACCGCTAAAGGCGACGTCGTTAAGCCGCCGCAGGTCTTCCGGCGTGGCGTCAAAAGGAGAATGATTAAAAATCAGTCCTTTTAACGCGCCGATAAACAACAGGTGCAGTTCTTCATGCAAAACGTCCAGGTCGATAACGCGATTTTGTGCCGGAACAGCGGACAAATTGTGCTTTTCCACCTGACAGTAGACGCAATTATACGTACATTCGCAGGCGGGACTTAAGTCGATTCCCAGGGAAATGCCTCGGGAACGCCGGCTTAAAACAGGGTATACGTATTTGAAATCTTCCCATCGCCGGGAATGATTTACATATAAATCGTCAATGCGAGCTTGATCTATCATTGATGTATGGGGAATGGGGTTATCTTTTACAGGAACAGTTAGTAGTAAGTGGTAAGTGGAAAGTGGTAAGTTAGATGAGCGCTTGCGTCCTAACCACTAACCACTAACCACTAAAAACTTACTACTTACAACTTCTCACTTTTCTTATATAAATATGGGTTTATTATACACCAAACAATTTAACCTTTCAAGTGGTTAAGAAGAAAAATCTGATTTCTTTTTCTTTTTTACAGAGGAAAATGATATTCAATCTATAGAATTTGTATCGATTTTATCAATGAATAAGAACGAAAACGCGATAAAATTATGAAAAATGAGGAAAAAAACCGAAATTGGCTCTTGCAAATCTAAAAGATAGATTAAAATACATTAGATGGACTATAATTTCAAAATGGAAGATGGTTTGTAATAGCTGTCAATGTTCCCTTTGGAGATATTCAATGTTAAACCATACACTTAAATCGGCGTTGTTTTTTTGTCTGTTGTTAGTATTATTGGCTAACGACGGTTTTTCCCAGCTTATCACTCAGCCTCAAGCGCGCAGAATTGGCTTGACTCGCAAATGGACTGCTCAGGCGACAATGAGCAGTTCCCAGTCTACGTTAAAACAGCTTCTCCTGTCTCATGGAACGCTGTTTTCTTTAACAGACACCGGACAGCTTCAGGCGTTCGATGCTGAAACGGGGGCAACGAAGTGGACCGTTCAGGTTGGGCGTCGGGATTTGGTTGTTTCAGAAATGAGCGCCAGTAAAAACTACGTTTCCGTTATGAACGGGTCGAGCATTTACGTCTACAACCGTTACAACGGAAAGCTGCTTTGGTCGGGCGAGGCGGACGTCATTCCCGGGGCTGGTCCTGCAGTGAGCGAAAGCCGCGTTTACATCCCCGGCATCAATGGACGCATGCAGTCATTTCCCCTGCGCCTGATTGGCGATCCGTTAGCGGAACACGGCAAAAGCGAGAGTACGCTTACTCCCGAAGAGCGCGAACAACTGGAAATCGAAAGGCGCGACAGCCTTCGCATTCTCGACCAGTATGTTGAACCGCTCAACGCCCAGTCTGTCGGCAGAATTTATCAGAGTCCGGTTATCTCCCGCGACGACATAAAAGACGCCGCTTTTAACACCGTTTCCTCTGGCGTGGATCACGTTGTTTGGGTTACAGACGACGGCTCCATGTATCTTGGGTCTATTGGCACGTCTGATATGGCGGACAATTTTGAAATTCTGTATCACGTTCCTACGGAAAAGACGATCACGTCTCGCCCGACGTTTATCGAACTGGATAACGATTTGCCTGATCAGACGGGCAACGTCTATATGGGAAGCCGCGACGGTTACGTTTATTGCATACGTGAAAACGACGGCAAACAGCTTTGGACCTATCCTTGCAACGAACCCATTGTTGAACACCTGGCTGTCGTTTGCCGCCAGCTGGAAAAACGGGATGCAAAAAAGAGAAAACAGTATGAACGGCATCTGTACGTTCCGACGTATCAAAAAGGCATGTTCTGTCTTGACGCTGTCAAGGGAGAAAAAATCTGGCAGACGCCCGGAATTGTACGATTCCTTTCTCGAACCAATTCCAGATTGTATACGGTTGACAGCCGCAATAATCTGACGGTTATGGACGTTCAGTCCGGACAGGTTTTGGGAACAATGCCGCTCAATAACAACAAGATTCAATATCTTAACGAAATTACAGACCGCATTTATCTGGCAACGGAAGACGGCATGATTCAGTGTCTGGCTCAGATTGACCAGGAAAAGCCGATTTATTTCCGTCAAGATCCAACAGTCAAGGAAGATGCCGATTTTGACCCGGCGGCTAATGAACATCATGCTGCCGATAAGAAAAAAGCTGATGAAGACGAAGAAGAACCCGGCTTCAACGGCGACGACGATGGCGGCGACTTTGGCGATGACGCCGGCAACGATTTTGGCGACGACGATGACGCCTTCGGAGATGACGGCGCTAAAGACGACGACGGCTTCGGAGACGATGCCTTTGGCGACGACGCAGGCGGAAACGATGCCGGAGCTGACGATGGCTTTGGAGACGATGCAGGAGCAGACGACGCCGGGGCAGACGATGCCGGAGCGGATGACGCTGGAGCCGACGATGGCGGAGCGGCGGATGCTGAAGACGATCCGTTCCTGTAATCGAACTGTTTTGTATAATTGATTTGTTTAACCCTAACCGCACTCTTTTGGATATGACAAGTGAAAAGTGGCCAGTCGGCGTATTTGCCAGTATTGACGCTGGTTTAGGCGTCCAGTTGGACGTTGTTAAGGAACTGGGAATCAAGGCGATTCAGATGCATACGCCTCACAAAAATTCCCGAACTCCCGAAAAGGCGAAGGAGTTTATCGCCAAGCTTCAGGACGTTGGCGCAGAGCTGACAGTCGTGTTCTGCGGCTTTGACGGCGAATCGTATGCGGATATCCCAACGACGCAAAAGACGATCGGTCTGGTTCCGCCTGAAACGCGAGCGGAGCGAACTCAGGAAGTCAAGGAAATCGCCGATTTCGCCAAACTGCTGGGATGCGACGCTGTCGGAATTCATATCGGATTCATTCCTCATGAAGAAGACGACCCGCAAACGTGGAAAGACCTTGTCGCGGTAGCTCAGGAAGTTTGCGACTACATTGCCAACAACGGTCAGTTCCTCCATCTGGAAACCGGACAGGAAACGGCTGACGGTCTTTTGAAGTTCATTCACGCTGTTGACCGTCCGAATCTTCGCGTTAATTTTGACCCTGCCAACATGATTCTTTACGGTTCTGGCGAGCCGATTGAAGCGTTAAAGAAGGTAGGCAAGTACGTCCGTTCCTGCCACTGCAAAGACGGCAAATGGGCTGACAAGCCGGGCGTTGATTGGGGCTGCGAAGTTCCCTTTGGCGATGGCGACGTCAATGCGAAGATGTTCCTCGAAACGCTCAAGGAAATCGGGTACGAAGGCGCGCTGACCATCGAACGCGAAATTCCCCAGGAACCGGAACGTCAAAAGGCTGAAATCAGCAAAGCCAAGACGCTCATCGAGCAGATTAAAGCCGAGATTCTGTAAGATAGAAAAATAATAATGGCGAGCCGGGGTGCGTAAGCCCCCGGAATACGCGAGCGACAGCTCGCGTTTTTTATTGGAAGATAGTTAATGAAAAAATAGTTTAGGCGAGCCACGGGTGTGAACCCGTGGGTTGAAACCCGCGACTATTAAAAAAGAACCGCTAACGCGGTTCTTTTTTATCCCGGGAACTCACGTTCCCGGCTTGCCTTCAATTCTTAGTCAAAGCGTCGTTAACGAACAACGCACTCAAATCGAATGATTCCGCCTTCGCCCGGTTCGAGCGGGTCTTCGATTTCCCATCTCAGAACGAGCGACCCGGCTTTGTTTGGTTCCGTCATGAACGCGCCTTTCTTGGAGCATTGCGCGGAGCCTTCTGCGTATTCCAGACGTCCGGTCAAGCTGTCCAGAATGGTAACGTTTCCAACGGGTTCGTCGCCGACGTTGTCAAAACGAATGGTGAATTCGATGTGATCTCCGGGGCGAGCGTCTTCAACGCTGGCGATTTTGACAATTCGCACTTTGGGATTGTGCGTGTCTTTGTCAAGCTGATACACAATGCCGGGGCCTTCGTCTTTGACGACCGCCATGACTCGATTGTAATCAATGGCGACTTGCGGATTAGACGTAAATCCCCAGGACGCGGCGCGGCGAATGGATTCCGCCAGCATGCCGGTTTCTGAACGATCCATAACGCCGGTCTTGATAATCTTGAGGTTTTCGTAGGCGCGGAACGAGTTGTCGGCCATCATCATCTGACGTCGGTTTGACGATTCGCCCGCGGCGACCTTGCCAATAAACTGTTCGCCCGGTTTAGCAGCAATATTTTCGCCGTAAGCCAGATGTTGTTTGCTTTGCATTCCGCTGACGTTTCGCTGCTGGTTAACAGCCAGTCTGGTTCCATCGTAGCCGATCGGTTTCTGGACGTTTTCGTTTACGCCTGCGTAAATAACCTGACGGACGGCGCGAAATTTCGGAGCGTAAATCTCGACTCTGTTACTGGCTTCAACGCCGACTTTGCCGTCGATGGTGTCGAAGTGAACGATTGTGTTTTCCGGTTCAAGACCTGAAACGGAGAAGTCGTCGTGGACTTTAACGCCTTTCGGTCCCATGCCGCCGTCGGCGATGAATTCGTCTTGCGGCCACTGTCCGCCGTTGGACGGCTGAATTCCCGGCGGGGTCCAGGCGGAACGGACTCCGCCTTGCGGCTGATTGAACGGAAGCGGGGTTCCGATTCCTGGCGAGACTCCCGGCGCTGCGGGCGCTGGATATGGGGTTTCAGGTTGAAAGTCCTGAATGGTTGGAGACGAGTACGGAACAGCCGGAGTGGGCGCGAAGTTTTGCGGCGGCAGCGGCTGAGCTTCTGACAAGGGAACGTCTGACAGAACCTGAAAGTCTCTGATTTGTCCTTCCTGTCCTCCGATCATCTGTTCAAAATCCTGCGGATTGAAATTGCCGGACTGCCCGCGGAATGACGCTCCGCCATTGACGTATCCGTTAATATTGATGGAAGCCGAACCGTCAGGAGTAATCTGATTGCCAATAGCTGGGCTAATCGGCGCGGTTTCCGGAGTGGATTCTGTATCTACCGAGGGCAGACGTTTGACTTCAATCGGTCCGTTGGGATCGTATGCCATAGGATCGTTTGGAGCGGCAACGTCGTATTGGCTCTTGATGGTAATACTCTTCGTAACTGCGCCGTTCGATTCCGTATTCTCAGAAACGGCTTGCGTTTGTTCGTCTGTTTTTGCGCCCTTTTCAACGTGAGCGTTTACCGGAACGAAAACCCAATGTTTCCCGTCGGCGCCTTTGGTAGCGCAGGAGGTCATTGAACAAAGCATTAGCGCGCTCAACGCTGCAACAAAAAGCAGTTGAACGCTGTTGGATGCAATATAAGGTCTGCGAATATTCATTTGTTCCGTTCCTGTTTAATCAAACGTTATATAAAAACGCTGGTTATTGAAGTTGTATTTATAACGTTGCGTTCCGTCTGAATTCGGTTGAATTAAGACGGACGCGTGATATTCTGATTTAATTAAAATTCGATGTTGTCGAACCCGTCGTCTGCGCCAGGCGAGTTGTCCGGCTGCTCCGTTGGAAGCTCAGCAGGCTGCTTGCCTTGAGCGTTGGGCTTCTGAGCGCCTTGTTTAGCCGGGGCGATAGTCGTCGTTGACTTTCGCGTGGCGGGGACGTTGGTATTGTAATCGATAAATGAAGGCGATCCGAATTGAAATTCGTCGCTTAAAAGTCCTTCCTGAGTTCGAATCGGCATACGTCCGCCCAGTCGCAATACGGCAACCGGACGCCCCATCGTATCGGCGACGGCAACAGGGTCGGCGTCTGACGGGATGTCAAACGTACTTTGGTATTTATTGGGCGGATTGACCGTCGGAATGGGATTGTTTGGGTCTTCAAGATAAATAACTCTCGTAACGAGATTGCCTCGTAAAGCCTCTTTGATGTCTTCCAGCGATATTTCAACGACAATCGGGTTTTGAACCTCTTTGCCCTTCGGGGCGTAAATTCTGTCGATAATTTCCAACGTTGGATAGAGTTCTGCACCCTGTGCGTCCAAAATCGGGAAGTTGGTAATTCGGATTCGATAAACCTGTCCAATGAGCAGGCCAACGATGTTGGGCATGGGCTTGAGCGGCGTGAATTCTCCCTGATACGTCATGGATATATTGACGCCCTTCGGTCCGGTAATCAGAACCGGCTGATAGTATCCTTGAACCGGACCGCCCATGTGTAAACGCTGCTGACCAAGAAATCCGGGCGCGCGAACGCCTGCGCTGTTATAATGCACCGGTGGAATTCCAACCGCAGAACGCTGGGAATAAGATACCGAGGCGGTACTGAGCAAAATCAATACTGCCAGACTGGAAGTTAAAGCGCGTCTGATTGCGTTTGAGTAAACGTTCATCCCTGAACCGTCCATGGTTAAAGTTATTGCAAACCGGTATTTATCCAATCATACCGGCAGACGATTAGTCTGATTTGTTGTTATTTTTCTGAAAAAATGGCGCATTATTTGGCTCTGCGCGGTCTTATCAGAATAATCCCTATATTTTTATATCGGCTAAATAATTAGAGAATTCCAACGAAAAAACCGTCTGAACCGGATTTTTTTGCCTTCCGGTTCAGACGGTTAAAGTGCGTTATGACGAAATCGAGGATTCGGCTTGCCCTGATTTGGGCGTTTTAGCCGCTGCCGAGGCGGCTTGATTTACTACGGAAGAGGACGAGTTGCGTCAACCGTATTGCGTCTATAGTTTTTTTCGGTTCTGTTTCCCGTATAAGCGTTGGGAACGTAAGCCGGGGTGGGGATTCCGCTGGGGGTCATCTGCGAGGGGGCGCCGTAAGCCGGGCCGGAAACTCCAGAGACGTAGTAGTTCTGATTTGCAGCGCCAGCGGCGTTCATGTAGGGGCTGCCCATTGAAACCGGTTGTCCGATGCCTTGAGCTTCAATGCCGCCTTTCTGGATGTCGATGTTGCCCAAGCGAACGATCGCCATGATCGAACCGCGGCGAGCCGCTTCGGTGATCGGGTCTACGCCCGGATCAAGGCGGGTGCTGACCAGCGTGTCAGGCGTTCCAACGGCAATCGCCAGTTCCTGGAATTCCGGATCGGGCAGATAAATGACCTTCGTTACGAAGTTGCCGCTGAGAACCTGAGTAATGTCTTCGTCGGTGAACGAAACCGAAATCGCCTGATGGGTCAGGAATTCGACGGTGCGGGGGGTAACCGGAGCAATTTCCAGCGTCGGATACAGTTCAACGCCTTCGCGTCCCGGGATGTGGGACAGCTTCAGACGATAAATGCCGTTCTGCGGGAAGTTTTCGCGTCCGGGGCAAACCAGTTCCGGAGAATCAAACGCGCCGACAGCGGAAATGTCCCACTGAATTCGAGCGCCAGCCGGGCCGATAAACGAAACCTGAGACGTCTGTACCGCGCCAGGCGCCGCTCCATACTGCTGACCGGCGATAACGCCCGGGCCAGGTCCAGCAACCGCCGGATTATTGGCGTTGACAACCATCGGACCGTATCCCTGGCGTGCGGCGCGGCGCATTGCCGGCGCGCTGGCGCCATAACCCGCTCCGACCGCTCCGTAAGGCGCGGCGGTCTGATAACCCTGTGTCGCAGCGACTTCTGTTTCCGGTCCGTAAGCTTCGTACGGTCCAGCAACTCGCTGAGGTCCCTGGCAACCAGCCAGAAGTCCTAATGAAAGGCAAAGAACAACAAATGCGCGAATCTTCATCGTGATTCTCCCAAAATTGAATCTGTTTTTCGGCTTTTCCAAAATTCCTGTTGCGAAATTACGCCGATTTCGTTATAATGCGTTAAATACTAGTTCGGAATTTCAGGTTTAGG
>JAFZAL010000146.1 GCA_017557195.1 Thermoguttaceae bacterium | reverse complement strand
GGACAAAAACCGCTCATCTGGCAGTTTTCGCAGTTGGGCTTTCGGGCGGAGCAGACTGCTCGACCGTGCAAGATGATTTGATGTCCAACGTCCGTCCAGTTTTCTTGCGGGATAAGCTCTTTCAGAACGGCTTCGATTTTCAGCGGGTCTTTGGTGTCGACCAGTTCCCAGCGGTTGGACAGCCGGATAACGTGAGTATCAACAGGAATTCCAGACGAAATTCCAAAGGCGTTGGTCAGGACGACGTTGGCGGTTTTATGCCCGACGCCCGGCAGGGATTCCAGGTCTTCGAGGTTGTTGGGGACTTCCCCGCCGAATCGTTCGATAATCTCGGCGCAGCAGGCGCGAATGTTTTTCGCCTTGTTGTGGTAGAACCCGGTCGAGCGGATGTCTTCTTCAAACTCTTCCTGAGACGCGTTGGCGTAGTCCTCCGCGGTCCGATACTTTTTAAACAGGGTTTGAGAGACCTCGTTGACCCGTTTGTCAGTGCATTGCGCCGACAGAATCGTGGCGATGAGCAGTTCCAGCGGACAGGAGAAGTTCAACGCGCATTTCGGGTTGGGGTACAGTTCGCCCAAGACCTGAGCGATTTGGTCCATACGTTTTTGAAGTTTATTGTTTTTCATAGCGTCCTTGATTATAAACGTCTTGTTCCTTTTGACAAGCCCTATCGAGAAAAATATAATCTGAAAAAGCGCTATCAATTATGTTTTGCGTAAATAAGAAAGAACTCTGTAACCGCATTTTGTTCAGTTTAGCCATTTTCCAACGTTTCAGAAAAATTTTTTGAGAAAAATACTAGATGTTGTTATCTTTGGGGTTGACAATGCCGAATATTGTGGTATATTACCACCCGTTTGGAACGGATTCCAAAGGAGCGAGAGGTTCGCCAAACGTTCTAAGGGTTAATTTTCGGGTTTTGACCTTCAACAAAAACAGAGTCAAAACTACAACATTTACCATTCAGTTTAAGCAAGGAGATTTCAATGTCAGTTTGTGGAGAAAAAACAGAGGTCTATTCAAGAGTATGCGGTTATTTTCGTCCGGTTTCCAACTGGAACAAAGGCAAAAAAGAAGAGTTCAAGGAACGCCGTACGTTCGAGGTCAAAAAACCCGCTTGCGCTTGCTCATCCGCCTCTAAAGAAGACTCCAAAGCTTGCTGCTAAATAAGTTATAGGCATTAGGCAATAGGCAGTAGGCAGTAGTAAGTTTTCACCTTACTATTGCCTATTGCCTTTTTTCATTTCCCTCTATTTCCTATTTCCTATTCCCTATTCCCTACTCCCTATTCCCTACTCCCTACTGCCTACTGCCTTCTCCGCTCGTCTTCCCAGCCATGACGCCCGACGAGAACGCCCATTGCAAATTGAACCCGCCGGTGTCGGCGTCGACGTCTAAAACTTCTCCGGCGAAATACAAGCCGGGAACGATTCTGGATTCCATCGTTTGACGGTTGACTTCCGTTGTAATTACGCCGCCGGCGGTTACCATCGCGTCGTTGAAATCGCCCAGCGAGTCGATTATCCAGCGGGATTCCCGCAAATACTTGACAAACTCTTTGCGCTGCTGTTTGGTCATGCCAGGAGAATCGCCGTAAATCCGACAGGGGAAAAACTGATGTGACGCCATCACCCGTTTCGACGGCGGGTCGCCCAGTTTCGGGCGCGGGTCAAGCTCAATTCCAGCAAGCGTCAGGAACTTTTCCAGCAGTCTGTCCGGCAGACCGAGAACGCTCAGCGCGTGTTTAATCGTCTTCTTTCCCGCCTTTTCAAGCGTCTCGATAATCACCTTGTCCAGCTTGACGGCGGTGGACGGGTCAACCCAGCAAATTGACAGCTCGTCGCCGGGGGTCATGAACCGGCTGTTGTCGAGAATGCCAGGTCCGGAAAAGCCCGTATGAGTAATAATAATGTCGCCGGAGAAATCTGTTACTTTTCGACCCCCGCGGCGCAGCGTCATGGACAGGCACGGCATCGCAATTCCCGCGCAGGATTTGAGTACAAAGTCGCCCTCAATTTTTACCGGCGTGAGAGCGGGAACCGGCGTAGAGACCGTATGTCCCAGCGATTCCGCCCAGGCGTAGGCGTCGCCCGTCGACCCGGTTGAGGGATACGACTTCCCACCAGTGGCGATAACGACCCGATTCGCCTGATACGTTTTGTCTGCTGTAACGACGGCAAACGGGAACTCGCTATCCGGCTGGTATTTGACGTCTCGAACAGCAGCCTGCGTTACAAGCTTAACGCCCCGTCTCTGCATTTCGTCAATAAGAGCCTGCTGAACGTCGCGGCTTCGTTCGGTTCGAGGAAAGACTTTGCCGTTTTCCATCGTCGTCATGGGCACACGCCGGGCGTTAAAGAACTGCATTAAATCCCGGTTGGTAAACGACAGCAGAGCCGGTTTGACAAACCGATCCCGCCCGCCGTACCGGGAGAGGAATTCCTCTATATGAATCCCGTTGGTAACGTTGCACCGTCCGGAGCCGGAAACGAGCAGCTTCTTGCCGGGAATATCGTTCTTTTCCAGAACGACGACGTCGCTATCGGGATTTTCAGCGGCAGCAATCGCGGCAACCATCCCAGCCGGTCCCGCGCCTATGATTATTATCTTCATGGAGGTAATTATACCGCATTTTAGGGAGTAGGGAATAGGGAGTAGGGAATAGTGGTTGTTTTTTACATCCCTTACTAAAGTTTTTTGGAAAGGGGAGTTTGAGGGGAAGAACCTTTTTTACAAAAAAGGTTTTCCCCTCTTAATCCTTGAAAAAACTTCCCTAAAAGGTCGTCAGCTTGCTGGCGACCGAAAGTTTTTTCAAGGGCGGCGAGGCGCAGCTCCCAGTCCGCGCTGCCGCGCGCCTGCCAAAAACCGCTCCCGTTGGTCGCTTGCGTAATTCCGAATTCCGAATTCCGAATTTTCCCGTCGTTCCCCGTCTTCCTTGACGTTTTCTAAAAAGCGTTTATAATAATATAAATTTAAAAGCGACGGCAAGCCGTCGCACGGTCTCCGGGGGGGCGGGTATTACCCGCCAAAAACAATCAACCTTTGATTATCGCGGACAATGTCCGCTCCCCAGAAACAATTTCGGGGGGCGGGTATTACCCGCTAAAAACAATCAACCTTTGATTACGCGGACAATGTCCGCTCCCCAGAAACATTACCCAATCACCCATTTATTACATTTTTCAATCCTTACCCCCTCCGCCATGTTCATTTCATTAGACTGGATTTCGGACTACGTTGACCTTTCAGGTCTGGATATCAATACGGTTGCCTCTCGCCTGACGTTGGCTACGGCTGAAGTCGAAGGCGTGGAAACGCTCCATCGATTTGTCAAAGGCGTTTTGGTTGGGCAGATTATTGAAGCAGAAGTCGTCAAAGACGAGCCGGAACACAAGCTGACCAAAATCGTCGTTGACTGCGGCAGTCAGAAGTTCAACTCGGTCTGTGGCGCGCCGAACTGCGTCTTAGGCATGAAAGTCGCCTTTGCCCCCGTCGGAACGACAATCAACGGCGGCGTGATTAAAGAAGCGACCGTTGCCGGGTATCCGTCTCAGGGCGTTTGCTGTTCCGCCAAAGAACTGGGCATGTCGAAATGGCACGAAGGCGTTTTGGAAATCCCGCAGAGCGTTCCCAACGGAGCGGCTCTGATTGACTACATTCCGGAAACCGATACGCTCATCGAAATTGACAACAAGTCCCTGACGCACCGTCCGGACTTGTGGGGGCATTACGGATTCGCGCGCGAGTTCTCTGCCGTGTTTGGGCGTCCGCTTAAAGCGCTGCCCCAGGTTGACTTGTCGCAGTACGACAACCTCCCGGAATTCCCGGTTAAAATTGACGATCTGGAAAACTGTCCGTGCTACGGATGCATCGGGTTTGAAGCGCCCAATATTCCCGTTACGCCGCTGATTATGCAGCGACGTCTGCACGCTATCGGTCAGCGAACGATGGGGCTTCTGGTCGACGTTACCAACTACTGCATGTTCGACCTCGGTCAGCCGACTCACGCCTTTGACGGCGATTGCCTCAACGCGGTGAGAATCGACACTGCCAAGGTTGACAGAGAGTTCACCACTCTGGACGGACAGACCCGCAAGATTCTTCCGGAAGACCTGCTCATCTGGAACGAGGACAAGCCGGTTGCTCTGGCGGGCGTTATGGGCGGTTTGGAATCGGAAATCAAGCCGACGACCAAACGCATGCTGCTTGAATGCGCGAACTTCAAAGCGGCTCGAATTCGCCGCACGTCCGTTCGCCTTGACCTGCGTTCAGACGCCGCTCAGCGATACGAAAAATCGCAGCCGCCCATGAACGTCAAGGTTGCCGCAGGGCGAATTCTTCACCTGTTACAAAACGCCGGCGCGGACATCGTTGTTACAACCCGCTGGTCAATGGACGGTTCTCTGGACGATCAGTTCCGTTTCATCGAAATGCCGGTCGGACGCTTCAACGCCTTGGCGGGAATTGAACTGCCGCACGAAAAAATCAGCCAGATTCTCGAATCGCTCGGATTTACCGCGGAGTTCAAAAATACGGATTCTGACCAGCCGCAGCTTTTGGTTGGCATTCCGCCGTTCCGCGCCCGAAAAGACATCTCCATTCAGGAAGACATCGTTGAAGAAGTCCTCCGCGTTTTCGGCTACGACAACATGGAACCCGTCATGCCGTGCGTTCCGACTCACGCCTTGTACGTCGACGCTCCGCTGAGAACGGAACACAAAGCGCGCCGTTTGCTGGCGGTTGGATACGGCTATACAGAAGTTCATAACTACTGCTGGTTCAACGAGAAGTGGATTGAAGCCCTCAAGCTGGAAAATCACGGCGTAACAGACCCGGCGCTCAAACCGATGGAGTTCGCCAACCCGTCGTCGACGGAACATCGATTCCTCCGCACAACGCTCATGCCAAACCTGTTCGCTCTGGTCGAAAAGAACCGCCAGTTCCGCGACGCGTTCAAGCTGTTTGAAATTGGTCACATCTTCTTCGACAACGGACCGAAGTCCTGTCTGGAAAAGATCAATTTGGCGGGCGTTGTCTATCAGACAGCCGCGGCGGGGTCGCTGGAAGAACTCTACCGAAGCGTCAAGGGCGCAGTCGAAGACCTTGGTAAAATCTGGTTCGACAAACCGGCGGAGTTCGAGATTCAAGACAAAGCGTCGTTCCCATGGCAGCAGCCCGGCGCCTGGATTGCGATTAAGATTGACGGCAAAATCGTCGGCTCGCTGGGATACATCGAAGGCGACCTGCTCAAGACGGTCGTTTCCGAAGGCGGACAAGTCGTCTGGTTTGAAATTTGCCTCGACGACGTCGACGCGGACGTGTTCCCGTCGATGGAATGTCAGCCGATTCCGGTCTTCCCCGGCTCCTGGGCGGACTTCTCCCTCGTCTGGCCGGTCGACGCCGGATTCGGCAAGCTGGACAAGATTCTGTCCGAGTTCACTCACCCGCTGCTCGTTTCCCGCAGCTTTATTGGCTGCTATAAGGGCAAGGGCATGGAACCCGGCATGGGGTCGTACACGTTCAGAACGCAAATCGGAGCGGCAGACCACACTCTTACCGGAGAAGAAATCGAACAGTTTCGCGCCGCCTGGCTGGACTTCTTGAAAGAAAAAGGAATAGCGCTGAGAAGTTAAGAGACAGTAGCCAGTAGAAGTGCTTAGTGCTTAGTGCTTAGCGCTTAGGACGCAAGCGTTCCCCTCACTATGCACTATGCACTATCCACCTACTCCCTATTCCCTACTCCCTTATCTCATGAAATTAGAGTTATACCCCGTCTCGGAGTACCCGCTGACGGTATCGTCTTCTAAAACCGGAGACTCATATTCGCTTGGAGTGTATTGAGAACCGAATGCAGGAGATACGTCCGCATATTTCGGTTCGACGTTGTACGTCGGCATGGTTTCAGCAAACTGATTTGAACTGTGCGGCGACGCCAGCTGACGCCCAACGTCTTCGGGATTGGAAAAATCGTTTGATACGGTCTGGTTGTATTCGTATCCTGAGTCAGCGTCAAACGTTGGCGACTGATAATCGCCTCGCATTTGATCTGTCAAAGCTCTCGGATTCGGCTCATCGGAGGAAGCCCAGTTATCGTTACTCGGATTCCAGTAATTGTCGTTGGCGGGATCGTTAAACTCGTCATTATTCGCAGCAACCGCATTTTTCTGAACCGGAACGTCCGGAATTTCGGAATCCGATTGATTTATAACGACGTCTTCCGATTCCGGCAAACCGTTATTTCGACGCGGCGATTGTTTGTAAATAACTGCCGAAACAATCAAGGCGCTGATTGCAACGGTAAGAAAAACCAGTTTAATTGTCTCTCGACTAAAAAGCGTTGTTCTGGTTTTGCCCCAGTTAATACCGGAAAGAAAACGTTTTTTCGGCGTTGATTTTGATTGAGCGTCGGTTGACGGTTTCTCTTTCGATTTCGAAACGTTTTCAACAGACTCGGTTCTGTCCTGAGATTTCGAAGTTCCGTTATTCTCCGAATTTGAATAGGCTCTGTCGGTTTCTTCCCGCATTCTTGCAAGGCCTTCCGCCGTACGCGCCATGAGTTCTTCAAAAGACGGAGCGCTTGCTTCATTTTGGCTTTGAGCGCGATAATTGGGATCGTTCATGCAATCGTAATTGTCGTCATCCATGTCAGCCACAGCATTTACAGACGACATATTGGTATTTTGCGCCGTATTAGATTCTCTGATTGCCGGTTCTCTGTTGACAGGCGCAACAGGAGCGCTTTCAACGGGAGTCTGAATTTCCCTGCCTCTCGGGTCAACAAACGAAACGTGAGAGGGGGCGGACGAGTTCTGATAGTATTCTGTCGGCTCTGAAATCTCAAATGATCCGCAATCTACGCTAATGGATTCTGACAGCGAACGTAAAATATCAAACGGCGCGTTTGAATTCGACGTTCTGTCCGACAGCGTATTTTCTACCGATGAAACCGGCTGGCTGAGTTCGGGATTACGATAGGTATTGTATGGTCGCATGGATTTTCTCCAATTATCTATTGATTAATTACGCATAGACGTGTAATCAACCTTTACACTTATTATTTCTATCGACTGCAGAAAAGCCGCTCTTGAGGATAATTCCGATTTTGCAGAAAAAATAAAATAGAGGGAATAGGGAGTAGGGAATAGGGAGTAGGGAGTAGAATTTAGCGCTTAGCGCTTAGTACTTAGTGCATAGGACGCAAAGCGCTCCCCTCACTATGCACTATGCACTATGCACTACGCACTACGCACTAGGCACTAGGCACTAGGCACTAGGCACTTTCCACTAACCACTTACCACTTATTACTTACCACTCTCTCTTATCTATTGCCTACAGCCTTACTTCCCCCTGTTGACGCATTCTTATTTTTCGACTATAATTTAAACAAGTAAATATTGTAATTCAATAATTTGGAGATTTCCCATGTCAGAAACATCCATGAAAAAGCAGGCTTTGTTAATCGGAATTAACAAATACCAGATTTTGCCGGAATTGAAATATGCCAGACAGGATGCGGAAGCGGTTGAACTGGCTCTCAAGCAAAATTACTGCTTTTCTGATAACGAGGTCTTGCTCTTAACAGACGCCAAGTCGGGATTGCTCAACCCGACCAGCTGGAATATTATTTTAAAACAGTTAGAAAAGTTGGAGAATCAAGAGCTTGACCTGTTTATTTTCGGGTTCTGGGGACATGGCGTATTCTGCAACGGTCAGCGTTATTTCTGTCCATCAAACGTTATGGACGATGCCATAGAAAAAATGGGGGGGGCCTTTTCTCAGCTTCAAAGCGCCCTTTCCAATATCAGAGCAAAGAATACGTGTTTGATTCTGGACTGTTGCCAAAAAACGCACGACCGGGGAGTTTCAGAAGTTCTGACATCGGACGACCAGAATATTATCGAAAAAGCCGTTCGAGACATTGTTCAGAAAAGAAAAGAGCAGATTCCAGGGTTCCAATCTAACGTGGCAATTCTCAATTCCTGCGATAACGGTCAAAGCGCTTACGAATGGGATGAACGAAAGCACGGGATTTTTACAGCGCATTTACTGGACGCGATGAATCGCCGCCTCGACAGCGTTTCCAAAATTGTAAGTTATATTAGCAGCAATATTGGTAAGACGACTTTAGAGTTGGGTAAAACACAAACGCCGTTCTATTCACTTAAAGGCGATATCCCTTTGCCTGTTGATACGAAATCGTCGCCGCTGATTACCGGAGACGTCTTTATTTCATATCGGCATTGCAACGTCGATATAGTTACTCCGGTAGAAGAAGAATTCATCCGTCGGGACATTTCTTACTTTATTGACCGGGAAGGAGTTAATTATGGCATGGAATATTCTGAAGCTATTACAATTGCTATTTTAGCCAGTAAGCTTCTTCTTTTGTTCTGGACTCCGGAAGTAAAAGAGTCTAACGAAATTGTTAAAGAAGTAACTTTGGCTCAAGAATGCAATAAGCCCGTTATTCCATATAAAATTGGCAGTTTTAAACACATTGAACATACAAAACTTTGTTATCATGTTGCTCATTTAAGTCGTTATGAGGTTCCACAGCAGACGCCGGAAACGATTAAAGAGCTTGTTAATCGGGTCGAACAAACGTTGTTAGGAAAACCGTTTAGATCTAAAGTTACATTTATTCTTCCGGACAAATCTGAGGACGCTGTTATTGAAAAACCTGTAATTGAGGATATTGAAGTTTCGTTTACGCCTGAACAAGTTGAGCGAAAAACAATTCAAACAGGCGCAATTCAGTTGCCGCCTATACCGAAAGAGCTGCTTGACATCAAGGCTGAAAACAGGGGTTTACAAACAGCCATTGAGCAATTGCAATCGTTTACGCACGAATCGTTAGCTCAGGCAAATGACGCTTTGGAACAGGCTCAGGCGCAGTTTCAGGCCTGGAAAGAACGAAAAGAAAAATCCTGGAAAAATATGTCTCAAGATTTGCGTCAATCGTTGGAAGATTGTATTTCAAATAATCCCAATTGTACAGAAGAAGACATTGACGCGCCATTAGGCGCATTATCCTATCAGGAGTATTTTGATCTTATAGAGCAGTTTCAATGCGGCAAGAAATGTGAACAAGCGTGGCGAGAATTGGAACGTGTCGAACTGGAACGTCAAATGAAATGCGACAAGGTTGTCGCAAAAATCAAAAAACAAATTGAGGATAATTACTCGAAAATCAAAGACGTTTCAGATAATTTTTTCAATGAGACTCTCATGACAATCCTTTCTGCATTGTCGGGTTATAATAAATTGAATGCTTCGTTTCCGGATTCTCAGGTTATCCCCCCCTTACGACAATTGGAAGAATACGGACTCGGATGGAACGCTAAAGCAACGCTTTCGCAAGCCAGACGTTTATGGAATGAGCAAAGACCTTGCATACTCGAACACAAGGAAAAAGAACGTGAACAAGAAGCAAAAAAACATGATCTATCTATCCCGGGAACAAAGGCAGGGGAGAGAAAAACTGTAATCCTCAATGACGTTGAGTATGCGTTTCGCTGGTGTCCGCCCGGTGCGTTCATGATGGGATACGAAAATAAAGAACAACATCAAGTAACTTTGACCAAAGGTTTCTGGATGATGGAAACGCAGGTTACACAAAAACAATGGGAAGCTATTTTAGGAAACAATCCAAGTAATTTCAAGGGCGAAGATCTTCCTGTGGAAAATATTTCATGGAATGACTGTCAATTGTTTTGCAAAAAGTGTTCAGAGCTGGGCTTGTCTGTCCAACTTCCAACGGAAGCTCAATGGGAATACGCTTGTCGAGCGGGAAGTACATCGACCTTTTTCTGGGGCTATGTACTATTTGGGGATAAGGCGAACTGTAATGGTCATTTACCTTGTGGTACAACACATAAAGGTAATAATTTAGAAAAGACAACGCCAGTTGGCAGTTACAAACCTAACGCATGGGGACTGTACGATATGCATGGAAATGTAAATGAGTGGTGCCAGGATTGGTATGGAGAATATCCAGGCGAGGACGCTGTAGACCCAACCGGACCATCAAATGGTTCTCTCCGCGTATTTCGTGGCGGCAGCTGGCACAGCAGCGCATTACTCTGTCGTTCAGCGTTGCGTTTCAGCGCTGTTCCGGACTCAAAAAGCTACGATTTGGGCTTTCGCTGCGTGAGGTTGATCGCAAGTTCGGATAATTAGCGAACGGCGCTATAAGCAACAGTTGTGAATTACAGCGTCCACATTCGCAAACTCAGACGCAAAGCGCCTCACTCAAGCGCTAATGCACTCGCCTGTTATTTCTAATGTGTTCTTTGTGGCAAAATAAGAATGCAGGCTAAACGCCCGCAAACCTCAACCATTGATGCGGTGGGACGCGACGGCTTGCCGTTGCGCTTTTCGGACGGCTTAAGCGCCCCGGCTCGCCATAAATCCCCTCTCCCTCCTATTGTCAAAATTAATTGTTTAGGTATAATATATAGTTGTAAGTGGTTAGTTTTAAGTTGTAAGGACGCAAAGCGCTCCTCTCGCTAACCACTTTGCGCTAACCACTAACCACTTTACTACTATGCTGCAACTGGAAAAATTGTCGTCGGATACGTTTGCGGGACGTCCTGGACCGCTGTTGTTAATCGTTATGGACGGAGTCGGAATCGGCAAGCAGGACGGGTCGAACGCCGTCTACGTCGCCAAGACCCCTACGCTGGACAAACTCTTTGGCGCGAAGCTGTACTGCCAGCTTCAGGCGCACGGTCAGGCGGTTGGCCTTCCCTCTGACGACGACATGGGCAACTCGGAAATCGGACACAACGCTCTGGGCGCAGGCCGCGTTTTCGATCAGGGAGCCAAGCTGGTCAACAAGGCGATTGAAACCGCGTCCATGTTCGACGGCGAAGTCTGGAAGAAAGCTGTCGCCGCCGCCAAAGACGGGCATACGATGCACTTCATCGGGCTGCATTCAGACGGAAACGTTCACTCCAACATTTCTCAGCTGTATCCGATGCTTAAACGAGCGGCGGAAGAAGGCGTCAAACGCTGCCGGGTTCACATCCTTCTCGACGGTCGCGACGTTCCCGCCAAGTCGGCGTTGGTTTATATCGAAAAGACCGAAAAAGTTCTGGCTGAAATCAACGAGAAATATTCCGCCGATTTCCGCATCGCGTCCGGCGGCGGCCGTATGATTACCACCATGGACCGTTACCAGGCGGACTGGTCGATTGTCGAACGCGGCTGGAAAGCTCACGTTTTGGGCGAAGGTCGCGCGTTCAATTCCGCTGCCGAAGCCGTTCAAACCATGTACGACGAAGACGCCGAGGCGACAGACCAGTATCTCAAACCGTTCGTGATTACCGAAAACGGCAAACCGGTCGGAACGATTGAAAACGGCGATTCAGTCGTCTTTTTCAACTTCCGCGGCGACCGCGCTATTGAAATCTCGATGGCGTTTGACGGCGGTGCGGAGTTCGACAAGTTCGACCGCGTTCGCGTCCCGGAAGTCTACTATTCCGGCATCATGGAATACGACGGCGACCTCAAGATTCCGAAGCATTATCTGGTCAACCCGCCGCAGATCGACCGCACGTTCTGCGAGTATCTGTGCGACGAAGGCGTCAAAATGTTCGCCATTTCCGAAACCCAGAAGTTCGGGCACGTAACCTATTTCTGGAACGGGAACAAGTCCGGATACATCAACGAAGCGATGGAAACCTATCACGAAATCCCGTCGGACAAAATTGAATTCGACAAGGCTCCGAAAATGAAAGCCGTTGAAATTACCGACTGGGTTATCGACGCTCTCAACTCCGGACAGTACAAGTTCGGGCGTCTCAACCTGGCAAACGGCGACATGGTTGGTCACACCGGCAATATGGACGCCGCCGTTATCGCGGTTGAAACTGTAGACGAATGCGTCGGACGGATGCTGGAAGTCGTCAAAAAGCTCAACGGCATCGCCATCGTTACAGCCGACCATGGCAACTGTGACATCATGTGGACGGAAAAGAACGGCGTTCGTTCGCCCAAAACGGCGCATACGCTCAACCCGGTTCCGTTCTGCATTTACGACCCCAACTACAACGGGGAATACGAGATGTCCGCCGCTGCGACCGACACGGTCAACCGTCCGGGTCTGTCCAACGTTGCCGCGACCGTCATGAATCTGCTCGGATTCAAGGCTCCGGAAGACTACCGTCCGTCTCTGATTGAGTTCAAGAAATAGGCAGTAGTGCATAGTGCATAGTGCATAGTGCGTAGTGCATAGTGAGAGCAGCGCTTGCGTCCTAAGCACTAAGCACTAAGCACTAAGTACTTCTAAGCGCTACTGCCTCCACTACCGTCTATTAGCCATGCTTAAAGAATTATTCAAAAGCGAAACATTTCGCAAGCGTCTGGACTACTTCATCCTGGCGTTGATTCTGCTCAACGCCGTGGTGATGGTTTTACAATGCTATTATCCAGGCGATGCCGTTTTGCAATGGCTGGACACAACAATTTTGGTGATATTTTTAATTGAAATTGTTGTTAAAATAATGGGGTTGACATGGCGGGGCTATTGGTCAGATTCCTGGAACTGGTTTGACTTTGGCGTTACAATGATTGCTTTGGGAGCGTATTTGCAATCGTTTATTCCAACGGGAGAATCGATGCTCAATGCGATTTTTACTCTTCGAGTGTTCCGCGGATTCCGATTTTTCCGTATTTTGAAGTTTATTCCCAATATAGATTCAATAATGAACGGATGCCGTCGCGCTGTAACCTCGACGTCCGTTATCATTTTGGCATTCATGATAACCGCGTTTATCTGGTCAATTATCTCCTGCAATCTGTTTGGCTCTGTCGCCCCGGAATATTTTAAAGATCCGCTGACGTCGTTTTATTCAATCTTCCGATTGTTTACCGTTGAAGGCTGGTACGATATCCCGAACGCAGTCGCGTTTGGTCAGCCGGTATGGTATCAAACCATAGTTAAATTATTCTTCTCCGTTTTACTGTTCCTCGGCGGAATAATTGGCATGTCGTTTATCAACTCCATTATCATTGACGCCATGGCAAGCGATAACAACGACGAAATCATGTCGCGGCTCAAGGAAATGGAAGCAAAAATCAACTTGCTGTTGGAAAAACAGGCGGATTCCAACGATAAAGAGAATCCATAGTTTCAGTTTTATCGTTTTTTGACCGTTAAATGCGCTTCCAATTAAATTTTTCGGGAAGATTGCACAACTGAGATGTTTATTTAGAACTTAAATCGCACCTAACATTTTTTATTCATGGGGTTATAAGGACTTACATCAGCTCGGCAATTCCCCTTTTTGACATTTTGCTTTATTTTCAGCCTGCTGGACGCCCCAAAACATTTTTAAAAATTTTTTTATTTTTTTATTTGAGCTATTTACTAAAAGTTTTAAATCTGATATAATTTTATTATAAAGGGCTTGATGTATCGAACCCGGCTTGTCGCCAGAGCGTAATTATTCT
>JAFZAL010000004.1 GCA_017557195.1 Thermoguttaceae bacterium | reverse complement strand
TATCACTTGTTTCATTGGGTTGTAATGCCAAACCACATACATGTTTTAATTCAAGAGTTTCCGAATAAACCTATGTGCGAAATTGTGCAATCATGGAAACATCATACCAGCGTGCGATTTGATGAAATTCTCCACAAACTGAAATCGTCAAATCGATTTCAATTTGGATATATTGAAAATATCATCAATACATTTAAGGGAAATTATTGGATTATTGACTACTGGGATGTAATGATTCGAAATAACAGACATTTTCGAATTGAATCTAACTATATTGCTAATAACCCTGTAAAAGCAGGTCTTGTAGAAAAGCCGGAAGACTACAGATGGAGCAGCTTTTATAAACCCAAATAAAATCAGTTTTTCTCTTCCGCCGCAAACGACCAACGGGAGCGTTCTTTTGCGCTTGAGATTTTTCGCGGGGCAGAGAGGCGTTGGCGGACGGAACGTCCGCGAACCAGCGGGACAAAGCGAGTCTGCGCGTTCGAGAGTTTTCGGAGGCTTCCGCCGCAAGCGGACAACGGAGGCGGTTTGGTAAAAGAAAAAGCGAGAGTTCAGCTTTCGCTTTACTCTCGCTAATAGTCTGTTCACTCAATTAAAGCGTAACTGCGCTCACTGCGTTTGCTCCGTTACCGTCTTTCATTAAGCGACGGCAAGCCGTCGTTTCCGGGGGCTTACGCACCCCGGCTCGCCTGCGTTTTTCATTTACTTTCTCTTTCGCCAGTACAGCAAACCGGCGGCGCCGAGGATCAGCAGCGCCCAGGTCGACGGTTCAGGAACAGTCTTGCTCATGCTGAAGTTGTCGAACATGCCGTAGTAATTCCAGCTTTCAGCGCTGGAAGAGAGCAAGCCGATCAAATCGGTAGAGCTAAAGACGCGTCCAATCAGGTCGGAATAGTCTGCCGTTGAACCGGAAAGGGAAACGTCGGTCAGGGTTGCCATCAGTTTGCCGTCTTCCTGGAAGAAGTCCAGATTCATCGTCAGCGTATACCAGTCGTTTGGATTAAACGTACCGCCGGCGTAGGCAATCGGATTCGTTCTGGTCAATCCGTTTTCCGTATAATCGTAATAGTACATTCCACCAGAGGGAGAAATAACAATGCCGGAAAAGCCTCGACCAACTTCACCATTATCTGTACCAAAATCAGCATCGTAGAAACCCATGCCCAAGCCGCGGGCGTTATTGTAATTTGAATCGCTTGCGGACAAAGAACCCAACAACAAGTCAACCGATAACGTCATGGAATTGACTTCCGCCTTGTCCCAGTCAGCCGCGATGCCGGTGTTAGCGCCGGTCTTAGCCCGGTTGTCGATAATCGTAAACCGGGGGTCGCCTGAACGTGAACCGTTCGGATTCCAGTTTCCGTTTCCCATACCGCGGTTTCTCCAAACGTTATTGGGCGTTGTGTCGATAATATCCAATGCCGTACCGGGAATGACCGTTCCGTCTACGCCGCGAAACTCCGTCGCCGCCGCCAGATTGGGATCAGCGGCTGCAAGGTAGTCCGCCTTGTGCTGTTCATACATTTGATTCCACATTTCAGGCGTAGCCGTTTCGCGAACGATAAGCTGAACGTTGTCGACGTAGGAGTACTTCCCTGTTGAACTGCTGGAACTGGTAAAGCCGATCATGTCGGTCGTGTTGAAAACTTTTCCAATTAATGAGCTGTAGTCTGCGCTGGAACCGACAACGCGAACGCCGGTAATCTTCGCCTTCTGACCATCGTCGAACAACTCCAGATCCATGGAAACGTTTGTCCAGGCGTCTGCTTTCCACGTTCCGCCGCCATTGGTTTTGTCTGTACCCCAAGCAACAAGTTGAATATTTTCAGAGCTTTGAACGGACGTTCGGTCAATATAATATAAATTGCCATTGGGATCGAGAACCAAACCGGCAAAGCCTGTTGCAACTTCAAGACCAACGCGACCAACTTGAGAATCAAAGAAGCCAAAACCAACGCCGCGGGCGTAATTGTAATTGTTTTCCGTTGTTAAAGTTCCTGGCATGAGGTCGGCGCTGAGCGTAATCTTGCTGACGCCGTAATTTGTGCCTGCGATCTGTTCCGCCGTGGCGGTTGCTTTGTCGCCGGTAAAATTAAAGTCAATTGCCGCGCCGTTGTTATAGTTCAATTTAGCGTCATACTGGTCGAAAGTTGAAACCTGATCAAACCCTCTTTCGACCAACGATTTAGTTGCCAGCTGCCCCAGAGCGACTTCAGGCTTCGAACCAACAATATCAGCGCCTGCGGTTCCATTGAAACGAATCTGCAAGGGAATATTGTATTCTGTAGTCGCCGCGCTGACTAATCGGTTGGCAACGGCTGACAGGTGGAACGTATCAGTATTTCTGTTGTCAAACTGAATATTGATTACGCCGGAATCGTCTGCTGTGCCAGTATAGCTGACAAGAAGACCGCCGCCGTTGCCGTTTGCCATATTAACAACATTAATTAAAGGAGACGTTTCCCCGTTAATCGTCATATAGCCTGTACGAGTAGAACCCCCGTACGATCTAAAGTAGACCATCGTTTCATACGTCGCGCCTGGTTCCAAGCCGTTGAGCGTAATTCTGTCCATTGAGCAGGTTGTCCATTCCGCCAAATTTCGAGAATTGTCGTCTGTATAAAGAGATTTATTGTCGAATCCGCCGTTATGGTTGCCGCTTCCGACAACGGAAACGCCGCCGGTAAGATACTGCTGAGAAATCGGAGTATTGCCGTTATTTGTACCCGAAGCTCTTACCCCATGGAAATCAAGCGTTTCGCCTGTGGCAGTTGTCATGGAACGAGTTGTACTTGGCGCATCGCCCAAGCTGATCGCGTGAGTGTAATCAGAGGCATTTCCGTCCAAATAAGCGGTCGCTTGAGAATTCCAGCGGTTCGCCTGCCAGCCGTTGACCGTCGGGTCGTGCTTGGTTCCCGTAATCGTCGGGGCGACGTATTCGCTTGCCTTGACAATCTGAACGTTGTCTAAAAGCAGCGTACGGTCTGTACCGCCGTCTGCGTCTGAATAAAGAACGCCGTTAAACCCGAGAGTCGTAGTATAGGGGGAATCGCCCGACTGTGACGTAAACCGAATCTCGTTATACGTAAAAATGTTTTTGTCAAACTGGTTGACGCGCAAAGGAGCGTCATAGACGGTTTGTCCGTCAACTGTAGCTTGATAATATGGATTTCGATAACTGGCTCGAGAACTGGTGTAATACGAAAGAACGTATTCCGTATCTGGTTCCAGAGTAATTTCCTGGCTGATGCTTCCAGCGTTTTGAATAAAAAGCGCCTGCGTACTGCCGTCCGGCAGATATTTTGTAACTTGATCCGAATTTATAAAGTCGCCGCAGCGCTGACTCGTTTTGTTATAATCAGACCATTCCGGAGCCATGCCGATTGAAGCGTTGAACGCATGATTCCAGTCTGTAATAGCGGTGTGCTTTTCAACGTATCCGTGGGTGTCGCCCCCGCTGACGAACGTGTCTTTCTCGAATCCGCCGTTTTTAACGATCTCAGTCGAAACCGGAATGTCAGTCGGATTCAAAGTCGCCTCTTTGAGCGAAACGCCGTAAAGATGCCACGAGTTGCCGCTATTGATGCCTCTGTCTGTGACTTTAAACGTTCCGTCTGCCGGAGCGGTAAACGTGTATTCCAGCAAATACGGCGTACCAGCGTTTAAATTCGGCCAGTAGATCGTGGGATTGTCTTCCGACATCATGTACCCGGTATACAGGGTTTTGTTTGGGTCGAACGTTTCGACAAACGCGTCTGCGCCGCTGCCTGCGCCGCCTGACTGGAACGTATAACTGTGCTTTCGGTTGTCGGATGCGCCCCAAACTCTGCCGTAAACGGTATACGTATAGTCTTTACCAGCCGTTAAACCGGTAAATGACATTTCGACTGTACCGTTAACAGCCTGACCGTCGTTAAAAATCATGCCTTTCATAACCTCGGCAAGTTGTCCAGATCCAACGTTGGAGCTGTTGCCGGCATGATACAGAATATTACCGGATGAATTGCTGCCGTAAGTCAACGTAACGCCGTTAGCCGTGTACGTGTTCGTTGTAACAGTCGTAAACGGCACGCCGTTGACGTTGTAAACCGTCCCGCTGTTTTGATTCCAGAAGTTGACAGCCATCACGTACGTTGACGCATTGTCAATATCGGAGTCGCCGGAAACAGCGCGCATATTGAGCGTTGGAACCTTGACCATGTCAGCCTGTACCGACTGGAATAACGATGACGCCGCCAACGTCAAAATACAAAGCGTAACGATTGTAAACAATCTTTTCATAATAGGGTATGTGGTTAGTATATAGTGAGTTTAAATTTTATCGTATAATATATTATACATTGAAATTTTAAGAATTGTAATATTTTTTGAAATTTTTTTAAGAATTTTCTATAAGAAACAGATTATTCAGATATATTTATTTATATTTTAGAAATAGAATTGGTCTTGGGGAATTCTATTTTCGAGGAGCAGTCTTGCATTGGATTAGGGAAAATGGTATAATAGAGAAGATTTAATCGCGATGACGCTGAGAAGCGTGCATACCAAAACGACGAAGCGATTAAACTCCTCCGGGTGGCGCCCGTCCCTGGGCGCCTTGCTGAGAGCTAAAATAAACAATTTACGTAGTCGATAACGTCGAAACAATTGTCTTTATCATAATTACATAAATCTGTTTTCCCTTGACGGCTTTGCCGTCAAGTTGGCCCCCGGGGACGGGCGCCATCCAGGGGGCGTTTTCCCCTAACGCAATACAGATCACACCCTTCGAACTGCAATCCTGCCATGAAACTAGCCCATTTTACTATTACCCTCGCCGCCTTGTCCCTTTTAGCCGTCTTGTTGAATCCGACGTTTGCTGACGAATCCAGTTCCCTGGCATCGGGAGCGCGGCGACCCAATATCGTCTTTATTATGGCGGACGACCTCGGGTACGGGGACATTAGCTGCTACGGGCAGAAGAAGTTCACCACGCCGCGAATCGACTCGCTGGCGGAACAGGGGATGAAGTTTACCCAAATGTACGCTGGGACGACCGTCTGCGCGCCGTCCCGCTGCTGTCTGATGACTGGCGTTCATTCCGGACACGCCTATATTCGGGGCAACATGCCGGCAGAGCCGTTTGGGGATTCCCCGATTCCCGCGGACGCTGTAACGTTGACCAAAACCCTAAAAGACGCCGGGTACGCTGTCGGCGTGTTTGGGAAATGGGGACTTGGCGCGGTCGGGAACTGCGGCGACCCCAACAAACACGGCGTCGACCGGTTTTTCGGGTACTATTCCCAGCTGGAAGCCCACAACTATTACCCGCCCCGTCTTCACGACAACGGCGTTCAAATCGACCTCGACGGGAAGACGTATTCCCACGATTTAATCGTCGACAAAGCGCTGGAGTTTATTCGCGCCAATAAAGACAAGCCGTTTTTCTGTTATATGCCCGTTACGATTCCGCACGCTGCCATGCAGGTTCCGGAACCGTACATGACGCCATGGCGCAAGAAGTTCCCCCAGTTTGAAAACGTCAAGGGACGGTACACGTACAAGACCGTCGTTCGCAATCCGGTCGCAGCGTTTCCCGCCATGGTAACTCGTCTGGACGACACCGTCGGGCAGGTTCTCGACCTGCTCAAAGAGCTGGGCTTGGAAGAGGACACGATTGTCATTTTCACCAGCGACAACGGACCTCATCACGAAGGCGGGCATCGTCCGGACTTCTTCAATTCCTCCGGCGCCGTTCGCGGTCTGAAACGCGACCTGTACGACGGCGGAATTCGGGAACCGTTTGTAATCCAATGGAAAGGTATAATCCAGCCTGGCTCTGTAACGGAACACGTTGCTGCGTTTTGGGATGTCTTCCCCACGTTCGCGGAACTTGCCGGGACGAAAACGCCGGACAACATCGACGGCATCAGCCTCGTCCCGACGCTGCTGGGCGACCCGGACTCGCAGAAGTCCCACGAGTACCTGTACTGGGAGTTCCACGAGATGGGCGGGAAACGCGCCATCCGGTTCGGGGACTTCAAAGCGGTTCAAAACGACATGAACAAAAAGCCTCGCGGGAAAATCGAGATTTACAATATCGTCGAAGACCCCAAAGAACTCAACAACCTCGCCGACGAACGCCCCGATCTGGTTAAGAAAGCCAGAAAGATACTCAATTCAGCAAGAACCAGCAACCCAATCTGGAACTGGGCCCCGTAGCGGGGTTCCTAATCCGCGCTGCCGCGCGCCTGCCAATAACCGCTCCCGTTGGTCGCTTACCAGATTCGACCTAACAAAATTGTAATATCTCAACCTAAATACCGAAAATGTCCCATTCCCTATTCCCTATTCCCTACTCCCTGATAGCCCTCGTCTTGCTGATAACCTCCGTCTCCTCCGCCATGGATGTTGTTACAGTCAAGATGGACGAAAGCGAGAAAACCATCGAGGGCGAGATTATCGTCAACGCCAAAGACGGCGGGATTGTTCTGCGCGACGCGATGAATTTTCTGCACCCGATAACGCCGGACAACATCGTCAGCAAGACGTCCGACGACCGCCCGTTTGCGTACTATACGGCGTCAGAAATCAAGGAGAAAATGTTGAAGGAGCTGCCGTCCGGGTTTAAGGTTTTCGAGTCGAAGCATTACCTGATTTTCTACGACACGTCCGAGGCGTTTGCCCGATGGACGGCGCAGCTGTTCGAGAGCTTGCACAATGTCTTTTACAACTTCTGGACGTCTAACGGCATGAAGCTGTCGGAACCGTCGACGCCGTTGATTGCTATTATTTTTGCCGACAGCAGAGAATACGCCCGGTTCTGCAAAGACGAGTTGGGCGAAGCCGGCGCCGCGATTATCGGGTATTACAGCATGCAGTCCAACCGAGTCAATCTTTTCGACCTGACCGGCGCGGACGACATGAATCAGCGAGCGGCAAACCGGGTTTCCGAAGCGGCGAAGATTCGCAACCTGCTGGCTCAGCCGGACGCCGCGCGCATGGTCGCGACCATCGTTCACGAAGCGACGCACCAGCTGGCGTACAATTCCGGAATGCAGGTTCGCTACGCCGATATGCCGCGCTGGCTGTCCGAGGGTATCGCCATGTATTTCGAGACGCCCAATTTGAAATCGTCGTCCGGCTGGGCGTCGCTGGGAAAAGACAACCCCGCCCGACTGCGTCTTATCAAACAGTGTCTGCCGCGCCGAAACCCGGAAGCAATCAAGATGATGATTACCGACGATGGCCTGTTTACCAATCTGGAAATTGCCGATGAAGCCTACGCCGAGGCGTGGGGGCTGACCTGGCTGCTAATCAAACGAAACCCGAAAAAGTTCGTTGAGTACCTGAACATCATGAGCCAAAAAACGCCGTTCGTCTGGGACTCGTCCGAAGAGCGAATGGAAGAGTTCGAGAAATGCTTCGGCAGCTGGGTAAAGGTAAATCAGTCGTTCGTCAGCGTCATGAAAAGCAAACGAATTCCGAGATAATCGGAGTTAATCAGTCTGAGTTTATCTAACCGCTTTTGTTACAGGTATTTTTATTCTATAGTTAAATTTGTTACAAAAGCGGTTCTCTCCCCATTGTAAAATTCTGTATTGTGT
>JAFZAL010000145.1 GCA_017557195.1 Thermoguttaceae bacterium | reverse complement strand
CCACGCACGCGTAGAGCGTGCGACGCAGAGATGAAGGAAGTTGTCGCGTTGTCAAAGGTTTCAATCCACGCACGCGTAGAGCGTGCGACATCCGCTTTTCCGACGAGCGAGATTGCTCGTTTGATGTTTCAATCCACGCACGCGTAGAGCGTGCGACCCCGCCATCCTCGTCGCGTTTCCCGGACAGACGCCCGTTTCAATCCACGCACGCGTAGAGCGTGCGACTTTCCTGCGTGTATCTGTACAGTTCAAGGTCTTGCGTTTCAATCCACGCACGCGTAGAGCGTGCGACAAGCGGTTGACCGCTGGAACGCGAGGAAGAAATAAGTTTCAATCCACGCACGCGTAGAGCGTGCGACGCCAACGAGACTGCCAAACCGCATGACGTCGAAGTTTCAATCCACGCACGCGTAGAGCGTGCGACTCTTATTTCGTATTACACTACTATACAAAGCTATTATCTAGCTGTTTCGCGAACGGTATACGCAAAAGGGGAAATTTGCGTAACAAAATTCGCGTCAGGAAGATAATCCTTTATACTGCAATGAGTAACGAACTCCGCGAACCTACAGGCTTTTTATGAGAGCCGGACGTTCGCGGCATCAAATAAGGGACTTCCAAAAATTCAAAATGAATCCTTAGAAATCCCTTTTATTATAACCAAAAATTGTCAAATGATAAGGGGTCCTTCGGGGTTATATGTAGCTTTTGCGCCAAAATGTTCAACCCGATTTTCCCAGTTTTTACCCAGGAAATAGTATCGAAGGCTGTCGGTTTTCGGGTCGGCGGTCTTTTCCAGTTCAGCTTTGATCTTAACCCACAACGCGGGGTCGACGAGACATTCGAACACTGAATTCTGGACGCGTTGTCCGTAATTGACGCAAATTTTAGCGACTTGCCGCAAGCGTTTTCTGCCTTCGGCTGTCTCGACGTTGACGTCGTATGTTACCAAAACCATCATAATAAAAAAGTTTAACCAAATTGTCAAGGAGCTAACAGGAGCGAATTGTCATCAGTCGAATTCGTTGACCTAAATTGTAATTGTTATTTGGGAGGGCGCTGGGAGCGACTGGGAGAATTCTGTGAATTGCTGGGTTATCATTTGCAATTCATCAGTTGATTATATCCTCCGATTATTGATATTCACACGCCTGCGCAAAACGTTATTTAATAAACACCGGCGGATAGGCGTCCAGATCGCCGCGAATCCAGCGAGCCATGAGTTGCGCCTGAACGTGCGGAACAAGTCCGACGGTCATTTTTTCGTTGAGGAACGGGTGAGTAATTTCTTCGTCTTTTCGGCTATGCCAGGCGGTGAGGACGGTTTTCCTGCCGGAGTCGGAAAGGAGAACAGACCCGTTTTCCTGAAATTTGAAGTCCGAGGCGCCAAGCTGCTGGCGGTTAATGAGCGACAACGTCAGCCGGTCGGCGAGCCATGGCCGAAACTCTTCCATCATATCCAGAGCCAGCGAGGGGCGTCCGGGGCGGTCGGCGTGGAGGAATCCCATTTGCGGATCCAGTCCAACGGCTTCGCAGGCGGAAGTCAGGTCGTGCGCCAGGAGCGTATAGACAAACGACAGCAGCGCGTTGACCCTGTCCAGTGGCGGGCGGCGTGAGCGTTCATGAAAGAAGAAGTTCTTTTTATCGACCAGAATCAAATGGTCGTAAACGGCAAAGGCGACTTTAGCGGCGTCGCCTTCAATTCCGCGAACCTGGTCGAGAGGCATGTCGAACCGCAGCGTCTGGAGAGAGCGCATCATCAAATCGGACGCCTGACGAATCGCGTCGACGTCGATTTTATCGCCATGATCTCGAACGGCGCGCTGGAGCATGGATCGGGTATTGGCGATTTTTGCGCTGACGATAATCCGGGCGGCTTGTGACATCGTTTCCGGATTGCGGGTCTTTTCGTGCTGAGCGCGGCGAAGGAGAACGCTTCCGGACTGCGGTCCGACCATTCGGGCAAAGAGTTTGCCGGATTCGCTGAGGAAGGAAACCGGGACGTTGTGTTCTCCGCACAGTCCGAGACAATGCGGCGTCCACGTCACGTTTCCAAAACAGACGACGCTGGCAATCGTGTGAATCGGGACTCGCAATTTCACCTCGCGTTCGACGGAGATAACCAGATTTTCGCCGTCCCGGTTGACGTACGCGCCTTGAGTCGTTATGTACAGGGTGTTTCCGTGACGTTTCATGAGATTCTTTCCTTGAGATTCTTTTCGACCATGGAATCGACCCATTGCTGAACGTTCCCGCCGGCGGAGGGCAGACAGACGTCAACCATGGAACAGTTTTGACATCGCTTTTGCAGAACCGGCGGCGGAATGACGCCGGACGCAATGAGCTGATGAAACTGCAGCGCCAGCGATTCCGTTTCGCGTCTCAGCTCGGGCGTCAGTTCGACGACGACCCGCTGTCGGCTTTGACCGTAAAACAGCGCGCCGGAGGTCAGCGTGACGTTAAACGCCTCTTCCAGACAGATCGCCTGAGCGCACAGCTGGACGGCGTCGCAGTTGTCCGCCTTGGGCTTTCCGCGCTTGTATTCGACAGGATAGGGAACCCACAGGCCGCTTCGTTTCGGGAGTTTGACGCCCTGACCGGCAGGCGACGCAGCGTTACAATTCTCGGACGGCGCCGGGCTGACTTTATGGAATTCGACCACGTCGGCGACTCCGGTTAACCCCAATCGAACGGACTTCAGCTTCAGACCTCGCACGATGCGGACGTCCGACCGCGACTCCGCGCCGGCAGTATGAACGCGCTCGTGCATGACCTCGCCCAACGCCGTCAAGACGTTTTCAGACCACGCCTGCTCCATGTGAATCAGCGCGCACTGCCTCGGACAAAAAGCAAGATGCTGCAGTCCGGAAATCATCAGAAATTCGTCTTCGGAGTAGGGCATGGGAATGATAAATATCGGATTATTATACAAGCAAGATTGACAGGCATTATTAGCAATGTCTGTCAATCGGCTTAAACAAAGATACTATTCCGCCTCTTGAATCTCAACAGGCGCATAAATATCCGGCGGAACGCAGTTTTCCGGGTTTACAAAACGAATTCGATAATCTTTGATCGAACGGGGATTGTCTTTATTTTCGCCATCTGGAAAAATTTCAACGCTTCTGTGAACCATCGCTGAAGTTGTTTGTGGATATTGGCAGTCATGTTTCCACCAATACAATCGGCAGACTTCCATGCTTCCTTCCGGTCGAGCTGATGAAGCGTCATTTTCAAACAACGTTTTCAACGCATCGTGAAGCGTTTGAGCGTCTTCTTCTGAAAAGCCAGTCAGTTCAGCAAGTTGACAATTGACGCTTCCTTTGATAACGTAAATGGCGAAATCAACGAAGTGTTTGGTTCCCATTGTATCAGATTCTGATTCACCAGCAACACTTTTTGTGATTTGCATATCGTAGTTTCTGATAGGATTCACGCTCTTGGCAATGCGAATGGAAACCGGTCCACGAATAGCAACTGATACGCCATTTCCGCTTTGAGATTCTGAAGAATCGTCTGAACCGTTCTTCTCAGAGAAAGCAAAGACCTGACCAAAACTCCGAACGTCCAACCATGTGGAACAAGCAACATTAATGTTAATTTGCTTAGATTTCTTACTTCCTTTACCTTTTTTGCCAGAGTCTTCAACATAGAGTCCATTACAGGCCTCAGCGCGTTCTTTGAGCGTTTTGTAACCATCGGTTGTTCTTTCACTCATCTGGACAAAAATATTATGTTTCATATCCTGAAAGCGGTTGCGAAGCTTTCGTTTGATACAGACATCAGAAATCAATCCGAATCCTTCATAATCCTCACGCGGACTATTACCATTGAGCGGATCGCCGTTCGGGTTAGCATTCTCAACTGAGATAATCGCCACAAAATCAATTTTATTTGTCAATGCAGTCATTCTTCAATCTCCTCATTGGGGTTAAGGGTTTCAAGTTTGTTATCAGAACTATCATCTTTTTTCTTCATGCTCATTGCCTGAGAATGAAAGCCAAGCAAATACAGACCGTTCAAGGACTCGCTGCTGGCGTACTGTTGTGTATCTTCAAACTGATTATGAATCGTATCCAACAGCTGCGAATAGAATATCCGCGAAGGTTTAGACAACTTCATCAAATACGGCTGGAGTTTTTCTTCGATTTTCTGCCAAACCTGAAATGGACGCTTTGCAAATGAACTCATGAAGCGTTTAGCATTCGTTTGACGCTTATCGTCATTTTTATCAAACGTTTGATACTCAATTCTGTCAGCAACTGCCAACAAACGACCGTACAGATAACTCCTATCTGTACAGGATTCATCTAAATCCATGGTAAAGTCCTCCTTATGTTTGGATTTTTCAAAATGGTATTTCTTAACCAATGAACACGCAACCGCCAAAACCTGTTCCCAATTATAACGTTGGTATGACATGGGTGACGACGCTCGTTGAATTGCGGTTCGAACAATATCTATAGGGATCTGCTTTCCATCAAGAATACAGGGTAGCAACCGTTGAAACCCTTGTTTAAGTACAGGGTTAATTTTATTACCCTTGGATTTCAATTCAATTTTAGGATTATTTGCCCCGCTTTCTCGACCATAAATCAAACGAATGCAATCATAAAGGCTTGGAATGCCATTATAGAATACCCGTTTTTTGTTTTTATAAAACGAATGACGCCAACTACAAGTTTTGTGCCAATCATTAATTTTATCCAGATAATCAGACGTAGCCATTTCTCGAAAACCCGTTATTGAAATACGCCCTGGTGTAATAACGTCAAAAGTCATCAGAACCATTCGAGAATAATCTGAAATCCGATGACGATAACCATCCAATGCCTGATTAAATGTGCGGGCTTTTATATATCCAGTCGAATCTGGCATTAGTTCATCTTGTGAATCATCCGATAATCCCAAATCTTCCCCGTCATCAATAATAAGATAATCTGATGTACCATCATAAATATCTGGCATTGGAATAAGGTCAGTTTCCCAAGATACAAAGAAATTGTCGAAATTATGAGTTCCCTGTTTGGAATAAATCCATTTAAGCGCCAAATGGATTTTTTGGGAACTATCATAACCAATAGATGCAGCCTGAAAATCGTTTGTAAAGCGTCCACGATATGTATAGTTACTTTTATCGTTTGACGAAATCAATTTAGCATTGGCAAATAGTGGAAATACTTTTTTAGAATGTTTATTAGCACAGGTCATTTGCTTTCCTGTAATATAGCACAGCGACTCTCGTAATGAATCATCAGATCTTATGTACTGGATATAACATTCAAAAAGTGACTTGTCCGTCCAGCAGGCATCAGAATTCTCTGTATCATTTGGAATAGAAACACGAAATCGAACGATTCTATTTTCCTTTTCCAGTTTCTTAAGATTACTATCTGAAAGTTCAACATGAAGAATTTGGTTGATATCGGCTAACAACGAATTCTTTTTGATGTAGGTTAATACAGCCTTTAACTTTGGATGCGAAAAAGGAGAATTACACCATGCTTCCAAACAATCAATGTACTTATTAAACTTTTCAGGTTTCCAATGATCCGATAAATATACAAGTTGATCACTCAACGAATGTGGAGCATTTGCAGTTGACGCACGACTTGCGGAATCTATCGTTACTGGAATAATCGTATCCTGATCGTATTTAGGAACCTCATTGATACCGATCAGTTCACCATTTTGGTTCAAATGAACTTCAAATATAGCATTGTAAATATCGTGATACAAAGGCGCTAATACAACTTTTTTGCCTTTATCAGAACCGTTTTTGTCATTCTCGTTATTGACGCGTTTTTCCTCTCCAGCTATACTTTCGTTGGATTCATACAAACGTATCAACGCTTCTTTCCAATTCATTACACATCCTCCTCGTTCTCGAATTCATTCAAACCCTGAAAATTATTCCATTTTTCACCAAATGGTTTGATAGAATTATACCGAATAAATCGGGTATATTCACATGCTCCCGGCGGGCAAAATTCAATTACGCCACGTCTCATCACCGGCTTCCAAAATCGGGCAGTGATTCGATTTATTTGCTCTGAGTCGACAGCCTCGTCTCCATACGTAAATCCATGAAACATGAAACCCAAAGCTATTTCTTCAATTTTGTCGTAATCGCCATCTCCCTCGCCAAATTGGCACGGTTCAACATCCGCTTGACATTCTCTTGTTCCAAGAAAGACGTCTCGCCTTCCTCCACGTTGAATCATGCGTTTGGCAATATTATGATGTTTGTACTCATTTCGATCGTTCAACAAATCAGGGCGATTCAGATTCCATACAAAATGCGCTCTGACCTGATAGGCAACGTCTTTCAAATAGGTGTATAACGCCAAATCAGGCGCTTTATTTTCAGCGTATTTAATGGGCTTAAAATTGATGGACTGTGTTTGAATTTGTTTTAAAACTCGAACTGCGTCAATAACCCAAATAAATGTAGGTTTCCAATATACGCTGCTTAAGACGCCCTTTAACGCCTCATACGTTGGAACAGAATACGTGAACTTTTCACCGCCGATTTTTGTAATCGGGTCTGTAAACAACGCCCATTGACCAGTAACAAGAAACTCAACAGTATTTCGATGAACAGGCATACACAAAATCTCCTTTAATGCGTTAAATAATTATGTCTCCAGGATTATTTGATAAACCCAAATCTAAATGATAATAACGTTTATCAAGAATAATCATACCATCAATATATTTAGTATCAATTGCTTTCGCTGGCAATTGTTTTAAATCAGATTCCGAAACCGAAATTGTATATTGTTGCAGCTGACGAAGAATACCATTAGGGCGATTATCAATCATTCTTAATTTGCATAACAGATCTTCGGCTTCGTCATTATATGGAACAATCAGGCATATTTTTCCCGCTTCCGAAATAACTTCAAATTTATCTCCCGCAGTTTTAAATGCCTGACGCATAATAGTAGAAGTTTCTTTAGTGTTGACAATTATACTGTTTTTAGATAGCAAATCAACTAACGTTGTATTTAATTCGGGTACATTAAAAGCAGTATCTCTTTGACGTTCAATATAGTATCTCCGGTAATAGTAACTCAACGCTTGGGGGGAAGATAAATCATAATCAAACGATTGAGGATTATTCTGAAATGCATTTAATAAACCACACATAACGGCTTGTCCGTTTTTAATATCTTCAATAGACGCGACTTTTTCCTCGGTTTGAGAAATATTAAATATATAAACCAAACCTTCTTCCCGCTCTGCATTGCGATTGCAACGTCCCGCTGCCTGAATGATACTGTCCAATCCAGCCAAGGAGCGAAAAACAACAGGAAAAGAAATATCAACGCCAGCTTCGATTAATTGCGTACTGACGCATATAAAGCGTTTATTGGCAGATTGAAACCTTTTAATTTCATTGAGAACATCTTTACGGTGTTTAGGACACATATTTGTACTCAAATGAAACAGTCGTTCAAATTGTAATTCTTTTGGTAGGTTGTCATTATATTTTTTAAGTTCCTGAAACAGAGCCTTTGCGTTCGACTTGGTATTGACTATTACCAATACTGAATTACAATCTTGAATATCTTCGACTTTTTTAAGAATCAATTCTACCAGTTCATCAATAATATAGCCCCCCAGTTTTGTAATATCAATAAACTTCGTTCTTTTAAAAGCCTTATAGTATTTATTGATATCTGGAATTATATCATAAACGCTTTTTAAACAATTCTGTTTCAAATTGTCAATTGGCGGTTGCGTTGCTGAGCATAAAACAACTGACGATTTACAAATTGATGTCAGGAAATTGACAGCCAGATTAAATAATTCTGTACATCTAATAGGCAACGACTGAATTTCATCAAAAATAATAACGGAATTGGCTAAGCTGTGAAAATGACGAATGGCACTTGAATCTGATGAAAAAAGCGCTTCAAGAAATTGCACTGCCGAAGTTGCAATAATTCGAGCATCCCATGATTGCGTCAAATACGAATACCGATCCAATTCATCACTATCTGACGATTTGTTCTCATTGCTTGTATAATTACAATGATGCTCCAAAAGCAAATCTTTGTTATCAAGAAATTGACGACTTACATCAGCGTTTTGTTCCAAAATCGAGTTAAATGGAGCAATATAATAAATTCGTTTCGACTTATTAAAAATAGCGTGATTGACCGCAAATCTCAATGCCGAACGCGTTTTCCCGGAACCTGTTGGAGCAGATAATCGAAAAATACCGATTTCTTTATTAGCTGCAGCTGAGCACATCTCTGATATTTCACGTCTGTAACTATCAACTGGCGAAACAACGTCATTTCTTTTGAGACTGGATTCCAAATTATCACGCAGAGATTCCCATTGTTTTAAAATAACTTCCCATGGTTCTGGATCAGACAATATGTTTTTATTCTCAAAACTAGCGGCATCAGTTCGATCAGCGTCAATTAACAACGACAGGTTATATCTAGCTAATAACCCCTGATAAAACTGTGGCTGTCCAAACCGTTGAGAAGAAACTTCAGAATTGGTTATGATCAAGATTTCTTTTAATAATGATTTAATAACCTTAGAGCCATTCTCAAACAGAGAAAGAATCTTTGGAATAAAATCAGTGCTGGCGATACGCACTTCTGAAAAACCATTGGGATTATCTCTATTATACCTCTCTTTCATGGCTTCATAGGATATCTTCATATTGTTCATATCAATTACATCTCTTAATCCATGATGAGATATCACCGCATTCCGAATCATTTCAATCAAAAACAACTGTTGCTTAGTAATTCGTCCTTTCAATAATAATTCTGTTAAAAGCATAGCGCCTTGTACAGAGTGGGTTACTTTGGAACTCCCTTTTTCAGGATCACTCCTTTGCTGTTCAATATATGTTTGGAATTCCGTCGAATATTTTCCCAAATCATGTAATAAAGCAGTCAGCTCACAAATTGATTTAAAATCATTAATATCGCAATTTTTATTGACGTAATTTTCACAATTTGATAAATGTTCTTCGAGTGACTGAACTTTATTAGTGTCGTTATTGTTAAAACGTGCTATGTACATTCTATATTGAATTAAATTTTGTTAAGTTAAACTTTTTCTGGGTGAAAATCGTTGAAGCGGCGCTCTTTTATCGAAATGTCTCAGTAACATTAGTATCTTCATTAAACAACAAAATCGAAAAATGTCAATAGCTTGATCGATAAATTGTAATAAAAATACTTATTGTTACAAGTAACATATTCATTTTTTAAAAACCGCATGAAATTGAGTTATTCTAAATCATCTACTCGTCTTTACTTGTGTTAAAAGTATTCAAACCAAACGGGGATTGAAATTTGTTACTTTTGAGTTTCAAGGTCAACTCAATATTAATATATGCGTACGCTGCGCTATACTTCAGCGTTACCTTTTTCACCAATTCCGATTTCCCGATTATGAGATTATTATATCCGTTAAAAAAGGGATAACAAGACAGGTACGACAGATCGTGTCGTACCCTTTTCAAAAAAAATAGTAAAAATGTCAGAAAATTTTTAAATGTTACGCCATTTACTTTTTATTTGGCGGAAAGAAGCAGGCGAAGACGTCCGCGAGCCAGCAGGGCGGTGGGGCTTTCCACGTTCAAAAGATTTTTGGAGGCTTCCGCGTTTGCTTGACGGCAAGCCGTCAAGTTGGACTAGTCCATCCGGGGGAGGTTGTTGGCTGCGTCGGTTTGGTATGCAATGTCACACCTACGGGTTAACCCCCGTGGCTCGCCTAAGCGTAATTCCGCTCGCTACGCTCGCTTCATTACCGCCTTCCATTTTCTTGCGTTCTTTAGAGATAATTTTTCGAAATAAAAAAGCCCTTGGAAACAAGGGCTTAAGAGAGGTTCCGAGCGGAGTCGAACCGCTAAATCACGGATTTGCAATCCGTTGCCTTAGCCATTTGGCTACGGAACCTAATCGGATTTAATACGTGTAATTTACCAAATTTCCCGCATTTGTCAAAGGGGGGGCTGGCGTTTTTTGCTCAAATTCCAGCGAATTCCTTTGTATGAATATCTTTTCGGCAATCAGGCGCGGCGTCTTGAATTAATTTTCAATATTTCGGACGATTTTCTCGTCTGTCGTTTCAAAAACGCCGCCGCCCAAATCCTCTCGATTTACGCGTTCGGGGCGTCCGGCTCTTTTGCGTCCAAAACCTTCTGCGGCACGGTGTGCGCCAGCGTGTACATGCACTCAACCAAAATCCACAGCTGAATGCAGACGATTGCTCCGCCCATTGCGAAAAGCACATGGTTGTTGGTAATCGGACCGCAGACAGACGTTCCCGGCGTGGTAATCCAGTTAACCATGTTGAGGATCATTGCCCACAACGGCAGAACGGTCATGATAATCAGCGGAATAACAAGGAAATAACACGGCTTGCCGCTTCGTTTAACGAAAATCATGATAATCGACAGGGTCAGCGAGGCGAGAAGCTGGTTTGTCGCGCCGAAGACCGGCCAGAGCATCATGCCGATAGCGCCATGCCCTGTTGGCGACGGCATACACGCCAAGGCTGCGCCGAAGAAAACGACGATGCACGTAGCGAGGTACATGTTTTTCACGCCCAGTTCCTGAATGAGGTATCGCTGAAGTCGGGTGGCGCAGTCGAGCGTTGTGGCGGCAAAGCTGGCGACCAGAACGCCCATCATCGCCATGGCGTAGGCGAACGGAATGCCAATCGTTTCGAGGAATCGTCCGCCGCCTTCGATGAATCGCGGAACCGCCTTGTTTTGAATCTCGGACAGCGAAACGTTGTAGCTCTTGAGCCAATGAGCGCGCAGGGCTTTGGCTTGCGAATCCGCTGAAGCCTGTTCTGCAACGGCATTTTCTGCCGCAGCGGCTACGTCAGCGTTTTCAGTGGCGACGACGGCTGGCGCGGGTTTGGCGCTTTCCTTTCCGATTACCGCAACGCCGGCAGTGCAGGCGAGAATAACGATAATCGCCAAAACGCCTTCCATGAGCATGCTGCCGTATCCGATGGGCAGAGCGTCGGTTTCTTTATTGATCTGTTTGGACGTCGTACCGCTGGCAACCATGGCGTGGAATCCGCTGATGGCTCCGCAGGCAATCGTAATAAACAGCCAGGGGAGAATCGGCTGAGCGGTTTTGATAATCGGGTCTTCAGCAGTAATGCCGTCTGCCGCTAGCGATTCAACGCTGACAACGGCGGGCGCTGCCTGAACAAGGTCGGTTTTGCCCAGGAAGGAAATGACGACCATCCCGATCAGCAGAGCCGCCAACGCGACGTACAGCTGGCAGGAGTTGATGAAGTCGCGCGGCTGAAGCAGCAGCCAGACGGGCAGCGTCGACGCGAAGAAGCAGTACGCCAGCAGAAAGTACGTCCAGATCTTTTGCGGGTCGCCCCAGCTTGCCGGAAGGCTGACGGGGTATTTGATTCCCAGCCAAATCAGGAAGTACAAAATAACGACTCCAACCAGGGCGGGAATAACGATGTTGCCTTTGAGCTTGTAGTTGATGTACCCGATAATCATCGCCAGCGGAAGGCTTCCCCAAACGCAGATGACGGACTGCGGGGTGTTGATGAATACGCCGGCGGTAATTGTGCAGAAAACGGCGACGACCAGCGTCAGGGTAAAGCAGAGCAACAGTAAAAACAGGATTCTAACGCGGGTGGAAACCAGCGACTTGGCGATGTCGGCGACGCTCTTGCCGTCGTTTCTCATGGAAATGACAAGCGTTGAGAAGTCGTGAACCGCGCCGATGAAAATCGAGCCGAAAACGACCCAGAGCAGCGCGGGCAGCCAGCCCCAGAATACCGCGATGGCGGGACCGACAATTGGACCGGTGCCGGCGATGGCGGCGAAGTGGTGTCCGATCAAAACGAACGAGCGCGTTGGCGCGTAGTCGACGTCGTCCTGAAGCGTATGGGCGGGAGTCGCCCTGTTGTCGTCCAGACAATAAATCTTTTTGGCGAGCCATTTTCCGTACAGGTTGTACGCGAGAATATAGCCGAAAAACGCAGCAATCGCTACAAAGAGCGTTGACATTGCAAATCCTCCTGGTTAGGGTATAGGGAATGGGGAATAGGGAGTGGGGAGCTGTTAGTTCCTAGCCCCTGGCTAAAAGCTAACGGCTAACAGTTAAAAACTATTTCTGTTATATTTTACTCTTTTTTTCGTTTACGTATAGAGGGATTAAAAGAATTTTCGACGCCCTTTTCAAAAATTTCTAATTGTGTATAATTGAAAGTAGTTAGTAATTAGTGCATAGTACCTAGTACGCAAAGAGCTCCCCTCACTATGCACTATGCACTACGCACTATGCACTACGAACCACTTACCACTCAATATAATAATGATAGCCGATAAAATACAGCTTGGCGAAATTTCGATTGACCTTAAAACCGGCTTGACGGATGAACAGGTCGCTCAACAGCGGAAACGCTTTGGTTCGAACCTGCTTACTCCGCCGCGGAGAACGCCGTGGTGGAAGCAGCTGCTGGAGAAGTTCAAGGACCCGACAATTATCATTCTTTTGGCGTCTGCTTTTATTTCTCTTTTGATGACGGCGATTGAAAAATACATACTGGGAAATGCAGACGTTCATTATACAGAATCGATTGGCATTTTCCTGGCTGTGATTCTGGCAATTACCGTCGGGTATTTTAGCGAACGCAAGTCTGAAGGGGAGTTTGACGCTTTGAACAAAGTCAAAGACGACATTCCCGTCAAGGTTTTGCGAAACGGTCAGATAACGACTACGAACATCGGTTCAATCGTTGCCGGCGACCTGATTGTTCTGGATATGGGCGATAAAGTTCCGGCAGACGGTATTTTGCTGGACAGCATGGGGGTTTTAATCGACCAGTCTTTGCTGACCGGCGAATCGGCTCCGGTGAGGAAGCTGCCAGCGGTTATCCAAAAGTCTAACGACGGTACGGTTGCGGTTGACTTGAATTCTTTTGAGAAAACTGACGAGTCCTTCTGCCTGTACCGCGGTACGATGGTCAACGACGGTCATGGAATAATGTTGGCGGTCAAAGTTGGCGATTCCACTCAAATGGGTAAAATTGCCGCGAATCTGGCGGACGACGAGTCAAAGGCTGTTACGCCGCTGGTGGAAAAGCTGTCGCGTCTTGCCAAACAAATCAGTATTCTTGGCGTTTCCGGGGCGATGGCGATTTTTACCTGCATGTCGCTTCTGGCGCTGGCTCGAAACAACGTTGCACAAAGTTTTGTCCTTAATACGGAATTCGAATGGTGGCTGATGGCTATATCCGTAATATTAGGCTACTTTATAATGCGATTTGTCCTTCGTCCATTTTTTGCGTCAATGGACATGAATCTCGATAACGGTTTTGCCCAGTTTTTGGCGTTAATACCCATGGCAGTGGCGTCTTTCGCCATCGGAGTAAGCATTTGGGGATTTTTAGACGGCTTTTTCATGTATTTCGCCAAGTTTATGCTTGGCTCCGTTGGAATAACCATGTTTGGAACGTGCGGCGGTTCTATTGACGTTTCGATAGCGCTGCTTCAACAGATTCTGACGGCTTTGGTTGTGGCGGTTACGATTATTGTCGTTGCCGTTCCTGAAGGGCTGCCGATGATGGTAACGGTTTCTCTGGCGTTGAACATGCTCAAAATGGCGCGTCAGAACTGTCTGGTCAGAAAGCTGGTGGCGTCTGAAACGATCGGCTGCGCGACGGTTATCTGTTCCGACAAGACGGGTACGCTGACTCAAAACAAAATGCAGCCGGTATGGTTCTGGGCGAATGGCCAGACGTATTCCTCTGCCGATTTATCCCAATTAACAGCATCGCCCATTTGGGGAGAAATGGTCAACTCTGTTTGCGTCAACAGCGAAGCCAACCTGGAACGATACACAAATTCCGACGGCAAAACCGAAGTCCGCCGAATTGGGAATCCAACGGAATGCGCGCTTTTGGCTTTTTTTGACGAGTTGGGAACGGATTATTATGCTCTCAGATCGTCTGCTAATCGCGTTGGCGAAATGGGGCACAATTCCGAACGCAAGATGAGCATGGTTGTAGTAAAAGAAGACGCGTCTAACGGACTGGCTTCCCCTGCTCTGATTTGTCACATTAAGGGCGCGCCGGAACGGATTTTGGAAAAATGCGCGTTTGTCCGCATAAACGGCGCCGACGTCCCGCTTGAATCGTACAAATCTCAAATCGAAAATGAGCTTGCCGTAGCGTCAAATCGCGCTTTGCGCGTGTTGGCGATCGCATTTAAAAAGACTTCTGGCGCGTGTTTTAATCCTGACAATCCGGAAGTCTGTTTAAATTGCCCCGGGTACGTTTTGCTGGGATTGACGGGAATTGAAGACCCCGTTCGTCCAGAGGTTCCACATGCAGTACGGCGTTGTCAGCAGGCAGGCGTGAGCGTTAAAATGATTACCGGCGACGCCAAGCCAACGGCGATTGCGATTGCAAAACAGTGCGGAATTCTGTCACAGGATTATACTGAAAACACGCCGGATGGGGAACTCGTTTTGACGACCGAAGAATTAGCCGCTGTTGGAGACGATCAGCTTCCAGACGTCTCACAGCGTTTGCGAGTTCTTTCCCGATCCACGCCGATGGACAAACTGCGTCTGGTTAAGGCGCTGCATTATCGGGGGGAAGTCGTCGGCATGACCGGCGACGGCACCAACGACGCGCCCGCTTTGAAGTTCGCAGACGTCGGGCTTTCGATGGGCGTTTCCGGCACCGAGGTCGCAAAAGAGGCGTCAGACATCGTTCTGGTTGACGACAACTTCAAAAGCATCGTTACCGGCATCTGGTGGGGAAGAACGCTTTATCAGAACATTCAACGGTTTTTACAGTTCCAGCTGTCGGTGAACTTTGTCGCTCTGACCTGCGCCTTTATTGGACCGCTGGTTGGCGTTTCCCTCCCGCTGACGGTAACGCAGCTGCTGTGGATTAACATAATTATGGATACGTTTGCGGCAATCGCCTACAGTACAGACCCGCCGCGCGAATTCTCCATGCGCAGAAAGCCCGTCTCGCGCCAGGCACATATTATCATGCCCTCGATGTGGTTTTCGATTCTCTGCAACAGCGCGTTTCAGGTTGCCATGCTCGGCTGCGTCCTGTATTTTGGCTGGTTCCTGGAGCCGGGCGAGCAGAAATTCGAGTTCGGCTGCGATTTAACCGATTCGTCAGTAGTTGCGGAAAATATCAAAGCGTTGACAGTGTTCTTTACCACGTTTGTCATGTTCCAGTTCTGGCACAAATTCAACTGCCGCGCGCTGTTCCATAATGAAAACCCGTTTACGATGTTGAGAAGAAATCGTCTGTTTATCAGCGTGGTAACTGTGATAACCCTGGTTCAGGTATTCATGGTTCAGTTTAGCGATTATTATGGAATCGGACAGATATTCAGAACGGCGCCCCTGTCGCTGCGCCAATGGCTGGAAATTACCGGTTTTACTGCATCAATCCTGCCGGTTGCCTGGTTCGTCCATCAGATGGCGTTCTGGTTTGGAGCAGAGAGATAGCGGCGAGGCGAATTAGTTGTAATCAATCTTTGGTTGCGATAACAAGATTTTTTATTTGAACGCAGAGGACGCAGACTCCTCGCAGAAAACGCAGAAACAAGCGAACATGTGTCATCTACGCCCGATTCTCGGGCTATGACACGATGTCCGCTTGTATTTTTAATTTAATGTTGGGAAAAATAAAGTAAATTATTCACATCCCGGCTCGTCTGCGCTTGCGTAATTACGCATTCCGAATTACGCATTCCGCATTAGAGTATGTCTTCTTCCTCGTCGGATTCGTCTGACATTTCGCCGGTGTTTCCGTAGAGGCTGGGGTGAGCGCCCAACGACGTTTTGCCTGGAATGACCATTTCCTGAATTGCGGTTTTCATGTAGTACATTCCAATAAACAGCAGGCTGATGGGGACGAGAACCATTGCCATTCCGAATGTCAGGCAGGACAGAACTATGACAACGCCTGCGCTGGACGCTAACACGCCCAAATACGTCGCCTTCTTTTCGTACGTAATTTTGTGAGAAACGTCCAAAGCCTCTGAAACGCCCAGGTCTTTATCGATAATCAACCAGAAAGCCAGCCCCCAGTTGAGAATGATGATTAAAAACGCGCCGATACCAATAACCGCAGCAGCGATAGCGATGGCGGCTGGCGTTTGCATGAAAACGTAATAGAACCAGCCCAGGTCGTTTTCTAACGTAACTTGATCTCCCCCGTTTGAAGCGTTCCAGATGTAAAATCCGTAAGCAACTGCGGCGGGAATTGTCAGCGGGATTAAATGAATCCAGAAAACGATAAAGTTTCTAAATAATCCGATAGAACCGGAGAACATCAGCGATGTCGACGTTTTTCCCTGTCTGATGAGCGAAATAACGTACAATCTCTGTCCGTTGATTATCCAAACAAATGCAATGGAACTGATAAAGAAGATAACGGCAAAAATTATCATTCTCAAATCGACGGAAGTCGTTAGTTGAGATAAGCCGAAATAAGCTGCAAGAGCGCCAATTACCAATCCCCCCATGAAAAAGCCGAAGGTGATAACCGCGGAGAGCATTGTTCCAACATGGGCGAGTAAAATGGTAAGCGCGTCGTACATCATGCTGGAATATACCGGCATACGGCGGTCCGCTTCGACAACTTGCCCTGGCAGCTCGTAGGGATACATGTTTTTCCCTGTCTTTTTAATTTGCGATTTACGTTTTTGAGCGCTTGGCTCGGTATTTCCACCCAGAGTGTAATCTTTATATAACCCAACTGATTGAATGCGCTCGCCATGGGATTCCGATTCCGGCCTTGGATTTGCGGCGTTTGCTTCCTCTTCTTCCCGCTGCTGTTCCAAATGTTTTTGGAATCGTTCCTGGTCAAAGTGATCCGATGATTTATCGTCTTCATCGTCAGACTTGTTTTTAGACGACTTGAACGGTGGGTCTAAATCAGGCGTCCACAGAAAAAATCGCTGACAATTAGGGCATAGAACGTCTGTTTGACGATCAGGAACGTCAACAAGGGAATCGCAATGTGGACAATGGGATTGCATAATATAAAGGCAGGCGGCAGGTTGTTTAGAAAGGCGACTGTCGAGTGATAAAACTGTTAAGATAAACAAATTGTATGTTTTTAACAGATGTATAGTTGAACGTCGACAGGTTAGCCCTTCATGTTATTGCGTTGTTTATATTTATATATAATTTTCGATATTTTAACGTGAATACTATAGTTTTGCAATAGCAAAAACAATTTGTTTTTTTATTTTTCCCATTTTATTTCAATTTTTTCCTGTAAACTCATTTTAGTCGGAATAATTTAACAATGGATTTAAGCAAAATTCCAGGGGGTCCGTCCTTGGATTCGTTTCTCAAGGTTTGGTAGGGGGCGTTGAGGATTTTATTTATCAGCCGTTGAACCGTCTGTTCAACAGCCTGTTTATCCTCTTCTGTTAAATTGGGACGTTTGTTGAACAGTCGTTTTAGCTCCGCGGCGGTGATTGACTCCCAGTCGTCCCGAAGTCGGGACAGGATCGGGGCGGACTGACGATGGGACAGATCCTGGAAAAACCGCTCGGTTTCCTCCTTGATAATCGCGTAGGCCTTGGGAAGCTGACGTTCCCGCGCCTTGCGGTTCTGTTCGCAGGTTTGTTCGAGGTCGTCGATGGTGAACAGGTAAACGTCCGGGAATTTTTCGATTGCCGGGTCAATGTTTCGCGGAACGCCGAGGTCGAGGATAAACAGCGGACCTCGGCGGCGTCTTTTGGAATACAGGGTTTGGAACGTCTGAGCGGTGAGAATCGGCTCCGTCGCGCCGACGGCGGCGATAATCAGGTCGGCGGACACGATTTGCGATTCCAGATGCGACCATTCAACAGCGGTTCCGCCCTTCTTCTGCGCCAATTCCTGGGCTTTATCGAACGTTCGGTTGACAACCTGAATCCGGTTCGCGCCGTCCTCGATGAGGTATTCCAGCGTTTCTTCCGCCATCTGCCCTGCTCCGATAACCAGCGTCGTTTTGTTGGCAAAGTCTTCAAAAATGTTTTTGGCGAAGTCCTTAACCGCGATAGACGCAATACTGGTTCGATGACGCTGAATTTCCGTCTCGGTATCGATTCGTTTTGCCGCCTTTATCGCAGACTGAAAGGCCAGATTGAGCGGCAGTCCAAGCGTTTGTGCGTCCGAGGCGACGTCGTGAGCGGTTCTGACTTGCGAAATGATCTGGACGTCGCCTAACGCCATGGAATCCAGCGAGGACGCGACCTGAAACAGATGCTCTACGGCTTCGTAGTCGGAATATTGAAAGCAGGTCTTGAACAGCGTTTCCCGTTCTACGCCCCGATACCTGGCGAAGAAGTCCATCTGACGCTGAAGAACGTCCTTGTTTGCCGCAGACCGTTTTTCTGGTTCAGAATCCGTTGACTCAATCCCGAATTCTGCGCTGCTTTCGTCGTCTACCCAGCTATAGACCTCAACGCGGTTGCAGGTGGACAGCGCGCAGACGTCTGCTTCTGGAAACTGATCCGTAAACGACTTTAGGAACGCCGGCGTCTCTTCCGGGCTAAGAGCCAACCGCTGACGCAGTTCCACTCCCGCCTGACGGTGCGAACATCCAAATAAATAAAACGTCATGGATTCGCCTCCTGCGTTACGTTCGGGAGACTCTCGGACGCGTCTGGGCTGGCGTCATGCGATTCCGTTTGGGATTCCTCGGCGCTCTGGACGCTCCAATGTCCAATCGGCGAAAAATAGGCGGCGACAAGCGTGATTGTCAGCAGAATAAACAGGAAAATAGTTCGTCTGGCTGTGGCTTTCGCCTCGGTAAACGCCCCGAAAACGACAGAGCGGATAATCGTCCAAAGTATCCAGAGGAATATAATCAGCGAGCCGATAATGGTCGGGCTGAACGCGTAATCAGCTGGACTGATGGTTCCCGGTCGGGCGTTGAGCAGAACGAACCCGGAGACGATTCCCGGCGCCAGCGCCGCCAACGACCAGATCAGCGACGAGCGGTTGATTCTAGCCAAACGTTCCAGCGGCGGCAGATTCCACGTTCCGCGGCTTAGGCGCAGCTTGAGACGTCTGTCTTGCCATAGATATAAAATTCCAACGATTAAACCGATTGTAAGCGAGACGAAAAAAGTCAGCTGGGATAACCCATGAACGAGTCCCCACCAGCGCATTACCGGCTGACGCGGAAACTGACTAACCGGCGCCCAAAACGCAGCGACAATCAAACACAGAGACGCTGTCATCGTCAAAATCGGGAAGATGGTTCCGGAGCTGCGGCGAAGCGATGCGAGAAAAATCAACGACAAGAGCCACGACGCGCTCAGAAAAACGCCCTGCAGACTTGACAACGCCGTTAAATTGGATGACAAGTCTGTTTTACCGACCAGGTACAGCGACTGAATTATCAATCCGACAAGCGTCAGGAAAGCGGTTGCCAAAAACGGCATGCTGACGCTGTTCGCCGCGGGCGACGTCTGTTCAGACGACTCGTCCAGCAAATCGGAACTGGCGCTCCGGCGCATAATCTCGATTATCAATGCGGGAAGGAAACAGCAGGCAATGCAGACTATCTGCAAATTGTTCATTTGAGTTCCTCCAGCTCGTCTTTGGCGGGCATGCGGCTAAAGATTTGAGCCAGAATGATTCCGGTAAACATGCAGCCGAAGGTATACATGGCGCAGACAATAGCCGACTCTGGATAAGCGTTAAAATACGTATTTGCCAGCATGGTTCCCAGCCCGGCGTTTTGCATCCCGATTTCCAGCGTCAAGGCGCGGCGCATTTTATTGGACGCGCCGATGACCTTTCCGCCAAACCATCCACAAATATACCCCAGGATATTCACCAGAAGCAGCGCGCCGAGGATAAACGCCGGCGTCTTCTCAATGAGATCGGCTTTGGCGGCGACGACTGACGCGATAATCAGAATAATAGCAATATTGGCGATGATTTCGCCGACCATTTCCGCGCTTTTGCGCCACCAGTCGAATATACGCGACAGCGTAAATCCGATTATAACCGGGCATACTACGGTCAAGAGCAAATTGGCGGACATGGCGGAGACGTCCATTTTGACTGTCGTGGATAAAAACCAGTACAGCAAAAGAGGAACCAGCAGCGGTGACAAGAGCGTAGAACACGTCGTCAGCCCGACGGAATAGCTCACGTTGCCTTTGGAAATCATCGTCAGCATGTTGGACGCCATCGCCCCGGGAACGCACCCGACAAGAATAAACCCGACGAACCAGCCGCCTTCCAGATGAAACGCTTTTGCAATGAGCCACCCTGCCAGCGGCATGGACAGGAATTGAATCGTCGTCCCGCCCAGGATTTTAGGCCAGCGGCGAATGACCATCTTGACTTCTTCCAGCGGCAGCAAACTTCCAATTGCAAGCATGGTAACGGCAATCAAAATCTGAAAGCCTGTATTTGGAATAATGAACGGATTGAACGACATGTTAAAATGTGACGCAATCCCATTCCAGTTATAGGCGACGATACAGATTAACGTTAACCAAATCAGGAGGTATTTTGACAGAATATGTTTGAAAGTTTGCATCAGGGGATATCTTCAATAATGATTTTAATAACGGAGCCGTCTGCGGGAGTTACGTTCGGCAGACGATTAATTTTAAACCATAAAGCTCCGCTTTGCGGGGCGGTAAACTGGACGCTGTTTCCAACGACGATGGGTTTGTTAAACCCTTCCAACTGTGAGTTTTCGCCGTCGTTGGGCGTTACAATCGCGGCTAACAGAGCGCCTAGCGGCTTTTGGCGGAAGTAACGAATTGTAATCCCGTTCGGTTCACAGGGCCACGTTTTTTCGCCTGCGCAGACGCTGTACTCGCCCATGGCTTTGATGGAATATTTTTTGCCTTTCTCTACGCCAACGCCGACGTTTTGCCAGTCTTTGTCGGATCGAATCGTCTGAAACGACTGCTTGTTTAACGGTGTAACGCTCGGAGCGTCTTCGATACGACAGAATTCCGGATTCAAGCCGTATTCAAGATCGGAAATGAACGCTTCCCATTGCGTCGAGAATTGACGCCATTGGTCGTCAGTAAACGATTCCCGGAACATCTTGTTGACGTTTTGCGCTCGCTGAGCGTAGTTCTTTCCCTGCTCGACAACGGCAAGACGCTGCAGAATCGCCTTGTATTGCGGCTGAGAGTTCATCATCCAGACCAGCGCCCACGCCCACGCGTACGAGCGGTTGTCCTGCGACTTCAACTCCGTTGTAAAGAATTCGTTGAGCGGGACGAAAACGCCGTTTTGCAAGTCGTTTTGAATAAACCGGATTCGACCCCAATGGGGGAACTCGTTTCTCGACCGCGGCATGACGCCCATCGTCAACCGCCCGTTTTCGATTCGATGCGTTCCGAAATACTCCGCCAGCCCTTCGCCAAACCACAGCGATCCGCACCCCTTGAGAACCTGGTTCATAAAGGCGTGAGTGCATTCGTGTAAAAACAGATGACGCTGGTAATCGCGGGATTCCTGAGCGTACAGCCAGACGTTGTTCCCGTACTGAAATCCGTAATCAAAGGGCGGCAAACCGTCTGGAAGCAAATCGTTCATCATAAACGGAACGTTGTCTTTCATAACGCAGGCGCGAATTTTCCACGACGCCACCTGATACGACGGGACGTTGAAATATTCCGCAAACTGCATCGTCGCCTGATCGAGATACAATCCCCATTTTTGCAAATCTTCGTCGATCGGCAAGTCTGTAACCAACAGCAGGCGCGGCGAGTCGATAACGTTCAGCCCGGCTTTTTTCGCATTTTCTGCAGTAATTTGAAAGCCCTTCAGTCCGCCGCGAACCAGTCCATGAAACCCGCTGGCGTTCCCGATTTCGGATTCCGTATCGAGTTTGCCGCTGCCCAGATTGGCCAATGCGTCCTGTTGAGCCTTTTGCTTGTCGAGTTCTTCCTGAGTCGGCTGGCGCGGTTTCGTTCGTCGCGTTTGAGCGTTACTCGGCGTTGCCGTCAAAAAGACAAGTAAAAACGTCAGAATGAGAAAATACGTTGCTTTTTTCATGATGGTATGTTACTCGTTACTCGACTCTTCCTGCTCTTCTTGTCGCGTTATGAGCTGTTTTAGCTGTTCAACCGTTTCGACGCCGTCCGGAAATGTGTACAGCCCAAAAACCATTTCGATTCCGGTTGCGACAAACAAAAAAATGACGTATAACGCTGCGTATCCCAGACAGAATAATTCCAAATAGGGGGTAAACTCTCCCAGCGGACGCCGCTCACCGAAAAAAAACAGGATTCCAAACAGGAACAGCGTTATGCAGGAATACATAAACAGATCGAACGCCAGCCAAACCAGCTTGTCGATTACCGCGTTTTGCTTGAGTTGAGGAACCGACCAGCCGCCCTTATGCGCCTCTTTGCGAAATCGATTCCACGAAAAATATCGTCCCGGGCGCGGAAAGAGCGTTTCCAGCCTGGCGTCCGGGTCGTTATCGAGCAGGAGCTGAGGCAGCTGTTTCTTCTCGGTTTGAGTTTCCTGATTTTCGCTTGCGTCGTTGTCCATGGTATTGATGTCTGTTGGCATGAATCTGTGATTTGTAGAATCCGTCAAACCTGAATAACGCGGACTTTGTCGCTGACGTTGTCGTGGAGGGCTTTTTCAACGATGAACTTGAGCGTTTGCGTTGCTCCAGCGCAGCCAACGCACGCGCCGCGAAGCGTAACGTAAACGAGCGTACCCTTGATGTCGATAATCTCGATGTCGCCGCCGTCTTTTTGGAGCATGGGGCGAATATTCGTATCGATTTCCTGCTCAATCCGTTTTGCAAACTGATACGGAGACAGCTCCGCAACGTCCAGAATCGGTTCAGACGACTGAGGCGCCGGAGCTGGCTTTGTCGTTTCGCCAAACATTGAAAGCGTCGGAACAGAATTACTACTGCCTACTGCCTCTTGCCTATTGCCTTCTTTCCCCCAAACATCGTCGAGAATGTCCTGCAATCCGCCTGGCTCGTGATGGCACGCGCCGCAGCCGCCGCCCGCCTTGATAGCCGCGGTGATTTCGGGAATGGTTCTCAGGTTGAGTTCCTTGATTTTGCGGCGAATGTACGATTCCGTCAGGGAGAAACAACGGCAGACGATTCGGTCGTGTTCCTGCTCTTCAACTTCGTCGACGATTTCGATTCCCAACGCTTTGAGGTCGACGCCGCGTTTGCGCGACCAGTCCAGAACCGCCGCCTGCAGGGCTTCTTCACCCATGACGGAACAGTGGATTTTCTGCTGCGGCAAGCCGTCGAGGAACTCGACGATGTCAGCGTTGGTAACTTTGAGCGCTTCAATGGGAGTGCATTTTTTATCTTCCAGAATGCAGCACAGAGCTTCGCTGGCGGCAATAGCCGATGTACAGCCGAAAGTCAGGTATTTTGTTTCGATAATCCGGTCTTTGGTCGGGTCTTCTTCGTTCTTTTCGACCCGAAACGTGAACTTGAGCGCGTCGCCGCAGGCGATAGACCCGTGTTCGCCGATGCCATCCGGATTCTCAATTTCTCCCAGGTGAGTGCCGGGTTTGCCCGCCACCGCGTCGAGAAACAACTGCTTTGTCTTTTCGGAATAATCCCAAGCCATATTATATCTCCTTGTTTATTATGGAATAATAACGGAATAGAACATTTATCTCGGTTCTTTCCGTTACTATATATTATACGCTTTTTGTAAAAAATACAACCCGGGAGACGTGGAAAAAACGCCTGCGGATTCCCCTTTCCGTCTCCCGGTTGACATCTCCGGTTTTAGGGACTATAATGACATCTTGAGGTTAGACGTATTGCGTCTATTCCCTACTGCCTACTGCCTTCCCCATGCAATTCCCCCTGTTGATTACTGGCGTTGCCGGCGTGATTGGATACAATGCGCTGGACTATTTCCTGACTCGCTATCCCGGCGAGGTTGTCGGGGTGCGTCAGGGAACGCGTGGTGATATTGCTCCGGCGCCGGGGGTGGTGTTTGCGGACGTCGACGACGCTGTCGAGCTTGAGAGCCTGTTTGAAAAGTATCGGTTTAAGAGCGTGATTCATTCCGGCGGGTCGTGCGCTCTGAAAGCGTGTCAGTTGAACCCGGAACTGGCGTGGACGCTCAACCTGTCAACGATTCTGTCGATGCTGGCGCAGTGCGAACGCTATAATTCCCGGCTGATTTGCATGTCCGTCGACCTGGTTTTCAAAGGACGTCCCGCCGGGGAGTTCTATAAAGAGTCCGACCCGCCAGACGCCGTCTCGATTTACGGTCAGTCGATGTCGGCGGCGGAAAATCTGATTTTGCTCCATCGTCCGCAGACGTGCATTCTGAGAATCTCGCTACCGATGGGCAAAAGCGGGACGGGACACGCAGGCGCGATCGACTGGATCGGGAGCCGATTTCTCGCCAACCGTCAGGCGACGCTGTTTACAGATGAGTTTCGCACGCCGACGTACTGCCAGGACATCAACCGGGTTCTGGAAGAGATTCTCAACCGGGATGAGTCCGAGTTCTCCGGCGTCTTTCATTGCGGACAGCCGCGACCCGTTTCCCTGTATCAATGCGCTCAGATAATAAACCGCATCGGCGGCTTTGATCCCGATTTGCTCTACGGACTCAAGACGAACGAAGGCGCGCCGATTCCACCCCGGGCGACAAACGTCGCCATGGATTCCAGCAAACTCATCGACGCCTTGGGGTTCAATCCGTTTACCCCCTGGCCGGCCGACGACGCTCTGTTCCCGACCGACCCGTTCTGGCACCGGATTCGTCCGGAGGGAGAACCCCGCGGCTGGAATGTTGTCGAAGAAAAGCTGATGCGGTATTAGGGATAGACGAGCCGGGTCGCGTTATCCCCAGGGTAAACCACGCAGCGGTTCAAAATTAATCGCCGTGAGTTTTCACCCACGGCGACAGTCGACAGGACGATGTAAGAAGCGCCGTCCATAAATCTTATCGAGCGGTAAAAGGAATCCCTGCTTTTTGGGCGTATTCCTCCCCCTTTGATCCTGCTGTAACAAAGAGTTTCAACTTCGGACAATTGGCAAAGGCGTTGAATCCGATATCTACAACGCTTTCGGGAATCTTCACGGACGTCAAATAACGACAGTCCTCAAACGTTCGACTTCCAATCTTCTTTAAGCCATCGGAAAGCTCAACGGATGTTAAGGCGCCGCAGCCTCTAAAAACCTCAGATCCTATTACCATGACGCCTTCGGAAACTACCACAGACTTTAATGAAGAACAGCCAGTAAATGAATAGCTGTCAATATACTCCATATCTTTGGGAAAGACAATCGACTTTAATGAACTGCAGTTATGGAAAGCATAAGTTCCAATCGTCTTTACGTCTTCGGGAATTTCAACAGACTTTAAAGAAGAACAATCGGAAAAAGCGCTGTTTCCAATTGCAGTTAAGCTTTTAGGAAGCTCGATAGAAGTTAAGGAACTGCAGCCTGAGAATACGCAGAAGTGAATCTCCGTTACGCCCTCAGGAATCTTTATGGATGTTAAAAACCGGCAGTCCTGAAACGCTCGACTTCCAATTATCTTCAAACCCTTGGAAAGCTCTACAGAAGTCAGGGCGCCGCAGCCTCTGAAGACTTCTTGCCCTATTTCTATT
>JAFZAL010000144.1 GCA_017557195.1 Thermoguttaceae bacterium | reverse complement strand
GCCGCTACAGAAGCGTTTGTCAATTCGTTTGTTGCAATTTTACTGCTGGACTTGCTCATAGGCATTTTCCTGGAAGCCTTGTACAGCATGATTTGGGCTGGCAACGCCAAGTTATTTTAGAAAAAAAGACATTAGACTATAAGCTGTAGTGATTTTTCTCTACTGCCTACTGCCTACTGCCTATTGCCTAACAATGACCCCAATTATTTCCCTCAAAGACGTTTGGATGACCTTTGGTCGTCAAACTACGTTGAAGAATTTAAGCTTTGACGTGTCGCGGGGGCAGTGTTTGGCTATCGTGGGGGAAAGCGGGTGCGGAAAGACGGTTTTATTGAAACTTCTAATCCGTCTTTTGCGTCCAACAAAAGGGTCCGTCTGGTTTGACGGGGTAGATTTATCAACGTACGACGCCCTGGAAATGGCGGCTGTTCGACGTCGATACGGGTTCGTTTTCCAGATGGCGGCTCTGTTTGACAGCATGAATATCGAGCAGAACGTCGCTTTTCCGCTGATTCAAGAGGGAAAACTGCCCATAAGCGACATTCGGGATAAAGTCATTGATCAAATCCGGGCGGTTGGATTGACGGAAGCTGTTTTGAAGAAAAAGCCGGCAGAGCTGTCCGGCGGTATGAGAAAACGCGTCGGGCTTGCCAGAGCTTTGATGCTCGATCCGGAACTGATTTTATACGACGAACCCACTACCGGGCTCGATCCGATTATGAGCGCAGTTATCAACGAACTAATCAGCGCCGCTCAAAATGAAAGAAACGTTACCAGCGTCGTGGTAACTCACGACATGACCACCGTCCGGCATTGCGCCGATCGGGTTATAATGCTTTTTCCCAATGCATTGCTTGGAAAAGACGAGCCTCAAAAAATTTTTGACGGTGCGCCTGAAGAAATGGAACAATCCGACGATCCGCGCGTAAAACAATTTATACGCGGAGAGGTTGGAGAAAGATTATATATGTAATAATTAAAGCGCCATGGACGATTCAAACGAAACGACCGGAATGAAGTTCCGACTCGGACTGATGATTATATTCGGTTTTGTGATTTTGGTTACGCTAATCGTGATCTTTTCCGATTGGCAATCCATTTTCGCCGGGAATCGCTATAAAGTAAACGTTCTGTTCCAAAATGCGCCAGGCGTTAAGGAGAATACGCCTATTAAACAGAGCGGAATTCTGATAGGCCGAGTTCGGAAAGTTGAACTTGTCGAGCAAGGGGCAATGGTAACCGCTTTCATTGAAACGCAATATAAACTTTACGACAATCAGGCTTTTCGTCTTACGCTCAATATTCTTGGCGACGCCGAACTCAACATTTTGCAACAAACTCCGCGAACGGCTGATACAAAACAGGTTAAACCCGGCGAAGTCCTCCAGGGATACATGGCGCCCAGCATGCTCCAGATGGCAACTGACATGCAAAACAATATCGTCGCGGCGATCGATTCCATAACCGACACCAGTCAAAAGCTCAATAGAATCCTCACCAATTTGGACGACGTCTTTATGGAAAATAAAGACGACATGAAAGGAATGGTCAGCCAACTTCGAGACCTGGCTCAACAAACGCGCGAGCTGATTGCCAAAACCAACGAGATGCTTTCAGACCCCGAAGTTCAGGCGGGAATCCACGACTCTATTGTTGCGCTCCCTCAAACGATCAGCGACGCCAAAGAGGTTTTCGCCGAATTCAAAACGACGGCGCATAAGGTCAACAACCTGGCAGACTCGTTTGGCACGATAATTCAAAATTCAGGCGAAACGCTGGACGTTATCAACCAGGTTGCCAAAAAGACGGATCAGAGTTTAGGCGACTTAAACAACATCACCGGAACGCTTTCTGATCGAAAAGGCATTTGGATGGAAAAGATAAGCCGATCTCTGGACAATCTCGACAACGCCTTGCTGCAAATCAGCGAATTTACAACGACTCTAAACAGTACCGATGGAACAATTGGACGTTTAGCCAACGATCCGACTCTTTACGAAAAAATCGAATCAACGATTGACGAAATTCGAGAGTTAAAACGTCAGCTTGAACCGGTCGTGGCAAACGCACAGGTATTCTCTGATAAGATTGCCCGCCATCCGGAGCAGTTGGGCGTTGCTGGCGCGCTGCAGCGCAACAACGGCGGAGCGAAAGGCGTCCCGCCGATTCCCTCTGATTTACAAAACGAATTCCAGCGATTCCGCTCAGAAGGCGGCGGCTATTCAACTGGCTCCAACGGCGTCATTTACGGTCCGACGTACCAACAGCCGTCAACCCAATGGCAGCCCGCCAGCGCGTACTAAAAGAGAGCGTCAACCCGTTAATCCAACCGGTGTATAACGCTTTTGACAACGCCCCAGATTTCCAGTTCTGTTTCTTCTGAGAATTTAAGCGTCGGATAGCGGCGGTTTTCCGGACGAAGTTCAACATAAGAGCCGTGAATTATCAGCCGTTTTACGGTAAACTCTCCATCGACAACGGCAATAACGACGTCGCCGCTGGCCGGCTGTTGGCTTCTATCGACAATTAGCAGGTCGTCTTGATGAATGCCCGCGCCAATCATACTGTCGCCGCCGGCGCGGACAAAGAACGTTGCGGCGGGATTGTCTATGAGATACGAATTCAAATTGAGCGGCTGATCCATGAAATCGTCCGCCGGAGAGGGAAACCCCGCCTGAACGCGAGACAGCGCCAGCGGAAACGCCTTCTGATTGGGGTCAGGGCGCGTTAAGGCGGACGCAACCGGCGTAGCGGAGTCCTTTAGAAATCGGAATCGGCTCTGAACAACGCGGCTGCGAATCTGTCGGCAGGAAGGGGAAGACGTCTTTTTCATTTTGTTGTATTATACCAGCTTAGTCTTGCTGACGCAAGGCGGGGAGGAAAAGAATTTCATTTTTCTTTCCCCCGGCGCCTTGACAAATACTATGGATAATGGATAATATATTTAAAGAATGGAGAGTTGTTTATCGTCTTTGGCGAATAAAAATTTCAACTTTCTGCTCCCCAATTCACTTGATAAACAAATTCCTTTAACCTTAACGGAGAATTCAATGGCAACTGGATTTGGAATCATTGGCTGCGGCATGATCGCAAACTTTCACGCAAAGGCGATTGCGTCCCTGAGAAACGCGAAGCTCGTTGCGTGCTACGACACTATACCGGCGGCGGCTGACCGTCTTGCGGCTCAAACGGGCTGCAAGGCGTACTACGACCTGGACGAGATGCTCAAAGATCCTGGCGTTGAAGTTGTTACGATTGGAACGCCCTCTGGAGCGCACCGCGACCCGGCTGTCAAAGCGGCGCGAGCTGGAAAGCACGTCATCGTCGAAAAGCCGTTGGAAATCACGCTCAAAAAATGTGACGAGATTATTGCCGAGTGCGAAAAGGCGGGCGTCGTTCTGGGAACGATTTTCCCGTCCCGATTCCACGATTCAAGCGTTCAGATGAAAAAGGCGATTGACGCCGGACGATTCGGCAAGCTGACCATGGGCGACGCCTACGTCAAATGGTTCCGTCCGCAAAAGTACTACGATTCCGGCGCGTGGCGCGGAACGTGGGCTCTCGACGGCGGCGGCGCCCTGATGAATCAGGCTATCCACTCCGTTGACCTGCTTTGCTGGCTCATGGGGCCGGTTGTCGAGATTCGCGCTCAATGGGGACTGCTCGACCACGTCAATATTGAAGTTGAAGACACGGCTGTTGCAACGCTGCGATTCGCCAACGGCGCGCTGGGCGTTATCGAAGCGACGACTGCTGCGTATCCCGGCTCGTTAAAGAAAATTGACATCTCCGGGTCTGCCGGTTCTGCTACGCTGGAAGAAGAAGACCTGATTCGCTGGGAATTCGCCAAGTCCAAGGCGTGTGACAAAGCGATTCTCGAAGGCATGGCGTCCAAAAAGAGTACCGGCGGCGGCGCTGCCGACCCCGCGGCGATTGGATTCCAGGGGCACGCCAAGCTCTTCGCCGACGTCCTCAAAGCAATCAAAACCGGCGGCAAACCCGCTATCGACGGCATTGAAGGCCGCCGCGCCACAGAGGTCATTCTTGGCATTTACCAGTCTGCTGAAACCGGAAAGCCCGTTCAGCTCCCGTTGGTCAAAGACCCCGTACTCAAAGCAAGAAAGAACGGCAAAGTTTCCTGATAACCCTCCGTTAACCGTTTGCGTCAATTGCTAATTGCTAATTTACCATGACGTCGTTATTTTCAGAATCCGAATCGGAAAATCGGGCGAAGGCTCTGCCGCTGGCAGCGAGAATGCGTCCGAGAACGCTGGCAGAATTTGTCGGTCAGGAGTCTTTCCTGGGAGAAGGAAAGCTCTTGCGCCGATTGATTCTGGCGGACCGGGTCGGTTCTGTCATTTTCTTCGGCCCTCCGGGTACAGGAAAAACGACGTTGGCGCAGCTGCTGGCGACAGAAACGAACTGTCACTTCCAGCAAATTTCCGCTGTTACATCCGGTGCGAAGGAGCTCCGCGACGTCCTTTCGCACGCTTACGATTTGCTCAGCCAAACCGGGAAGCGAACGCTGCTGTTTGTAGACGAAATCCACCGGTTCAACAAATCCCAGCAGGACATTCTCCTTCCGGACGTTGAAAACGGGATTGTTACGCTCGTCGGCGCGACGACGGAAAACCCGTACTTTACGGTCAACAACGCTTTGCTCAGCCGAAGCCGAATCTTCCAGTTCCAACCGCTGACGAATGACGACATCAAAACGATTCTTCAGCGGGCGATTGAAGACAAAGAACGCGGTCTGGGGAATTGGAATATCCACCTTCACGACGACGCTGCGGACTTTCTGGCGGAGTTGTCCGAGGGAGATGCGCGTCGGGCGCTGTCGGCGTTGGAAATCGGCGTCCTGTCAACCTTGACAGACCCGATCGAGTTCACGCGGGAACTGGCGGCGGAATCCATGCAGAAAAAAGCCGTTCAGTACGACCGCGACGGGGATCAGCACTACGACACCATTTCCGCTCTGATTAAATCCGTTCGCGGGTCGGACGCCGACGCGGCGATTTACTGGCTGGCGAAGATGCTCGAAGGGGGCGAGGATTTCCGGTTCCTCACCCGGCGATTGATTATTCTCGCCAGCGAAGACATCGGCAACGCCGACCCGTACGCTCTGCAAATGGCGGTCGCCTGCTCGCAAGCCTGCGAACAGATCGGTCTGCCGGAAGCCCAGCTCGTTTTGGCGCAGACGACAATCTATCTGGCGTTGGCGCCCAAATCCAATTCCGCCACGACGGCAATCTTCAGCGCGAGAGAAGACGTCAGAAACGGCAGAACGATTCCTGTTCCTCGTCACTTGCGCGACGGTCATTACAGCGGCGCGAAGAAGATGGGAAACGCGATTGGGTACAAGTACGCTCACAACTCGCCCGACGGCATCGCTCAACAGGACTATTTGGGCGTTGACAGAGAGTACTATATTCCCACAGACCGCGGGTACGAAAAGCAGATGGCGGCGCGGCTGGAATTTATCAAAAAGAAATTGAAAGGGGAGGAATAACCATGGCTGAACAGTTTGACCCGTATTATCAGTGGTTGGGCATTCCTCAAGATGAACGACCGATAAACAAATATCGTCTGCTTGCCCTGCAACTGTTTGAATCGGACGAAGACGTTATCGCCAACGCCGCCGACCGTCAAATGGCGTTTATTCGCACCTTTCAAAACGGCGCTCATTCCGCTGAGTCGCAAATGCTGCTCAACGAGCTTTCCAGCGCGCGAGTTACGCTTCTCAACAAAGATTTAAAAGCGGAATACGACCAGCAGCTTCGTCAGACGCTGGGCGCTCGAGAAATGCGTTCAACGCCCCCACCTGCTCCCCCGGCTCCGGGACAAAACACAGCTTTACCCGTCCCACCGTTAGATCCATCTGTAGCCCAACAATCCGCGCCGCCTGCCCCCCCTGCTCCGCCGCTGGTTCAGCCGCCGGTACAGAAACTGGCAAGCTTTGATTTTTCCAAAACCGACAAGCCCAAAGAGAAAAAGAGCAAACGCAAAACGGCAAAATTCCGAATCCTGAAAATCGTCGCGATTTTCCTGGCTCTGGTTATTTCCGCGATTCTTTACTTTGCGATCTCGGGAACGCCCATTCCGTATTCGCCCAAAAACGAAACCGTAATAAAAGTCCTGAACGTCTTGCATATCAAGTACAAGACCGCGGACACCGCCGTTACGCCAGATTCTGCAAATTAACCAGCTTCACAGATGGCGCCTCGCCGCCCCCCCTTGAATTTTTACAGAAATCGGTTATACTTCCCGTTTTCAATTGAATCTCGAATGGGGATACTATGTATCAACCATTCCACAGACGAGAACGTATACGCGTGTTGTACGTCAAGGGACCTGCCCCCAGCCGCCGTCTGGCAAAAGCGTTTGCTTTTGTGGCAAAGAGATTCGCACTAGCCAATATTAAGGAGAAATTCTGTGGCAGTTCGCATTCGCATGAAGCAGATGGGCCGCGCCCATCGTCCGTACTACCGTATTGTAGCGGTAGATTCCCATAGCCCTCAGTTTGGTCGCGTTTTGGAAGAATTGGGAACTTACGATCCCGCCGTTCCGGAAACCGACGCTCGCGTTACTCTCAAAAATGAACGCGTTGCTTACTGGATGTCTGTTGGCGCTCTTCCGACCGAAAAGGTTGGCGTTCTTATCAAGAAATACGGTCCCAAGGGAACCCATCTTGAAGCTCAAAAAGCAGCCGTAGAACGACTTGCCAAAAAGCGCGCTCGCGTAATCCCGGCTCCGAAAGCCAAACCGGCTCCCGCAGCTGAAGCCCCCGCTGAAAAGCCGGCTGAGTAAATCATAAACAACAGTAATCAATTAGTCCTTCAATGCGCTTTGACATCCTCACTCTGTTTCCGGAGATTTTTTCCGGGTTTTTATCAGAAAGTTTGCTCAAGCAAGCGCAGGACAACCAACAGTTGGAAGTTCATTTGCACAACTTTCGCAACTGGACTCACGACAGACACAACACAGTCGACGACCGCCCTTTCGGCGGAGGCCCAGGAATGGTTATCATGCCCGGTCCTTTAATCGACTGCGTGGAAGAAGTTCAGACGTTAACCGAGCCTCCGGCTCACATCCTGCTGACTTCTCCACAAGGCAAACCGCTTAAACAGATTGATATCGAGCGATTCGCCCAACTTCCGCGCATTATGATTCTTTGCGGAAGATACGAAGGATTTGACGAACGCATTTCGCAAATTCTTCAGCCTGAAGAAGTGTCGCTGGGAGACTTTGTTCTCAACGGCGGCGAGGTTGCCGCGATGGCGATTGTCGAAGCGGTGTTCCGGCTTCTTCCCGGCGCGTTGGGAGATCAGCTCAGCGCGGTTACAGATTCCTTCTCCTTTGGAGATCGGCTTCTGGAAGGTCCGCAGTACACTCGCCCGCGAGAATATCGGGGATTAGCCGTCCCGGAAATCCTGCTCAACGGCAACCATCAGGCAATCGACAAATGGCGGTTGGACGAAGGGTTAAAGCGAACAATAGAACGCCGACCCGATTTGATTACTGAAGAAATCCAACGGAAAATTGACGAAGCGAACATGCCCAAACGAAAGCGGAAAGCGCGTCCCAAAACTGACCCGGACGCAAACAATTGATTCCGCAGTCCTCTTTGAGCGTTCACAGAACACATAACTTAAAGTACCAAAAGAAAGGTAAGCAACCATGAGTCAGGAAATTATGAATTTGGCGGTTCAACCCTGCCTGAAAAAGGACATTGCCAACTTCGAAATTGGCGACACTGTTGAAGTCCATTGCCGTATTCTCGAAGGTCAGAAAGAACGTATCCAGATTTTCTCCGGAGTCGTCATTGCCCGCAGCGGCGCTGGCGCCAGCGAGATGTTCACCGTCCGCCGCATCGTTCAGGGCGAAGGCGTTGAACGCAAGTTCCCGCTTCACAGCCCGAAAATCGCGAAGATCGTTGTTACCCGTTCGTCCAGAGTTAAGCGCGCCAAGCTGTACTATCTGCGTCAGAGAACCGGCAAGGCTGTCCGCTTGGAAGAACGCCGCAACACAAAGAAAGCCGACAAATAAGAGATATTCGTCTGCTGTTTAGCAAACCGATAAAACAAAAAACCGAGACGTTTTTAACGCCTCGGTTTTTTATTGTCTTTGAGATTGTTTTGAACAAACGAGCGTCAGGGACGCCTGTTGACAAACGTCCCTGAAACCGCTATTGATCAGTCGTCTTCATCAAGGTCGAATTCGAATTCTTCTTCGTCGCCGCCAAATCCGCCAGCGTTGTTCATCATGTAAAGCATGATTCCGGTCTGACCGATCTTGAGAATGCCGCCGTCGAGTTCCAGAGAGAAGGTAGCTCCGCCTTTGTCATTCAATCCGGCGCTAACCCAGATCTTACCGGTGTTTTCGTCAGCGCTTTCAGCAATCGCTTCGAGAATGTCTCGGGTGTCTTCTCCGATGAACGTAAACTTGGAGAACGTGCCAACGAGTTCTTTAACGTTGAGCATGCCGTAAGTCAGGTATCCGTTTGGAACAGCAGCGCCATTGGAAGCGACTTTCTTGATCAGAGCGACAGCGTCTTTGCCAGCTGCGAAGTAGAACGTATCTTTGCCAACAGCGTAGGCAATCGTGATGTTGTCGCCGTAAATCGCCTGGATCGTTTTAACGGCT
>JAFZAL010000143.1 GCA_017557195.1 Thermoguttaceae bacterium | reverse complement strand
ATAACCACAATAGAATCCTTTCTATGTCCCTTTTAATTATTTGTTTTTATTATAATCAATTAATATATTATAACATTATTAAAAAATAAAAAAAGGAGAGGTTAACTCAATTATTTAGAATTTCCTTGATTAATTACCATCTCGTACCAGACGGTTTTGTACTTCGGGTCGAGTTCAATGACAACGCCGGAGCCGCTACGGCGGACTGGGACGCTTTGCACGCGATTTCCGGCGCCGTCGAGGGCGTAGACGGTAACCGAGTCAGCGTCGCTTACGCTGTCAATTATAAGGGAGGCGGGAACGCCTTCGCACAGCGTAGGACCTTGTCCCCAGCGGCTGCCGCACGTCCAGCGGCCGTCGCCCAGGTCTTCCAGGTCCATGTCTGTATTGACGACCAGCGCGGTGGCGGCGATGAGGTATCGATTCGGCTTCGCCTCAACCATCGTAAACGTAATCCAGTCCTGACGCGTTTTCTCCGGTTTGAGAGTAACCTTGCCGAACCCGGACAGGGCGCCCAAGTCAAACGTTCTGCCGTTGACGAACCCGGTAAACGCTTTCGCTTTGGGCGCGCTGACGGTAAAGAACCCCTTGTCGGGAACCTGGAAATCGCAGTACAGTTCGCCCGTCTCGGAACGAATCCATTTGACGTCCATGCCGCCCAAGCGTTCTGGAATGGCGTTGATGTTTTTCGTCATATTGTTTTGACCGTAAATCGCCCCGGCGGTGTCGGGCAACACAACGCCGGTTCTTACCGCCCACGGCAGAGAGTAGTCCAGTTCCAAGCCGTCGAGATTACGATGGTATTTAGACAGACAGTTGGTCATGATTTTCTTTTCTTTATCGATCGTCATTGTCGGCGCCTGAATGAGGTTGAAGCCGGCGGCTTTGACGTCTCCGCGGGCGAAAATCGCGTTACACGCCGGCAGGTGCGCCGTCTTTCCGAGGTTGGACGCCATGTCGAAGAACGCGTTACAAATCGGCGGATCGTAGTCGTTGTTGTGTTTCCACGCGAACTGGAAAATGCCGGACCAGTCCTGGAACGCCGCCATCGAAAACGCCATCAGGTTGCCTTCGGCGCAGTACGGGTTCGGGAACGGGTGATCGTACTCGCTGACCGTCAGCGGCTTGTTCATAACGCGAACGGCGGCAAGACGGTTAAGCGTTGAAGAGTTGGCAGCTGGCGCGTTGACCAGAGCGAGATTTCTAACGTACCAGTTGTTTGGATCCCACGGACGGCCGGGGAAGACCGGGTGGTTCCAGTAGGCGTGAATGTCACAGTAATCCAGCTGCGCCTGAGCGTTCCAGTATCCGTACTGAAGCTGAGTTCCGCTGACGGGCTGTTTGGCGCCCAGCGACTTGATATAGTTGTACATTTCCAGCCAGTACGTCTTTTCGACATCGTAGAGGAAATCGGTAAAGTCCTGTCGGGCGACGTCGTTTGAGAAGCCTACGCCGTTCTTTTTCGGAACGGAAACGGTTCCCTGTTCGAGCGATTCAGAATCCGAGACGCCAAACGTCCCGCCGGGAACGAGAGAGACGTCGGTAATCCAGTACGTAAATCCCGCCTTGAACCCGCTAAAGGAGATGCGGGCATGGTCGTCGTCTCTGTCTGCGACAAACGTGAATTCGTACGTCTTCCAGTTCGTATCGGTTTTGAACGACTGACGGAACGCAATCGTACTCCAAGGGTCGTGCTGTTCCACCATTCCAACGCTCATTTCTGTCATCGCGCTGGTTTTGCATTTGAATTTGAGCGTGTACGGCATCCCATTTTTCGAGGACAAGCCGTTGCGGTGAAGCTGAGGAACCCAGGAGACTTCGCCCATCTTGTTGACCTGAATTTTCATAGCTTTTCCGTTGGCCGCCGCCGGGTCGTCAACCACCTCAGCCGGGACGTCGCAAACGGCATCGCGCTGAAGATCCCACGTTTGACGAGTCCGATCCGGGTACGTTTCAAACTCTCCGTCGGGAATCATGTTCTCGCCGAAGGGGATCGTCTTGCTCGCCCAGGCGGCTTTCAGAGCGTCGGTTGTTTTGTATTTGTTTTTCAGCCAGTCGTTCCAGATCTTTCGGAAATCGGACGCATACGGTTCCGGGAGCTTGTCCAGATGTCCGCACGCCCAAGAGCAGAAAACGCTGTTTTCGTTGTTGATCTCGATCATCGCAACGCCGGGATCGTCAACATAGGCTTTTTTCGTGTACGGGTTGTAGTGCGTCAGGAGGTCTTTGGCGTACTTTTTCTGATATTCAATCATTTGCGGCTGGAAGTTGTCCAAGCCCTTGTCGTACTTCGGGACGTTCTCGTCGTTGTACATGCCGTCGCGCTGGTCAAGCTGACGTCCGACGTGAAGGTTTATATTGATATAAACGCCGTAGCGTTCCAGCTGATAAATCAGATAGTCGAGCTTTTCCATCTGCGTTTCAGACAGATCGAGATGGTTTTTGCAGTTTTCCCCGCCCCAGATAACGCGAGAATCCATGTGATGAAGCCGAACGGCGTTGATTCCAAACCGGGCTAACGTCTGCGCCAAACGCTCTGCGTCTTCGTGACTTTCAGGGAACTCGGCGGTAAAGCACAGGTTCGTTCCGACAAACCGAACGGGGCCTTTGTCCGAAACGAAATGGTCGCCCTCAATTCGCAAAAAGCCATCCGCCCCGGCAGGAGTGGGCGTTGACCACGTCCGGACGTTGGTAATGTTGTCCGGCGCCCCTTTGGTTATGGAAAAGGGAAACATCGGGGCGAACCCCTCGCTGTTAAAGACGACCTTTTCTCCGGCAAAAACTGACGACGCGGTCAGAAGAACGGTTAGTAGAGCTAATTGGATGCGTTTCATGATAGTTTGGGGTTAAAAGGCAGTAGGCAGTAGGCAGTAGGCAGTAGTGAGGCGCTTCGCGCCAATTACGCATTACGCATTACGAATTACGCATTAAAAAACTCCTCGCTCCTCACTCCTAATTCCTAACTAATATCAACTCTGTGTTCACTATACCCTATGCACCTCAAGCGCCTGTCGGTATTCCGGCGTCAGGGGCATGGGGTGTTTGGTTTGATGGTCAATGAAAACCAGGACGGTTCGGCAGCACGCGGTTTTGACGCCCCTCTGCCAGCATTCCTGATAAATCGTAAACGAGGTGTTTCCGATTCGTTCGATGGTCGAACGGATTTCGACTTCGTACGACAGGCTCGTCTCGCCGAAGTAGTCGGTTTCCGTATGCGCCAGAATCAAATTCCACTTGCCGGCGGAGCAGTCCGGGTTAAAAATTTTGTAAAAATGCATTCGTCCGCGTTCGAACCAACGAATGATCGCCGCGTAATGAATGTGCTGCCACATGTCCGTGTCGCCAAATTGTGGCTCAATTTTAATAATATCCATTGATTTTAAAATCTTTCTTGGTATAATAACCTCTAAAGGCAGGGAACTGTCAGCAGCGAGATGAACCCTCTCAACCTGAACAAACTGCTTCCAGCTATCCTATATTATTACATATTTCAATAAAAAATCAAGCAAGCGCCGCAAGTTTTTTTTGACGGGGAAAAATCCCCCTCAACTTCCCGGCGTCCACTTTGTTCAACTACAGGAAGACCTTAGTTATGCCACAGCCTTTTATTTTGGCAAGTCGTTCCCCGCGGCGAAAAAAAATGCTTACCGCCGCCGGGTATAAATTTGAAGTCGTTCATCCGGACGAAAAAGTCGAAACGCCTCGACGCAAAAACGAGACGGCGCTTCAGTACGTCATGCGAATGGCTCAGGCGAAAGTTCTCAACGTTTACGCCGCCAAACGGGCTGAAGACCCGCAGTGCACGCCCACAATCGTTGGGTGCGACACAGTCGCGGTCGTCCCGCTTCGGTTTAAGGACGAAGTCTACGGCGGAGAGATTATCCGCGACGAAGTTTTCGGCAAGCCGAAAGACGCCGAAGACGCCAAGCGGATGCTGCAAACCCTTCGAGGAAAAGAACATACTGTTATCAGCTGTCTGTGCATCCTGCAAGCCGGGATTCTTAAAACGCGAATCTCCAAAACCCAGCTTAAAATGGACAACATTTCCGACGAGGAGATTGACGAGTACATCGCCACCAAAAAATGGAAAGGCAAAGCGGGCGCGTTCGGCTATCAGGACGGAAACGATTGGCTCCATATTATCGAAGGGTCAGAAAGCAACGTCGTCGGCATGCCGATGGAACAGCTGGCGGCTACATTGCAGTGAGGAATTAGGAGTGAGGAGTGAGGAGTTTTTTAATGCGTAATTCGTAATGCGTAATGCGTAATTGGCGCGAAGCGCCTCCCTACTCCCTACTCCCTACTCCCTACTGCCTACTGCCTTCCCAAAACACGCACTAACAATCAATGCTCCTGAACATCCTCTACCTGCTGGCTCTGCTTCTGGCGTCGCCGTGGCTGATATTTCGCGCTCTGACAACCGGACGCTATCGGGAAGGCTGGGGAGAGAAAACGCTCGGTCGCGTTCCGATTCTGCCGGACAATCCCGACGCGCCGACGCTGTGGCTGCACGCTGTCAGCGTTGGGGAAGTCAACCTGCTGCCGATGCTGGTTTCCCGGCTGGAACAGGCGATTCCCGGGGTTCGGTGCGTCATTTCCACAACAACCAAAACCGGAATGGAAGTCGCCAGAAAGCGGTTTCCCGACCATACGGTTTTCTATTATCCTCTCGACTTTACCTGGGCGGTGAAAACCGCGCTGAAACGAATCCGCCCAACCGCTTTGATTCTGGCGGAGCTGGAAGTCTGGCCCAACATGACGCGTCTGGCGAAAAAGAACGGCGTGAAAGTCGTCGTCTTTAACGGCAGAATCAGCGACAAGAGCTATCCGTCGTATCGGCGCTTTTCCTGCTTTTTGCGACCGGCGTTCCAGCGCGTTGACAAGGTCGTTTCTCAAAGCGACGTCTATTCCCAGCGGTTTATTGAACTGGGCGTTCCCGCCGACCGCGTTGTAACAGTCGGATCGATTAAATTTGACGGCGCGAAAACCGAGCGCGCCATTCCAGCCGTCGACCGGGTTCGCTCTCTGACCGGAACGAGCAAAACCGGCGCGTTCTGGGAAGGCGTAACAGACGCCGACGTCGTCTTTCTGGCAGGCAGCACGCAAGACCCGGAAGAGGAAATAGCGCTCAACGTCTTTGACCGCTTTAGCGAGCAGTTCGAGAACCTCAAGCTGATTCTCGTCCCGCGACATCCCGAACGCTTTGACGCCGTCGCCAAAATGCTGGAAAGCCGCAGCGCCGAGTTTATTCGTCGAACCGAGCTGACAGAACAGGGCGGGGAAAACGCAGACGACTCGAAACGCTGCAGAATCCTGCTGGTCGACACCGTTGGCGAACTGGGCGCGTGGTGGGGAACGACGCAAATCGCGTTCGTCGGCGGAAGCATGGGCAGCCGCGGCGGACAGAACATGATCGAGCCGGCAGGATACGGCGCTGCGGTCTCTTTCGGACCCAATACAACCAACTTCCGAGACGTCGTCGCGCTGCTGCTGGGCGCCAACGCCGCCGTCGTCGTTAAAGACGAACAGGAAATGTTACACTTCGTCGAGAAATGCCTGACCGACCCCGCCTGGCGAGAAGAACAGGGCGACCGCGCCAGAGAACTCGTACTATCTCAAACCGGCGCCGCCGACAAAACCATGGGGATTATTAAAGAGGCAGTAGGCAGTAGGCAGTAGTGAGGGCGCTTGCGTGGGGAGTGCGGCGGCTTGACGCCGCCTTGTCCAAAGACCCGCTAAAAATCTGTGACGCAACCGAAAACGCTTCCGGGTCGCGGACGCAGTCCGCCGAAGAAAATTTTAGCCGCAAAGAACGCAAAGTACGCAAAGAAACAATCGGTCAAACAACGCTTTAATGAATGTTCTTCTGTTAATTGATTTAGTGCTGGATAAGATAATATTTTAAGACATCTCTGACCTTAGAATTAATATCAGGATAATTATCCAGATTAAAATTATTTGATTTAATAATCTTTTCTGCTATTTCTCGTTGACTATCAGATAATTTTAAAAACTTTCTCCACCACTCATGAACTAAATCATTATTATTGCCGGACGTATTGCTATATTTATTATTTAGGCGATTACGTAACTCTTGATTAAATTGACGACGATAAATAATAAACGTTTCCGGCATCAATAGTATTTTGTGAAATTCTTCGATATCTTTTCCAAATGCTTCTTCAAAGAAAGACATACTTCTCCCAATCTTACCTTTAGTTGAATTTAACACGGATTGGATAGCTCGGATGTATTTTCTATTCCAATGTTCTCCTATGAAATCCCTATTCATATAAAAGTTAGGGTCTGTAATAGGATGATATTTCATGGGAAACGAATAAATTGAAACATTTAATCGTTCGCATAATTCAACGTTTAATTGTAACCGATAATATAAATCATCTGGCTTATCCTTAAAATTGTATAAAAGATAATTAGATAAATTTCGGATTCCTGAATTAGCCGCGATTGTTACCGCTTTTTCGTAAATATCTCGTAATTCCCAATGATCAAATGCTATTCGTAAAGGTCGAATGTTGATTTCAGACAATTTTTTCATTTTTTTTTCGGTAACCAAACGGGAATCTATTCCTTGATTAAAATCAACATAGCGAGTTACGCGAGATGGTTTATGAAATCTTTCATATATCGGGCGAATATAGGAATCAAGATCAAGTATATCTTGCTTTTGAGCTGTATATGAATAAAGACAATGTGCGTTTTCAATTTTACTCATAAATTCGATTTTTTCATCATCAGTTTTCAGATGGTTAAATAAATCTTGATAGATTCTAATTATCTTGTTAATAAATGCACGATCATTATATGAGGCTATTAAGTTTTTTATAGCAATATCGTATTCATTTGGTTTTTCATAAGTTGCGCCTTTAGCAAATCCACAATCTTTGATTTCATCAATAATATTGTCAAATTTAGGAGATGCCAATACATTATTATCCAATAATAATAGATGTCTCTGTTCACCAAATAATTCTTTTGTTTTGGCGAGTTGATCTTTTAAATTAATGTAACCTTTGTATTCCGGTTCTAGTTTAGGGACAGCGCAAAATGGACATTTATTAATACATCCTCTTGTCATGTATGCAAAATATGCATTAGTAGCTGGATATGTGTAATCAATTTCGTCAAGGATTGAATAATCTAAAGGCAATTCATCAATATTTACACTTTTTCTAGCTCTTGGGTCAATAACTTTTGAATCTGTTAGTAAACCAATATGTGGTTTAATTTGTGTGGCAGAAAAGACCTCGTCAGGCAGTAAAGTGGACATAACGCCACCAATTATTACGCCTTTTGGCGATTTACATAATTGTTTAACAAAGTTGATAGTATCAATTGTTATTTTCCAATAAAATGTAAATAACGTAGTTATCGCCACAATATCGAATCGAGGATTCGTAAAATAGTCCTTTTTTTTATATTTGATTCTATACAAAGATAAGGCATCTAATATATCACTATCATTAAAAATATCCTTTTGTGGAAGAACCGTATTATCTCCTGTGTATATATAATTATGAAGTTGTGGATAATAATCTTTCCAATAAACATCAGGAAAAACACTGGTCAAATATGCAAGTAAATCTTCACAAATAAGCTCAGCTGCAAATAAATGGAGATCTCCTTTAAAGAAACGAATATTAGCTCCTCGACTGCGAAAATATGTCGATATTTTCATCAATCCCATAGGAGGATATTTGTTCTTATAATTTGGTTCAACCAATAGGACATTTTTAGGTTTCGTCATAATATTGATTAACCAAACTCCTTTTTAATTCTTTCAATTATTGCATTTGAAATATCTTTTGGAGCAGTATCAACAATAATTGACATGACTTTCTGCAATATTTTTCGTTCTTTGCGGTCGAGCTTTGAAAATTTATCAGGTAAATATTTACTTTTCTTTTTTTGATTTTCTTGTTCGTCCGTTTTCTGTGGAAGTTCACTTGTTGAGGAGAATTTTTTTCGATAATTATTATTAATTTCTATAATTGCAGGAGTATCTCTTGATTTATCCTCGATATGTTGTAACTTTTTACTTTCCTTTTCAGCTTTTTCTTTTGCCGCTTGAAGATTCTGTAGAGCATTATCTTTCTCTTGTTGATCAATGAACTCCTGATTTTGATTTTTTAAATCAAAATCATTTTGTAAATTTGAATAATCTTCTTGAGCTTTATAGGCATTCTTTATTACATTTGCTTTTCTATATATATCATACAAAGTCTCATGAAAATAGATCCTAACACTATTTTCAAATTTTAATCTCGCTTCATTCTCGTTAAAATAATCTCTTTGGGAGTTAGGAATCAATTGAGGATCAACAGCAAATAATTCACCAATAAAATAGGTATTTCCTCTGGTTTCCCTAAAAAAATCACGTAAGGTTGAATTGTCGCCAATTTGAATATTAGCAGAACGAAGCCGAATACCTCGCATAAGATTCCTTTCTGGAATATTTTTTTCAAATCTTGATATTCCATACCATAACCAAGCAATAAGTTTTCCAGAATCATCAAAAAAATCCTTAAACCTTACATTAGTGATTTCATCGTATGAATCTTGTCCCGAATTATCGTATAAATACCTTTGATATCCTTTAAATAATTCATTATCGTTAATATATATTTTATATTCATCAATAGGCATATTAATCAATTTAGCGTGTTCATAGATTTGTTTTGAGAAGAAAAACATATTTTTATAAGGTACAGGTGCAACAAAACTTAAATAGTTAGATATGTCGTCATAATCTAGTAGACGATTGTCTTCTTTAATGACGTCAATTAACTCAACTTTGAAATAATGTTTTTCAATATCTTCTGGTTTAGAATCAAATTTAACAATGTTTTCCCAAATTTCTTGGACTGAGTACTTCTTTTTATCTCCAAGCAACTGACGCATTTTTTGAGCATCGCATTCCATTATTGACGCCACATTTTCCCCGTGCGTACTTGTGGTAAATTTTAATGTTTTACAATATGCTAAACCGCATAAACGTCCAATACCTCGGAAACCTCTTTGCTGTCCACGAACCTTATTGCTATCAGCAATATTATAAATATTCTCTTTGAAATCCTTTTTCTTAACGCCAGTAGCGTTGTCTTCAATTATTATGTTTCTGTTTGTACTATCAATTGTAATGGAAATTTCCCCAGGATTATCTTCTGATAGTAATCCTTCTCTCTTAGCAATATCAATTTGATCGCAAGCGTTTTGGATATATTCACGATAAATAACACGTGAATCTGAATACATACCTGTTGTCAGATTATCCAAAATGTTTTTTCCAATAACAACCGTATTATCGTTAGTCATTTTTACTCCTCAATGTAGTTATTTGAATTGTTTATATATTGGCAATGGGAATTTAATATGTAAAAGAGACCGAAAGATCGGATTTTGAATTATATATTCACCTTGTTTTAAGCGCGTAATCATTGTTTTATAAACATTGGGAATATGTTTATAATCATTTTTAGATATTTCAATTGAATTTGTACGACCGTAGGCTTGGGTAGAACAGTTTCCTGTAACGCGGTCATGAATTGAACTACGGAATTGTTCTGCGCCAAAAAGTACAATACCCAAAGAACGTCCTCGTTCTGCGACGTCTAAGACTTGTTTTAAAATAGGGGATGATTTTAATGTATCTTTTGAAGCATATTTGTTAAGTTCATCAATAAAGAATATTATTTTTGATGGCGGATTTACACCCTCTTGACCTGCATATTCACCTAACTGTAGATCATAAATAACACGAACTGCAGAACCAAAAACAAATGCTTGTTGATCTTCAGAAAGCTTAGCAATATCTATTACAATAACATCGTTCTTTTTAATCTTCTTCAAGCTGTCTTCAATTCGAGTTTCATGCTCACTCTTTCTAATTCTGTCAGCAAATAACTTATTGTCTTTAATACTTTTATTAACAATCCGTAAAAATTTTCTCCAACTAACTACAGGTATCTCTTTACCTGTTTGTTTTTGCGATTGCGCCATTTTACGAATTTCATCAAGCAGAGAACCCCAAGTTCCAACTTTCTCAAAATCACCTTGACCAGACATGATATAATTTATGATTGATTCCATTGTTTGTGTTGTATCATCAATATTTGCAAACATTAAATCAAGGTTGTTCTTGTCTTCAGTATAAATATACCTATATTTACTAGCTTTGTTTAATTTGATATAATCTTCAAGTTCTTTAGGGGACATATAGGTATTACTTTGGTTCTTATCTGAATATGGAAATAAGTAACGAACGTTTTTAAATGGTTCCGGTTTCAATCCCAAAGATTTGTATAATTCGAATGTTTTATCTTTGTTTGAAGGATTGTCATTGAAATCATTTTCTTGATCAATTGCTAACAGGTCTTTTCCTTTTACATTGAACAAAACAAAAGCTACGCTATCATCGTCATTATTATCACTATTCAATTGACTATCCTGAATTGCTTTCAGAAGAAACATCGCATAAGATGTTTTAGACGCTAAACCTGAAATACCTGAAATATTTAAATGAGCCCCTTCAGGACCGATAATAAATTTTGAATTTAAATGAACTGGCAAAAGAACTTTTTCATTATCATTTGTTCCATTATACATTTCCAAATATCCACAACACAAAGGATTAAGAATGTTGTCTAATCCAAGTGCGTAGTTAATCTCGTCTCTAGTAGCTAATTTAACAGGTTGATTACTTTGTAATGGTATGTAAATATTTTTATCATTACATAGTACTTTAGCCGTGATATAATTCATTCCAACGCGCAGAGTGTTATCGCTAGCTGTTACATCTCCAAAGTCACTAGAAATATAACTGGCAAGAAAACTAGCGGTATCTGTTATATGTGCAATATCTTCGATAACTCCATACGATGACGAACCATTAACGTGTTCAACTTTGACTACGTCAAATGGATTAAGAATTAATTGGGGATCAGTCCAAAATGTGAAACTGTCAATTGTCGTAGGGCTTTTCTCCGTTGCAATTACTCGACCAATAATTCTATTGTTAGTTGACATGATTATTTTGATCCTTTCTTGATTTAAAACAAACTTAAAAACAGCTCCTCGCTTAAATATTTACTTTTAATAAATGATTCTGTTAAATAAATGGGATATAAATGGTTTGCCCATCGACGGTCAGAGCCATAACATGTTGGATTGCGTTCATTAATTAAATCAGCTGAGATTAAATCAACCAGTTCAGAGTTAATTCCAACATCTAATTCGTTTTTCATCATGATTTTTTCTACCTTAATAACTCCATCGAATGGCGTTAATGTACGAGCTTTATCTCTAATACGTATATACCATACGCCAAAACACACATCATGACCTGTTATATCGTTAGAGTACTTTGCAACTGGAGTTCTATGATATAATGGAAGATCAGCTATATAATTTGAATTGGGTTTGCCCGTATGATCTAAACAGCATTCAGGATTAAATGATTTTGATACGCCTATAACATATTCATAATTGGATTTAATTCTATTAAGGTTTCTATAGTTGATATCACCTGTGGTCATAGGCTTGTACTCTAGCGAACCATCTTTAATTAAATAATGATATTGATCTAAATCATTATTTTTAACACACTTTGCAACCATTTTTTTCTCGCATTCAATCATATAATCTTGAATTGTAGCTGTTGCAAAATTTTCTAACTTCTCTCTTTCTTCAATTGATGTACTATATGTAAGTATTTTAGAAAATTGAATTTTAAGGTCCTCTAAAAAACTATTTTTGTTGACTTTTTTCAAAAGCAAATTGCAATATGTTTCTTTATCCCAAGGTTCTGAAAAACAAATATCTGGAAGCGAAATCACATATTGTTTATCAAAATAATGATGTTTAATTTTTTTATTTTCGCGCTTGCAGCATGCTATACCTACTTGTCCAGCAACTACAGGATATACTTTTGAATCGTATGATATATCATCTACTTTATAAACATGCCTAGAGCCATCAAGAAAAAAAGAAAAAAGAGAATTGTTTTTATTTAATAATCGTGTATCTGCGAATTCTTTTAATGGAATAGAATATTTATGTCTTAGTGTTTCACCAGATTCTTTCCATTTCATTACACGATTAAGAGCATCGTCATAATCAATAGACGACATCCCAACTGAATCATAGCTATATTTCATTGCATGGTAACTTTTGCCATCCGTTTCATTAGCAATCGTATCCATTATCTTGTTCATGATTTATTAAAAATACAGTATGAAAAATTAAAATGAATAAATAATTTATTAGAGAGGGAATAATGTGTTACTTTTCCAATTCACATTTATTATATAACGTTATTGCATTAATAAAAGGGGGAGAGATCATTTTTTGAATAAATATTTTCTATTGTTAATATCTAATACCTTTTGATTGTATAGAAATGTGTCAAAAAAGTTATTATTAAATTTCAATAGATAAGAAATATTAGAACAGAAAAACTCACACCAAGTTCGTGAAGAACGCAAAGTTTTAAAGATTACTTTGCGTTCTTTGCGGCTAAATATCTTTAGCGGACTTACGTCCGCGATCCAGAATGGTTATCGGTTAGGACGGAGGGGTTGAGCGGGGCAGCTAGGCGGCAGGGGACTGCCGAGCGCCGGTTCATCCGTGTGTGCGCAGTTCAAAGCGTAACTACGTTCGCTAAAGCGAACTCCGTTACCGCCTTTCAACGGTTGGTAAACTCTAACAGTATCATAATTCCGGCGTTTCGGTTCGCCTTCGGCGAACTGCGTAATTCCGCTCGCTGCGCTCGCTTCATTACCGCCTCCCATTTTTCCGCGCCTCCGCATCTCCGCGTGAGGTTTCTTCGGCGGCTGATACAGCCGCGATCCAGCGGAATCTCCAGGTTTACCTCGTTGCTGGTTATGGCGTGACGACCAACGACAGCGCAGCGGTCAATCGGCTCCGCAAAAAGGGACGATGAAAACGCGCATAACAAAAGGACAAATGAAATCTTTTTCATTTCTTATTAGCCATAGCAGGGAATAAAAGCGACTGCAAAGCGTCCGGACGCATCAATCCGCCAAGCCGCGCCACTGTGTTACAAACTGTTTGGCGACAGCGCCGTCGTGATGGTCGAAGAAAAGACTCTTGTCGGAGTCGAGCGCTTCGATGGCGGCGATTTCGTCCGCAGCAAGCGAGAAGCCGAGGATGTCGAGGTTTTCGCGCATCCGGTCAGTGTGCGTTGTTTTGGGAATGACGATGACGCCCTTCTCAAGGAGAAATCTCAGCGCGATCTGCGCGATGGACTTGTCGTGAGCTTTGCCGATCTCCGCGAGAACCGGGTTCGTGAAGAAGCCGTTCTTTCCCTCGGCAAGCGGTCCCCACGCCATCAAGCGGCAGTTCAGTTCGTCCAGGAACGGACGGAGAGTCTTTCGCTGCTGGAATACGTGCGTCTCCATCTGGTTTACCATCGGGGCGATTTCGTTGTTGACAGCAAGATCCACGATGTGGTCGGCGAAGAAGTTGCTCACGCCGATAGCGCGGCATTTGCCGGCTTTATAGGCTTTTTCAAGGGCGCGCCAGGCGCCGTAGCGGTCGCAGAAGGGCTGGTGCAGGAGCATCAGATCTACGTAGTCCGTATTAATGCGGCGAAGCGACTCGTCGAGAGCTTCGGTCGTCCGGACGTCGCCGTAGTTGGAAATCCAGATCTTGGAGACGAGGAAGACCTCCTCACGCTTCAGACCGCTTTTGGCGATGCCAGAGCCAACGCCTTCCTCGTTCTTGTAGACCTGTGCGGTATCGATCATTCGGTAGCCAGCGCGGAGAGCTTCTATAACGCGCTGTTCCGTCTCAAAGGGTGAAATCTGATATACGCCGTAGCCGATTTGCGGCATT
>JAFZAL010000142.1 GCA_017557195.1 Thermoguttaceae bacterium | reverse complement strand
TGGTATACGCTGACGATGAATCTGGACTTCTTCCAGGAAGACGGCAAACTGATGGCAACCCTGACCGACGTTTCCCTCTCCGGTTCAACGGCGGACTATTCCGACTTGATTGGCAAAGTTTTCAGTACAACTGACTTGATCGGCTTGCTCTCTTCCAGCGCTGATAGCTGGAATTACTACGGCATGTTCGACAACTTCAGCATGAGCAAGACTGTTCCAGAACCGTCGACCTGGGCGCTGCTGATTCTCGGCGCCGCCGGCTTGCTGTATATGCGGAAAAGAAAGTCGTAATGCGTAATTACGCAAGCGTAGTACAAAGTTATTAGCGAGAGTAAAGCGAAAGCTGAACTCTCGCTTTTTCTTTTACTAAAACCGCTAGTTTAGCGCTTTGCGAAAATTACTCATTACTAATTATGTTTGTTTTCTGTTAATTTCTGCCGACTATGCAAAAAAGTTCGGTTTTTCTTGAAAAATATCTCATACAGACTCTTGAAATCCCTTTTATTATGCGTTAAGATGATGTAAAATTAATAAAGTGCATTTATTCGGATTAGATGCACTGTAAATCGGATTTTATGTGAGATTTATTCGAAAAGCGGTATTGGGATTTTTTTAGAATAAATCTATTGAATTGTCAATTTACTAAAGGAGAATTTCATGGCTAAATTACCGGACTTCATTACCAGCAATACGCCAGTGTCTCAGGACAATCGTATTTCCTGGGCAAAAGGCATTGCGCCTGCGTACGCCGGCATTATGCTTTGGTACGCATTTTGGCAGGCTCTTGTCAATTTGGGAGATTTCAGCAACACGTCTGCGGCAATTCTGTCACAGGGCGTTGGCGTTGCGCTGGCGGCGTTGGCTGCGGCTGCGGCAATCTGCTTCATCTTCTTTTATTACGTACCCGGCATGCTGGGCATGACAACCGGCCGTCCGCTGTCGGTTATCGGTACGAGCGTTTTCGGCGCCAGAGGCGGATTCATTCTTCCGGGCTTTTTGATGGGCTTGCTTCAGTTCGGGTGGTTGTCCGTCAACGCAACCTTTGCTTCCATTCTGTTGTGGCAATGCATTAAAGGCGACTATGACACAGCGTTTACGGTAATCGTTCACGATCAGCTGTTCTGGATTATCGCCGTTGTCTTTATTATCCTGGCTGTCTTTATGGCGTACAAGGGAATGAAGCTCGTTGGATTTATCGGACAGTACGCTGTTCTGGTTCCCATCGTTGCGATGGTTATGCTGCTTATCCCGACGTTCAAGGGCGTTCAAAACTTCAAGCCGGAAATGGTTGGAGCTGCCGCTGCAGTTGAACAGGAAGTTCCCGCTGAGGAAGCAACTGTTGAACCCGCCGCCGGTCAGGATGCAGCAACCGTTTTAGACGACGTTGCCGCCGCGGCTGAAGAAGCTGTCGCCGACGTCAAAGAAGGCGCTGCCGCTGTTGCTGAAGAAGCCGCTGAAGTCGCTCAAGACGCTGCTGCCGCTGTCGAAGAAACCGCTCAGGACGCTGCTGCCGCTGTCGAAGAAACCGCTCAGGACGCTGTCGCCGCTGTCGAAGAAGGCGCTGCCGCTGTTGAAGAAGAAGTAGCCGCTGTCGCTGAAGATGCTACGGAAGTCGCTCAGGACGCCGCTGCCGCCGTTGAAGAAACCGCTCAGGACGCTGTCGCCGCTGTCGAAGAAGGCGCTGCCGCTGTCGAAGAAGCCTCGACCTCATCTCCGGCTGGTCCAATGACAACGCTGGCTATTTTCCTTGGCGTTATTGCTTATATTACCGGGTTCTTCGCAACCGCTGGCGCCGCTGGCGTGGATATTTCCTCCAACGCTCGGAGCAAGTCCGACGTTATTTGGGGCGGATTCTTCGGAATTTTCGTTGCGACGTTTATTGCAGGCGCGGCTGCGATTCTGACTGTCGCCGGCGCGTACGGAGCTGGAATTGAAGGCATCACCGGCAACAACCCGGTCGCCATGATTAAGGCTCTGTACGGCAGCAAAGTCGTTTTGGCGTTTAACATTCTGCTGGTTATCTCCGCGTTCCCGGCAGCTTGCGTTTCGTCTTTGATTGGAATCGCCAGCCTCAAATCGACGCTGTCGAAGATCCCGCCGTTTATTTCCGTTGGCTTGTGCACCTTGGCGGCAATCGGCATTTGCCTTATGGGCTGGGGTCTGGACGCTGGTTCGATCTTCGGATTCATCGGCGCGTCCTTCGGTCCGGTCTGCGGCGCTATGATGGCAGAATACATCCTTACCGGCGGCAAATGGACTGGCCCGCGCGCTGGATTCTCTCCGGCTGGCTGGCTGGCGTGGCTTTTGGGCTTCATCGTCGGAAACTGGAACGTCCATTTCCCGAGCCTGAACTGGAACGGCTTTGACGGTTTGACCGGCTACACGATGCCCTGCACGCCGATGTCCGCGTTCATCGTCGGCTTCGTCGTCTACTTCCTCTTCTGCTGGGCGAGAACGTCCGTCATTGAAATCGAAACCGACAAAGAGTAATTAGTAATTACGCAAGCGTGATACTTAGTTGTCACGCTTGCGTCGGGGAGTGCGGCGCCTATTAGGCGCCGCCTTTTTTATACCCTGAAAAATCTTCTGTCGAGAGGAATAAACTGGGAGAAATCTGGGAACTGCTGGGAGGAACTGAGAAATCCCAGAAATCTCCCAGAGATTTCCCAGAAGTTCCCAGAAAATTCCCAGCTCTTCTTGCCAGCTCGCCGGTTAAGGCGACGGCAAGCCGTCGCACTCCATAACACATCCTCCGCACCTCCGCGTCTCCGCGCCTCCGCGTGAGATTTGCCCGGGGGCTTACGCACCCCGGCTCGCCTTATCTATTCTCCGCCTGCGCTTTGGCGGCGTCCTGAACGCGGGCGCGTTCGTCCTCCAGGCGGGATTCGTACTTGTCTTCGTACTTCTGATCGCGTTCGTCCAGCTGGCAGCCGGGCATATCCGGGCGAGGGTTGTCGAACAGGACTTGGCGTCCTTCCTGAATCAGAGCCAGCGCCTGTTTGTAGGCGTCGGAGTTCTTGTCCAGGCCTTGCAGGCACGGACTCAGTTCCGGGCGGTCAAACCAGACTTTGTTGGCGTTGGATTGATGCCCCAGGTTGATTCCCGTCAGTTTGGAAAGTTCGTCAACCTGCTGACGCGTCAGCGGAGATCGTCCGAAGTTGTTGGGGCCGAAGGAGCTGGCGTATTCTGGATAATACGGCGCGTTGAGGTCAAGCCACGTAACGACGCGGTCTTTGTCTTCCTGCGAGAGGTTGAGCTGGGCGTCGCGTTCCGGGACGCCGTGCCCGTTGAGAACGACGTCCGCCAGGCGTGAAACGGACGATCCCCACGTTCGCGGGTTTTGAACCTGAGCGGGTCCGGCGCCAATCACGTGGACGATGTCCCGATGGGTCATCAGTTCGTAATACGAGTTGTTAAAGACGAGGTTTCTGTCGCCAGCGAGGCAGATTCGGGCGGCGCCCGGCTTGCCGGCGTCGTGACATTTAACGCAGTGTTTGTCGAATACGGGCTGAACTTCTTTCGTAAAGGAGAAGTTGCGAGCCGGACCGTACCAGCCGTCGAGTTTGCTCGGCGCGCGCATCATGGCGATAGTCGAGCGGCGCGGGGCGACGGCGTTGAGCCGATCTTCGTGACAGCCGATGCAGCCCTGATTCTCGCCCGGTCTGACGATCGTGCCGGAACGCATGGACTGAATCATTCGCCCCTGTTCGTCGAGAATCTGGAAGAAAACGAACGTATCGGCGGGCAGCTCGAAGTTGGCGGAGCCGTCGGACTCAATCGGAACGGTTCCGAGAATGCGCTTGTTGACGAAGTCGTCCCAGTTCATGCCGGGCGCCTGTTCGCCCTGTCCGAACCAGCCGCTGGAATACGTGTAGAACCGCTTTTCGGGCGACTCGACCACTCGCAGCCATTTCGCCGTCCCGCGCGGGATCGCGTCCATGCCGGTTCCAATATAGACGTCGGCGACGTAGAACGTCCCGGTCTTTTTGCTCAAATCGGTTTTATCCACAATCAGACGCTGCTTTTCGTGCGGCGCGACGACAATCGGGTCGAAACAGCCGTACCCGGAGTTCTCGTCTTCGTAGATTTTCAGTTCCGAGTCGTTCATGCGGAGCAGATAAATTCCCGTCTTTTCGCCTTTGCCTTCCAGCTGACGCGAAACGAGAATGTTGTTTTCGTCAATCGGGAACGGGTCTTCCATTTTGGGATGAATCTGCTTCATGGCGTCGAACGAACCGTAGACGTTGATTAAATCCATCGCCTGAGCGGGCCAGGTTTTGACGACGCCGTCTTTGCCTTCGATTCCCTTGGTGCGGTCGAGAATGCCAATCGCGCCCCAGGGTCGGTCGTGACAAGACCCCAGCGTGCAGACGACCTTTGTCGTGCCGGGGATTTCGCGCGCTTCGAGGAACGCGCCCGGCGCCCCGGTGTTGTTCCCGTAATAAAGCAGATGGCTTGTCCCGTCCGGGTTGGTTACCCAAAGACCCTGAGCGTCGCCGAAGTTGCGGTCGACGTATTCCCAGCGGTCGTAGATGATTCGCCCGTCGGACAGGATGCCGGAATGTCCTTCAAAGAGGGTGCTATGCCCAATTTGAATCATGTTGGATCCGTCCGCGTCCATCGTGTACAGGTTGCACATGATGTGGCGGTTGCACATGCAGTATTTCGGCTCGCGCGTGGACGAGAAAACAATCTTGCCGTTGGGCAGATAGTTCGGGTCAATATCCGACAGGTCTTTGCCGAAGGTAATCTGCCTGACTGTCTTGTCCGCCAGCGTCATTTCGTAGATGTGGTAATCGTCCGCCTTGTTTTTACGCATGGAGAACAGAACCCGCTTGCCGTCGTAGGAGATTTCCGGGTCGCGAATAATCCCTTCCGGGCAATCGAGCAGCGTCTTGACTTTCCCGCCGTCGGCGACGTCAATGATTTTCATCGCGGAACCGCCAGCGAACGAGCCTTCGTTGACTTCCCCGTTCTGGAACATGGTCGCCGTGTTGTGATGGTCGTTTCTGTACTGATTTCGCGCGATATACAGAATCGGATATCCGCCGGTAATCTGAGCAACCTGTTCAGGATTGGCGACTTTCTCCGGTTCCATCATGTAGAGATTGGAGTCCAGCTTTTCAAACGCAACTTGAGTAAACTCAGCAGACCGCGGCGCGTTGGATTTGATAAACAGCGCGCAGACGTCGTTGGCGCACGGTTCCGCAAACGCCGTCAGCTCAGTCCAGTCGGCGCATTCCTGCAGCTTGTACTTCGCAATATAGAGATCCGCCGGGCGGTTGGTGAGCGCTTTTCTGTAACATTCCAGACGAAGCCAGACCTTGTTTACGCCGCGATGTTCTTTCGCCGTTGCGGGATTGTTGGCGCTTGGCGGCAGACCCTGAAATTTAACCAGCGTCGTCCCGTTCCATTGATCCAGCCCGTAGGTAAAGCGCGGCACGGCGGTTTCGCCTCCGCTGAATACGGTTATTCCCGCCACCGCTTGAGCGCTTTGAGCGTCGTACGTTACGCAGGCTTCAAACGCGAAGTTCCCTTCCGGCGACGGCGTAAACGCGATGGGCGCAGCGTTGCGGACGTTCCACATGTCCGTATTGGCGAACGCCGACAACCGGACAGACTGCGCCTTGTCTGTAACAGCGACGGCGCCGCGAGTAACGTCTGGAACCTGCGCCGTCCATTCGATTTTGTCAAACGTAAACTTCTGACCGTTGAGCTGAACCGCGTCCTGCGCCTGAGCAGACAGTGCGAACGTCAAGACGGATAATAACGCTAAAAGGATGGAAGATTGTTTCATGATAGTATTGGGGTTAGAAGGTTGAGGAATTATTGATTCATGGGAAAATGTTTGACGTTTTGGAAAATACGCTTTACGTTCTTTAACGTCTAACGTCCATTATAAGACAATCAAAAATAAAATGCAATAGGGCGGCGACAAGACCACGCTCCCGTTAGACGCCAGACCTGCTGAACCTCAAAAGACGCCGAAAATCTTTCTGGATCGCGGATATAATCCGCAACCCAGTGGCAACAGCTTGTATTTGAAGATTTACTCCAAATCAAAGTTCTCTGTTTGATTCCCTTTAATTTCAACCGTCAGCGTTGACTGCGTACTGTACTTTTCCGGAACAAAATCCGTCCAGACCGGAGTTCCGTCATACATTTTTTCATTGGGGTCTGGCTTGGAACCGGTGATTCTTACGGTCATAGTTCCTTTTCGAACCTGAGCCGTATACTTCCCATCGCGAATTGAAGCGCCCTGCGGCGACAGCTTGGGGTCGCCCGGGACAAAAGAAATGGAGCCGTCTGGTATCAGCTCGCCTTTATAGGTTACCGTTCCGCTGACCGTATAGAGTTTTTCTTTTCCGCAGCCGGCAAACGTCAGCGATATAACGCTAAGCGACAACAAAAAAATCAGCGTTCGGGAGTTCATATTATTTGATAGATTCTGATTGTTAAACAAAAAAGGGAAGAACGAAAGCGCCAGGGAATTATTCGTCTAAATAGACGGTTTCCATGCCGTTGCGGCTTCCCATGGCGTGATACGCTTCCAAGTCAATTGTTGCAGGAATAAAGGTTACAGAACCGTCGCACATTGAAGCGACTGCGCCGTCTCCGCTATGATAGGATCGGGCGGAGACGAGGTTTTTCTGATTGGTGTTGGTACACGGCGCGTATGCCGTAGAAATACAGTAATTATGACGGTCAGGTTCTGACGTGTTGGGCGCATACAAAGTGGAAAAAAGAGCGCCAGTGTGTCGGCAGTTGATAAGCCGTCCGCGGATATCTTCTCCGCTTGACCCTATTGCGCCGTCTGGAACAAGACGGAGCTCGCTGAACATCAACGTGTTCGACGTGCCGTCTGTAACATGAGCCGGTTTTATACCTCTCAGCGGTGGAAAAATCCCGTTGAGATCCATGCACGATTCCAGTTTATACGTTCCGTTAGCGTCTACGTTGAAATATGTATTGCCGCCGTTGCCGACGTAATTCCCATGAAATCCCTGCTGGTTATCAGGGCGAGACCCGTTATGGACTTTGGGGTTGTTTTGGTCGTCCGGGCACATCAACGTAGAAACGATGGTTGTTTTCGCCGGCAAATTGGTATAATCGAAACTTCCGCGCCCTCCGGGAGTTGCTTCAGGATGTTGATAATGTTCGTTATAGATATCGTACAAGGCGACCTGTTCAATATATGGCAGAACATGGTAATACCAGCTTCGACGCATCCACGGTTCCGGTCTGGAGGCGTTATCGATATATCCATACGAACCGCAGCAGTAAACCTGATATGTAGATTCGTAACTGACGACAGCAAGAGTAATCTGCTTGATGTTGTTGGTGCATTGCATTCGCCGAGCCGCTGCGCGCGCCGCTTGAACGGCAGGCAAAAGCAAACCGACCAAAACGCCAATAATCGCAATGACAACCAGCAATTCTACCAGTGTAAATCCGTTACGTTTCATAAATCCTGACATGACTATTTATCAATGAAAAGCGGGAGTTTCCTCCCGCTTTAGCGTTAATTGTTTACGATTGTCTCGTAACTATTTACGAGTTCGTTTCCGAACGTACAGCAACCCAGCGGCGCCGAGAATCAGCAGAGCCCACGTTGACGGTTCCGGAACGGCGTTGGCGTCTATAGTCGCGTAAACGGTATTGCCGTTAACAACGCTCAGATTCCAGTAATAATCGCTTCCGGGCGTCAAAAGTCCATTCCAGAAATTATCTGTTGCCAAGTCGCCCTGAAAACCTTCAGACGATGTATTGAAAATAATTGGATACTCGCCCGGCTGAAGAGAATCCGCAACTATGTCAATAATAGATTTGGAATCAATCGTAAACGAACTGGCGGTAAGCGTATCAATACCTGTTTCGTCCTGTTCGATTAACAGCGTAGCGCCTTCTTTGAGTATATAACCGCCACCGAAAACTGCGTCGCCTACAGAATTGCCGGGCGAGAAAATCGCTTCCGGTCCTTCAACAGAAAGATTGCCGTTCATGTAACCTCTAATATCCACGCGACCGGAAGCAACAACAAAGTTATCGGCAGAGAAGTTTAAGTCGGAACTGGTAATATTATCGGTATTGATTAAAAGTCTTCCTTCTCCGGTTTTGAGAATATCACCGTTGCCTATGACGCTTGCAGTATTGGAAAATTCAAGCGTCTTTTCGCTGCTGGCAATGTTATATTCCAGCGTTCCTTTTGTTCCAAGCGTTTCATTAGCTTCAAGTGTAATAATGCTATTAGCGGTTACAGCATTTCCGGTAAGTCGAAGTACTCCATCGGAAACGGTTGTCGCGCCGGTATACGTATTAGCGGCAGACAATTCCATCGTCCCAGCGCCAGTCTTGGTAAAGGAACCAGCTATGGTGGTTCCATTTCCATTAGTAAGGATATCGGAGATTATGAAGTCTGGAGAATCGTCCTGAGTAACGTCGGCAACGTTGAATACAGCTCCATTGGGAATAACGCCGTTGTAATCGCCTGCTGTTCCAATGCCGATAGTTGAAATCTTGTCAGCGTCGAGTTTCGAATCGGCTGTAACGTTGACCGTCCCCACAAGCTGGAACGAAGTCCACTTGTGATGCCCGTTGTTATCAACAATTTTCCCGCCGTTTTTGAGCGTTAGTGTATTAATTGTGTTAAACCAACCGTCAGCAGCATATTCATTTTCAATAGTTCCTCCATCTACAATAATTTTAACTGGCGTTCTAACGCTATCAATGCCAAGAACATCGTGACTGGCAAACGTCAGCTTTGCGCCGTTATTGATGGTTATGGTTCTTGAAACGCTGTTGTATGCTCCCAGAGATGATGTTCCAATAGCTTTTATTGTACCGTCATTAATAGTAACGTTACCAGTAAAAGGCGCATCTGTAAAATGTACATCTGTTCCGACTGGTCGCTTCATTGTCAGCGTACCCGTTCCATTTTTAATAAGCGAACCGTTATGATTTACCAGTATTTCAAGGGTTGTATCATGACTGCCGTCAATGGTCAAGGTATGATTATTGAGATGGATTGTATTATTGTTTCCAATTTTAATGTCTCCGTTTGCTGCATTGATTGTAATATTTTCATACAATGCATGACCAAGAACTAACGTTTGAAGATAGGAACTGTTGTTTACGATGTCGCCTGATTGCGATACCCAGTTTCCAGAAATTGTATAGGAACCGGTTGCCGAATCCGTAAATGTTATGCCTGTACTGTACAGACCATTTGCGATATCGTTTGTCAAATTGTAGCCAGCTGATCCAACTGCGCCGAATTGCCACGCATCATTATCAACAGGCGCAACGCCGCCAGACCAGTTCGCAGCCGTTGCCAAATTCGCATCGGTATCGCCAACCCAAACTTTAGTATCTGCCATAGAGCTGGCAGTAAAGAGAAGAATACTCAAAAGAAGAACAGTTAAACGCCCGAATGCTAAAATGCGGGGGGGGGGAGGAATAAGCAATCTTGTGATTTAGCCATTATTTTACTCCTTCTATAATGGGTAAAACTGGTAAACGTTATAAACGACTTTTGCGACGGCACGCCCGGACGCAAAATGGCATTTCGCTTTTATACAACAATTACATTATACACTCAATTTGGCAATCGTGAAGCGCTAAATGGGAAAATTTTTGAAAAAAAGTGAAAAATAATGAGAAAACGGGAAAGATAGACAATATTAAGTGAATATGGCGGACTTCGTCCGCGCCCCGGAAGCGTGTTCGGCTGCGGCGAAGTCGTTTAGAGGGTCATGTTTTCTTCGGCGGCAGGGGACTGCCGCGATCCGGGCTTATCGAAAAGGAAATGGGGAATTCAATTTGCAATGTTATTTCTGATCGGCATTCGTTTTGTAAATCCGCGGGTGTCGATAGTAGACTTCCAAAATCATTGTCGACATCGCGGTGTCGTACAGACGTCCGCCGGGATCGCTCCACGGACCAGCATGATACCACGAACCTTTTTCGTGTCCTTGCTGAACCTGGGAATCAACCAGTTGATCGCGCATAACAGCGTTCCATTTTTCCCACAACGGTCCGTTATATTGAAACATGACCTCAGTGGCATAGTAATTATGGTAGCTGTCAGTCTTGCTTGGACCTATTTTGGAAAGCCATTCTACCCCACGCTGTAAAGCCGGGTTGTCATGCTCCCAGCCAAAATTCATACGAGTCAGCAGACCGACAGCAGTAGTTGACGGACCCTCGCCGGGGTCTGAATAACCGTATTTGGCGCCGGAGTCAGTCTGAACTGAATCCAGAAAACGCGACGCCTTGACGACTACTTTATCTGGAACGTCCAAGTTCGTCGTATTGGCGGTTCTAATAGCCGCCATTTGCCAGCCTGTTACCGATATGTCGCCTGCCTGATGGGGACGATAGCGCCATCCGCCACCGTTAGGATCCTGATGGAAATAGATATAGTTTAAACTTCCCTGAGCGGCAGGAAGCAATCTTTTATCTCTGGTTTTGGCATACGCTTCTGTCAAGCAAAGAGCGACTATTCCTTGAGAGTACATCGTGCCTTTGGATTCTACAAAAATGACGCAGTTCTCTGGATATCCTATAAAAAAGTCGTCGTCCTTAGATGTTGTTTTACCATTTTTTAAAAGGAAATAGAGACCATTATATACGTTTTTCTTGTATCGACCTTCCTTATGAGTTACGCCGGCGCCGAGGAACGACAGCAGCGCCAAGCCGGTAGCGGCATTGTACTCTTTGTCATATTTGCCGGGATTTTTGCATGCGCCTTGACATGAAGGCGCTAATTGATGATTAAAGCTCCATGAACCGTTAGGAAGCTGATGATTGGCAATCCATTGCAATCCCAACGCAACAGCTCGCTCGCTTTCTGGCGTACCCCCGCCGACAGCTACAGCTCTTGCATGGTTGTGTGATGATGCTCTCCCGCCAGTGAAACGGTAACCTGAATGATCTATATTGTCCTCATCCGCATACATTGTACTGGAAAACGCCGAGAGCGTTAACGTCAGGACGGAAAACAACGATAAAAGAGCGGGGAATCTTTTCATGATTGTTTTGGGGTTAGGGGGGAAGTGGTTAGTGGTTAGTGGTAAGTGGAAAGTGGTTAGTGGTTAGTGGTTAGTGGTCAGTACGTTGAACGCTTCGCGTTCGTTATTTATATCTTTGCGAACTTTGCGAACTTTGCGTGAGGTTTCTGATGCGGACTTACGTCCGCGATCCAGATAGGTTTTCGGCTGCGGCGAAGGTTGTCGGCGGGGCAGGGAGCGGCAGGGGACTGCCGCGATCCGGTTGTTCGAGCTGGCTTTCCTGCGAATAAAGTTATTTCTTGTTCCAACAAGGCGCCCGGGGACGGGCGCCATCCGAGCGCGTGTTCGGCTTACGCAATACGGTATTTCACACTTCGAACATCCAGTAACCAATCGGTGAAAATCCGTCTAATCCGTAAAATCCGTGTGCGGACTGACCCGCTCACAAACAACGGGGAGCGCGAAGCGTCCCTACTGCCTACTGTCTATTGCCTACTGCCTTTCCTGAGCCGCCGCTTCGAGGATGGCTCGGGCGGTGCGGACGCCGATGCCGAATCGTCTGGCGCCGACGTCGTACATAGCCAGCAGGGTGTCGAGGTCGCGAACGCCGCCGGCGGCTTTGACCAGACAGCGGTCGCCGACAGCCTGTTTCATGACTTCAATGGTGTGAACGGACGTCTTCTTTTCCGTCCAGCCGGTTCCGGACTTGACCCAGTCCGCGCCAGCGTCCGCCGCGGTAATCGCCGCCTGAGCGATCTGGTCGTCGTTGAGATAGCCGCATTCCAGAATGACCTTGAGGGGAACCGAACCGATCGCCTGTTTGACGGCGGCAATATCGGCGCCGACGCGATCCCATTGTCCGGACAGCGCCAAGCCGATGTTCATGACCATGTCGATTTCGTCGCAGCCCAGCTCAACCATTTGGGCGGCTTCGTACGCCTTGACTGACGTCATAACGCCGCCGTCCGGGAACCCGGCAACGCCGCCGATTTTCACCTTTGGCTTGCCCGCCGCCAAGCGCTGCTGGTTGATCGCCGGCAGGGTTTTGAAAATGTCCCGCGTCTGTTCGCCCAGCGCGTAAACGGCAATGCAGTCGAACTCGCACGCCAGCGCGATAACGTTTTGAACCTCTTCCGCCGTCGAGTTCGCCTGAACAGCGGAAACGTCAATCATTTGAGCAATCTCAAATCTGGATAATCGTCCCATGTTTTGTCCTGTATATTATTGGATTTCAAAAAAAGAATTTGCTATTTTTCTTGAAATTATAACCCCTGCAAGAATCAATGTCAATAGGTAAACAAAAAGGCAGAACGTTTTTGGGCGTATATAAAAATCTTGTATAAACAGACAAGATGAGAAGCAGAATCGCATCCCGAAGGGGACGCCATTTCTATAACCGTCGACTTTAGTCTACAGGCGGAGAAGCCCTCTTCGCTCCCCCTAATCGAGTCAGTCCCTTTTCTTGCCCTCACGACGCTGCCAGCGCCATGAGGACAAGAAAAGGGTATTTGTCGATTATTTATTTTGTTACAGTCTCCCTCCGGCGGTTGAAACCGCCGGTTATAGAGATGTCGTCCCTTCGGGACTTAGCGGACTAACGTCCGCTGTCGCTAATGCGACGTATCATCTCTCATCGGACAAATTTTTAAACTCAGGAAATATTTGCAAAGCCCGGGCATTATAAAAACGCCCTGCTGAAATGTTCCGTTCTGCTAATCTCCTGCAGTCTGATATTCGTTAAACTTGCGTTGAAGATTTACTCCAAATCAAAGTTCTCTGTTTGATTCCCGGTAATCTCGACCGTCAGCGTTGACTGCGTACTGTACTTTTCCGGAACAAAATCCGTCCAGAATGGGCTTCCATCGAACATCTTTTGTTTAGGGTCTATCTTTGAACCGGTGATTTTGACGGTCATGATACCTTTTCGAACTTGAGCTATGTATTTCCCATCGCGAATAGACGCCCCTTGCGGAGACAGCTTGGGATCGCCGGGAACAAAAGAAATGGAGCCGTCAGGAACAAGCTCGCCTTTATAGGTTACCGTTCCGCTAACCGTATAGAGTTTTTCTTTTCCGCAGCTGGAAAGCGTAAGGGTTAAAGCGCATATCGTCAATAAAAATAAAAGCGTTCGAGGGTTCATATTATTGATAGTTTCTGATTGTTAAACAAAAACGGGATGGACGAAAGCGCCAGGGAATCATTCGTCTAAAAATGCGGTTTCCATACCATCGCGGCTTCCCATGGCGTGATACGCTTCCAGGTCAACGGTTTCAGAAATAAAGGTTACGGAACCATCGCACATAGAGGCGGCAACGCCGCCGCTGTGATAGGATCGGGCGGAGACGAGATTTTTCTGGTTGGTGTTTGTACACGGGGCGTATACCGTAGAAATACAGTAATGATGCCGGTCAGGTTCTGATGTGTTGGGCGCGTACAACGTGGAAAACAGCGCGCCGGTATGACGACAGTTGATAAGCCGACCGCGAATATCTTCTTTTCCGGTTCCTTGAGCGCCGTCTGGAACAAGACGAATTTCGCTGAACATCAACGTGTTCGACGTTCCATCTGTAACATGCGCCGGTTTAATTGCTCTCAGAGGTGGAAAAATTCCGTTAAGGTCCATGCAGGCTTCCTGTTTCCAGGCGCCGGAAGCGTCTACGTTGAAATACGTATTGCCGCCGTTGCCAACGTAATTTCCATGAAATCCCTGCTGGTTTTGAAGCGATGATCCGTTATGAACTTTGGGATTGTTTTGGTCGTCCGGACACATCAACGTGGGAACGATGGTTGTTTTTGCCGGCAAATTGGTGTAATCGAAAGCCCCGCGTCCGCCGGGGGAGGCTTCAGGATGTTGATAATGTTCGTTATAGACGTCGTACAGGACGTTCTGCTCGATATACGGCAGAATGTGATAATACCAGCTTCGGCGCATCCAGGCATCCGGTTGGCCTTCGTTATCGATATATCCATACGACCCGCAGCAGTAAACCTTATAAGTTGCTTCATAGCCAATAACGGCAAGCGTAATCTGCTTGATATTGTTGGTACACTGCATTCGCCGCGCCGCTTCTCGAGCCGCTTGAACCGCCGGCAGAAGCAAGCCAATCAAAACGGCAATAATCGCAATGACGACCAGCAATTCTACCAATGTAAATCCGTTGCGTTTCATAAATCCTGACATGACTGTTTATTAATGAAAAGCGGGAGTTTCCTCCCGCTTATCGCTATTTGTTTACGAACAAAGCGTAACTACGCTCACGTTGTTCGCTCCGTTACCGCCTTTCATTTAATTCTTTCGCTTGCGCAGGAATAATACGACAACCCCAAGCGCTAATAGCGCCCACGTAGACGGTTCCGGAACGCCGGAGCCGGGTTCAGGTGCGCTTCTCTGACCGACAAGATAAAGACTGTCGTCTTTACCGGTCAGTTTGAACCAATCCGTATAATTCGACAGCCACGGAGAATAATCGTCATTTGAGAATCCGCCGTTAGTTACCAGCTTATATTCCTTGTCCTTTGTTGCCCATTGAGCCGCTGAGTCTTCGCTTTCAAATAACAAACGAATAACGCCATCGTCTGCTATAAAGAGGTTATCGCTTCCGAGAACAAATGTGTCGTGATTTACGTCTTCCCCGGTATACTCGCCAAACTCAAACAGCGCGACGCCGTTTGACGCGGCGGCAGCGCTTGTAAAGGAGATGGAGCCTGTCAGATTGGCTTCTCCAACGGAATTGCCAGGCGAAAAAACAGCGCCGTTGATGACTTCAATATTGCCTTCAAAATAACCTTTGAAATCCAGTTCGCCGGAAGAAACGAGCAGACTGTCAGCAGAAACTTTATTTTGAGCGTCGGCATAAATCTGTAACACTTTGTTGTCAATCTTTTCGATTGTTCCCGCTGTAATAGACCCGACGAATTTTGAATCTTTGTTGTTACTAAGCGTCAAAGTCTTGCCTGACGCGTCCAAATGAGCGGCAACGGCAATTTGACCGTTTTCGTCAAGACTTCCTCCGGAAAGATTGTACAACGTTGCGTCTGTCGAGAGCGATAGCGTTCCTGATTCAATCGTGGTAGCGCCGGTATAAGCAGGAGCTTGAGTCAGCGTGAGCGTTCCAGCGCCGGTTTTGATTAACTCACCCGTTCCGGAAATGAGGTTTCCAATCGTCGTCTGATCGGAATTGTAAGCAAATTCTAATGATGCGTTATTGGTAACAGAACCATATCCAAACGTACCGTTTTCAGACAGCTTTAGCGTACCTTCGGAAATGGTTACATTGCCTGTAATTTCATTAAAAGCGGTCAATTCCATTGTACCCGCGCCGGACTTGGTGAAGTAGCCGCCGCCATCGCCGGCTCTGCCAGCATCTCTTAAACGAGCTGATACCAGCAAGTCAGTCGAATTATTTCCGGTAACGTCGTCAACCTTGAAATTGACGCCGAATGGAACAATGCCATTGTATTCGCCGACAGTTCCAATGCCGATAGTAGAGATTTGATCGGCGCTGAGCGGCGAATCGGCTGTAACGTTGCATTCGCCGACCAGTTGAAATGACGTCCAGATGTAGTGTCCGGAATTATCAATAATCTTTCCGCCATTTTTAAGCGTTACGAGATTTAACGTGTTAAACCAGCCGGGTTGGTTGGTAATAGTTCCTCCATCTGCAATAAGTTGGACGGACGAGTGAGAAAGATGATTGCCAAATGTATCGTGATTTGCAAATTGAAGCGCTGCGCCTGGTTTAATTGTAATTGATTGGACGCTGTCATAAATTTGTGAAGAAACTGCAAGCGTTGCGTCCGGATTTATAAGTACCGATCCGTTACCTGCAATTATTATTGCAACAGAAACAGTATGACTGCCGTCAATGGTCAAATTATTACCGTAGAGATTAATCGTGTTGTATTGCGATAATACCAAGTCTCCGTTAGCGGCGTTGATTGTAATACTGTTGTGCAATTCATGACCAAGACTGACATATTGAGGGTATGAACTGTTGTTGACAATGTCGCCGGTTTGGCACGTCCAGTTTGGCGAAATCGTATAAGAGCCGGTTGCCGCTTCTGTAAACGTGATGCCTGAATTATAGGTTCCAGAACCGTAATCGTTTGTGATATTATATCCGGACGACCCGACTGCGCCGAATTCCCACGCGTCGCCGTTGCCCGGCGCAGAGTTACCTGACCAGTTGGCAGGATTGGAGACATTGGCGTTTTCACCGCCTCCGGTCCAAACTTTGGTATCTGCCATGCTGATAGCGGAACTAAAAAGTACGATTGCAAAAATCGCGATAGCAACGCGGACGTCAAAACACGAAATATTATTGCGGTTATTCATAATAGTGAACTTTTGTGAGGTTGTAAAGTTTTGTATAATATACACTTAGGGTTTTTGGAACCATAATATATTATACCATGATTTTGGAATTATCTTAGAGATATTTTCTAATTTTAGAGAAATTTTTAGTGAATACAGAGAAAATTTGACATAGATTGAGAGGTTGGGTAATATAGAAAGATAAAGATGCCCGCAAACCTGCAGATCGGAGCGGCTTTACATGTTCTGGAGATTTTGGGAGACTTCCGCCGTCGAGTTCGCCTGAACAGCGGAAACGTCAATCATTTGAACATTCTCAAAACTGGATGGACGTTACATGTTAATTCCTGTATATCAAAGGAGTTATGCAAGGCCGACAGGAACCTCTGTTCCTGGGAGAATTTGAGACGATTACCGAGATCAAACGAAAAAAGCGATCAAACAGCCAACAAAAGAACCTGCGATTCGGGTTAACCGCAGGTTCTGTGAGTTGGTTTGAATCTTCGCTTGTCAGTCAGAGGGCTATTCCGTTTTCGGAATCGCAGTCCCTTTCGATTCAGGAACGAACGCAACCAGTCTTGACTCGTCGATTTCGCCCTCAAGAAGCTGACGAGCCTGCTCAAACGATACGCTCATGTGATTCCCATAGTTTAGCTGAAGGAATTTGAGGTTTTTTCCATACCAAACGCAAATCCGCCCATCGCCGACAAGACGAAAATCGCATGAAGTATTATTCCATCGAGCAATTGGTTTTAATTCGCACTGCAGTTCAAATACCCAAGAAGATAGTCCGCCATTAAAATGCAAATAGTTTTGTCTGTTATAGAGTAATGAACGATATGATTTGTATTGCGGGGTGTCAAATTCTATTACCTCTTTACAAATTCCATCAGGAGACCAAAGACGCAAAGTGTGATCCCAACTCAACGAGAGAATGTCGCCAGAGCTAAGTTCTATGGCTCGTTTAATAAATCCTGTATGTCCTTCCAGAACCGCTTTGCAGATTCCGTCAGGAGACCAAAGACGCAAGTCGTAATCCTTATTATTATAAATTGAATAACTGTAACACCATGAGAGAATATCGCCTGAACCAAGTTCTATTGCGCAGTTGACGTTGTCTTTATGCCCTTCCAGAACCGCTTTACGTACGCCATCCGGAGACCAAAGACGCAAGGTTTTATCATCACTCCACGAGAGAATGTCGCCGGAGCGAAGTTCTATAGCGCCATTAACCTCATTATTATGTCCTTCCAGAACCGCTTTACATACGCCATCCGGAGACCAAAGACGCAAAGTGAGATCGTAACTCCACGAGAGAATATCACCAGAACGAATTTCAATAGCGCCTACGACCCAGTTTGTATGCCCTTCCAGAACCGCTTTACATACGCCATCCGGAGACCAAAGGCGCAAGTCGATATTATTGCCCCAAGAGAGAATATCGCCGGAACCAAGTTCTATTGCGCTTTTGACGCCGTTTGTATGCCCTTCCAGAACCGATTTACATACGCCATCCGGAGACCAAAGACGCAAAGTGTGATCCCAACTCCACGAGAGAATATCGCCTGAACGAAGTTCTATGGCGACTATGACGCCGTTTGTATGTCCTTCCAGAACCGCTTTACATACGCCATTCGGAGACCAAAGGCGCAAGGTTGTATCTTTATTACTCCACGAGAGAATATCGCCTGAACGAAGTTCCAGAGCGTTAAAGACCCAGCTTGTATGACCTTCCGAAACAGCTTTTATATTCTCATCAAGAGACCAAAGACGTACGTTGTCATCACAACTCGACGAGAGAATATTGCCAGAATTAAGTTCTATGGCGTTTTTGACGCTAGCGGTATGCCCTTCAAGAACCGATTTGCATACGCCATCCGGAGACCAAAGACGCAAAGTGTGATCTCCACTCCACGAAAGAATATCGCCAGAACGAAGTTCCATGGCGTCTTCGACCCAGTCTGTATGCCCTTCCAGAACCGCTTTATATACGCCATCCGGAGAACAAAGACACAAGGTTTTCCCACTCCTTGAGAGTATGTCGCCAGAACGAAGTTCTTTGGCGCCGTTGACCCAATGCCCTTCCAGAACCGCTTTACACTTTCCCTTGGGATCCCAAAGACGCATGGAACTAACTTCACCCCACGAAAGAATATCGCCGGAACGAAGTTCTATGGCGCCGTTGACCTTGTCTGTATGTCCTTCCAAAACCGCTTTGCAAGTCAAATCGGGTGACAAGAAGCCATCGGGAGACCTGAAACCATTGATAGACCAGAGACGCAAGGTTTTATCAGCGCTCCACGAGAGAATCCCTCCTGAACGAAGTTCTATGGCGCCGTTGATCTTGTCTGTATGCCCTTTCAGAACCGCCTTACACGTTCCGTCAGGAGACCAAAGACGCAAGTCGTAATCCTTATTATTATAAATTGAATAACTGTAACACCATGAGAGAATGTCGCCGGAACGAAGTTCTATTGCGCCATTGACGTTGTCTGTATGACCAGCCAGAATCGCTTTACATTTGCCTTCAGGAGACCAAATAATCAACTTGCAATCTTCGCTCCATGAAACAATATCGCCGGAACGAAGTTCTTTGGCGCCGTTGACCCTGCCTGCATGTCCTACCAAAACCGCTTTACATTTGCCGTCTGGAAACCAAAGACGCAAGGCGCGATCCTTACATCTGTAGCCTCCACACCACGAGAGAATGTCGCCAGAACGAAGTTCTATTGCGCCGTTGACGCTGTCTGTATGTCCTTCCAAAACGGCTTTACAAACCCCGGTTTTCAAATCCCAAATTTTTAGATATTTGTCATCTGTTGCCCAAGACAAAACATCGCCGTTGGAAAGAAGTATCGCCTGATCGCCAGCGTATTCCATCACCTGTTTACATGGATCGGGCTGGTATTCTTTGGGACGCTTGACTTTATTGAGCCAGAACCAGTCGCAGGGAGATTCGTCTGTTTCCGGGTTGAGCCAACGCTCTGCCGCTTGCGTTACAGGACAATCGTCGGCGACTTCGGTTGCAAACTGAAGCATAATCTTGTATGCGGGATTGACTTCACAATCGTGGCGTAAAAAGTGCGCATTGCTGCAAACTACGTCAAAATAGGAGTCGCTGTCTTTTGAAACGCCTTTTAGAGCGTCTCGGTAAAAAATATAGTCCAATATAATGCGTTCTACGTTTCCGTATCGCAGCCGTTTCATCAAGAATGCGAAATCTGACAAAACAGCTGCCGCTTCTTTTGTCATGTTCGCGTTCATCAAATGAGACGGCAGCCAGTTCAAAAAGTAGCATTGAACAATATTCGGCTTTTCGTCGGTTCTTGTCGTCCATTGCAGAGCGCCGGATTTGTACAGTTCCAGCCCGCGATTGGCAAAATCTACTTTTGCTTCTTCTGGATAAACATAGTAATCTACTGAACTGTTTTTGTCAAAGCAGTAGTCAATTACGCTTTTATGGAATGGAACGACCGTGTCTTCGTCAGCTGAACCGGACTGAATAAAAAACGTACCCAACATTTCCAGTTGGTCGTCCAGTTCGGAATCGCGGCGGATTCCCAGACAGTATTTCAAAACGGCTCGCGGGATCGGTTCGCACGACGTTAAAATAAAACCCAGCATAGGGCAAATTTCCCGTTTGTACGATTTAATGTCAGAGCCAAAAAGACGGTCAAACTGAGAATGAATGTATCCGATAACGCCGCTGGGCAAGTCGCGAATGTCGTCGATTGTAAACGAGTTTTTCTTCAAATCGCGAAAGACCATTTCCGGATACAGGAACGTTCCCTCAGACTTTTCCTGAAGGATATTAACCAAATCTTCCGAAACGGTTATTTCCATTCCCTCGAATTCATTGACAATGTAATCTCGAACGTCGCTGACGTTTTCTTCTTCCGAAAAATCAATAGGCGTAAATTGAGCGAAGTTTCGATTCACCGCGTTGTCTCTATCTCGCGATGTGATGAAAAAGCATATCCACGGCGGAAGTCTGTCGAGATTCTGGCTGATAAGCGCTGCAATTTCGTTGCGGCCGTTCTCCGTCGCTTCGTCCAGAGCGTCAACCAGAATCCATTGAGTTGCACGTCCCCCGTCGATCTCGTCTGACAACAAATCAACAACAAGCGTTTTAAACAGCGTTTGCGGGTCGCCGCGAAGATCAATCTCGTCCTGATTCTCTTTGAGATATTTTAACAACTTTTCCCGATACGAAGAGTTCGCCTGCGCCAGCTGATACGCGACAGACTTAATGAACGTTTGCGGAGCAAGCGTGTCCGGTTGGTTGTATTCAATAAAATACGCAGCGCTGATTGCGTAATAGTATCGATAAAGCAGCTCCGCCGCGAAGCGGCTCTTTCCAAATCCAGGACCTTTTTTGAGCCATAAAACGCGATCTGATTTTATGCGGACTGCTTGACCGCTTTGAGCGATTTTTCCTTCAAACATTTGGAAAAGCGACTTGCGACCGCAGAATTTATGAACCGTTACGTCCTCATTCTGAAGCGTTTGCTCATTGAAAAGACATTGCGTCTCGCGATCAAGACTTTTCAACCGACTGCTCATATTCCAAGGGTTGAGAAATTTTTTTAGCGTAACCATATCTTCGCCGTAGCGCCAAACGTCTTTCTCTTCAAGGGCTTTGGCAAGCTTTTCCAGATTATTGTCAAGCCAGGATTCGTCTATACTGTCCTCTGTCCAATGTAAACGCCAATCCATGAACCGGGCAAACAATTGACGGTTTAGCAAGTACGCAGGATACTCGTCGTCTTCCAACTCTTCCAGCATAACAGGGAACATATTTCCGCCGCGAACGCCTAGCGCAATGGAGATTTCGTCTCGACAAACGCCGTTGGGCTTCATTGCTTTGCGAGACAGGCAGATCAAAACAACATCAGACCACTCGACGCCGTCATAAATTGACTTGCGCCATTCGGATCCTTCTTTGATTCTTTCTTTGTCCAACCAGACTTCATGACCGCGGCTTTCCAGATACGCCTTGATTTTTAGAACGACGCTTTCGTTGTTCGGATCTGGATACAACGGTTTTCCATATTCGTCCTTTACGTCGATTTCGTGTCCGTAACTGATAAAGATTTTCAACGGTTTGGCTGCTTTGTTCATGATGACGTTTTATGGTTAAAGTGAGGAAAACAGGCGAAACCTGATTTTCAAAAAAACTGATAATAATTGACAATACTATAAAAGCAGGTCAATTGCAAGGGGGGACGCCAGCTTAAAACGGAACGCGGTTTCCAATTCTATGAACTGTCGTCCTTCATATTTACTATAACGAAAAAACCGTAGAAAGATAACAGGAACTTTTTATTATCCCGACTAATTAGATTATTCTTTTAACAGAAACTTTGATAGCAGATTCCCCCAAAAAGAGATATTGCCAAAATTATTTGCAAATCCTCTTGAAAAATTTTAAAAATCGAGTATACTAATAATATAATTTTTCAAACCTTTAACCCAAACCTGTGAAAGTCAACGCATACTTCCTCTGCTTTGCAGGGCGCGTAAACCCAGCTGGGATTTGAGGGAGTCCACCGACTTTCACAGTACGTAACCGTCATTATGCCGCAAGCCCGGAATTTCTTTGGAAACTCCGGGCTTTTTTATTGCAGCGTATTATGTTGAGAATAAAAGCTCTCGTTTATTTGCGGTTGATCAGTTCAACCATGTCCGGGGTGAGGGGCATATAGTCCCAGTTCTTAAAGAACATTTCGCAGTTTGTGCCGCCGTGCATCTGAAGCCCAAGTTTGCCGGTCTTTTCGCATTGCGGGTCAACGATGTCGGACGTGCAGTATCCGTTGAGCGTCTGAACCATGCGGTCGCCGACGGCGATTGTTGCGGTTGTGTTCCATTCTTCCGGAACGTTTTTATTGCGGACGTTTTCGACGATTTCGTCGTTGGAAACGACCCAGCCGCGGCCGGGGATCATCTTTCCCTTGATAATTCCAGCAGTATGCCAGAGGGCGGAGTCCTTGGAGTTGTTGGCGATTTCGTTCTGCCAGCCGCGAAGAACCCACGGGGCTTCCGTTTCTTCGGCGCGGAAATACAGAGCGCTGTTGCCGCCATTCATCCGGTACGTAACGCGGGCGGCAAAGTTGTCGTAGTTATCGTTGGAAATAACCAAGCCGTCGCGGGATTCATTGGATTTGTGGTCGCCGTGCAGCGTACCGTCTTCCAGGAAAGACCATTCTTCCGGGAGAACGAAATAGGCGTTTTCGAGCTTGTATTTGCCGTCTTCGCCTTTGACGAAGAACGATTTCCATTCGCTTACGCCGAGGTCTTTAATGCGAATGTTCTTCCAGGCGACTTTGCAGGCTTTGCCAGCGTGAACCTGCAAGCCGATGAAGCCGGTCAAGTCGTACGTATCCATGATATCGGCAACCAGATGTCCATTGATCCAGGTTTTAATGGACGGACCAACCGCCTGAATTTCGACGTCGTTCCATTCGCCAACTTTCCAGTCTGCTTTGGAAGCGTCCAGACGTTCCTGCGGGGTGAACGTATCCAGCCAGACGTATCCCTTGGTATGTCCGCGGCGACCTTCGTCGTAGATGTGACCGCAAACACCGCCAGTGGGTTCGATTTCGCACTGATAGCCAAAGACGCGATTGCGTCCGTTTTGTGGGCGCGTATGAGAGCGGAACTGGCAGCCGGAGTTGCCGTTTTCGAGGAACTTCACCTGAAATTTCAGAATGAAGTTGCCGTATTCTTTGTCCGTGCAGAGGAACGTGTTCATCGGCGTGTCGGGCGTGCAAGTTCCGATGATGCAGCCGTCTTCAACCGCGTAGGTTGCGTACCCGCCGTTGACCGTCCAGCCGGTAAGATCTTGTCCGTTAAACAGAGAGACGAACCCCTCTTCTTCCGCCATGGCTGATGCGCTAAAGCAAACCAGAGCGGCTAAAAGCAAAGCAAACTTTTTCATGATGTTTCCCTTTTATTATATACGCTCTCGCCGCGAAAGGAAAACCGTTTTCGATGCCGCGGCGAGGAGCCAGTAGTAATTTATGATTGTTCTGAAAAGTTGACGCCTGTTAGTGGTAAGTAGTTAGTGGTTAGTGGTAAGTGGATATTATGAGCTACGCTTGGCGTACTTACCACTTACTACTTACAACTAACTACTTACTAAATCCGCCTTATTTCTCGACAAGTCCCAGAAATTGGAGCTTTTCCAGACACTCGTCGCGTTCTCGGCAGCGTTGCAAGCCCTGCCAGGACGGGTCGCCCAAGGCGAGGAATTCGTCGACTGTAACAGGCGATTTCCCGGTCGCGGCAATCCGCTGAATGACTTGGGAATCCAGACGCGTGAGCTGGATAGAGTCCATAATATAGTCTTTGAACGCTTCCCACGTCAGGGGGAAGAGCTTTGAGACAATCTCTTCGCCCATAACGGTGGCGTACTGACGAATTTCCAGCTGAGCGTGCGATTCCATGCGGAGCATGAGGAAATGCAACAGATTGTGGAGGTCGATTTTCCAGTACGCCTCTGTATAGGTGCACAAAGGCAGATCTTTTCTCGCCTGCTCGCGTGCGATGCCAGCGTCGATGCGGGACTGATACAAATCCCGGGCGGACTGCTGAAATTCCGCCTCGGATTGAGTCAGCGCGGCGCCCTGCTCTGCCGGGAGATAATCGCCGCTGCCTTGCCGGTTGGTCGTCGCCTGAGTTCGCCATTCATCCGGCGGGGTGGTTACCATGGAATCAATCGCCAGCGAGTACCGGGTGCTGTACTCGTTTACAGACGCTGTACGATGTCGAATCCATTGCCGCCACGTATCCATCGGGACGCGAACGAGAAACTTGATTTCCGCCATTTCAAACGGCGTTGTGTGACGATGGCGCAGCAAGTAACGAATCAAAGTCCGGTTGTCGGAAACGGGGCGGGTGCCGTCGCCGTAGCTGACGCGCGCCGCCTGAACGAGGGCTTCGTCGTCGCCCATGCAGTCAACCAGACAGACGAACCCGTCGTTTAATAAAGGGAATTTTTTCCATCGAAGTTCTTCGACAATTTGAGCGTTACTGGCAGCCATGGAGGTTAAATGTTAGTTAAGGGTTAATCGAATATATTTAGCGACTTTGCGCCACGATATTCAATTATATTAAAATGCTTGAAAGTCAAAAGGGGGGAGCGGGAATTATTTTGAGGAAAATCCAGCGTAAACGCCGCATCCCGCCCATATTACATGGGAAAAAGTGGTAAGTGGTTAGTAGTAAGTGGTAAGGAAAATGTATCAGTTAGTTTGACGCTTGCGTACTAACCACTAACCACTTCTTACTTACCACTCAAATCTTATTTGACCGTAAACTCTTTACTCTGCGTCTGACCGTTTTTGTCCGTCCAGGTTGCCCTGTATTTGCCTTTGAATCCGCGGAATTGCAGCGTTACATTTTCGGTGTCCGCTTTCTGGACAAAGTTCGTCTTCCATTCCTCGTTGATAAGCTTGTTCAAGGCGTAAAACGACGGTTTCGGTTCCATGTTGCGGGTAAACAGCCCGGACGTCGTCGGTTCGCCCGGCGCGCCGCAGTCGTCAACGACGTTCCACCACGTAATCCCCATCATTTCCGGGACGCTGAACCAGAGCCGATACAAATTCCGGGCGACAATCGCCTGAATCGCTCTGCCGTTGGCGTCGTCGTTGGGCGCGGTAATCGTGATCTCGCTTAAGTGAATCGGGCGTCCCGTTGTCGCCAGAATCTTCATCACGCCGAGAATCTGTTCCGGCGTCTGGATTTTCGCCCCGGCGGCAATGTCCAGCGTCTGTTTCGGATTGAACAGGTGCATCTGCGACCCGACGATGTCAATCTTGCAGCCGTGAGCGACGAGGTCGTTGACCTGATCAGCGTAGTTCTGGTTGTTCGCGTAGTCGTTGATATTGAGCTTAACGGAATCCGGGAAAACCTCCTGAGCGATTTTGAACGAATTGTACGTGTAGTCGCCCGGCATGATGTGTCCGTATTTGCTCTTTGTTACTTTGTCGCCTGTTACAGCGGTTCCGTGGTAATCCGTCGCGCTTTCGTTGACGACGTCCCAGCTGTCAAGCGTTCCTTTGTAATGTTCGCCCAGCATGCGGATTCGGTTCCAGTACAGCTCGTTCATCGTGTCGAAGTAATGCGGCGCCAGCTTGTAGATTTCTTCCGGCGTCATCGTCTTGCGGGCTTCCGCCGTCTTAAAAAGAATCTCACGTTCTTCCGGGAACTGCAAAGAGACGTAGTCCCACAGCCACGTTGGACGCTGCCATCTCATGTTCCCCCAGATAATTGTGTGACCATGCAGGCGAATTCCCTTTGACTTGCAGAATTCGACAACCTGGTCAGTCGAGGGACGGCGCCAGTGCGGCTGACTTTTCGGATCCTGGACGTTGTTCCAAAACTCCTCCGTGTCCCGTTCTTCGGTTTTGAACCGGGGTTTGCCCGGCTCCATCTCAAAGCGCTGCCAGTAGAACGCAATCGTCGCGGAATTGAACAGAGTCCCGTACAGAGCCTTGTACTTTTCGTTTCTTTCCGTCGTTCCGAGCTGATTAAAGTTGAAGATATGCGCCCCGAAAATGAACTCGTGCGATATCTGTTCGACTTTGACGTCCGTTCCCGGCTTGACGTCCGTCAGCTCGACGGTCGCGTCAGCCTTGCGGTACTTCTCGATTCGTTCGTCAATGGCTTTCTGAACGTCGTCATTCCAAATCTGATAATAAGCGTCTGACATCACGCCCGGGTCCGGCTCCGCCGCCGGGTCAGTCTGAGCAAACGCCGACGCGAAAATCAAAGCGGCAATCGCGCTGAGGAATAATAGCAGTTTTTTCATGGTGGGTTTTAGGGAATAGGGTATAGTGATAGGCGAGCCGGGGTGCGTAAGCCCCCGGAAAATCTCATATAAATTAGTTTATCCTAATCAGAAACAAAAAGCAACCCCCGGGGACAAGATAATTCAAAAAGAATTCAAGCAAATGAATAGAAAACAAAAAAAGCTTGCGCCGGGGAAAGCAGAGTCAATTAGCTCCGCATTCCCTGACGCAAGCGATTAGCGGGCGCGAACTGAAAGCGGCGCCCTTTGCTGACAAGCGTTGAATTAATTCGTTCTGCGCTTGAGATTGATTCTCTTGATGGACGCGGGGTCAGGATTCATCGTTCCCAGACCGAGAGCTTCGCCGTTGGCAAGATGTCCGACTTCGTTAAGCGGCATGTTGATATACTGTCCGAAGAACTTGGTTGCCAGCGTATCGACAGCGACGATGTCTGTACCCATAATCAGGGCTTTGGGGTTGACGACGTCCGCTTCTGAACGTCCGCGCGGACCGTTGGTGAGCATGGCGCGATAGGCGTCGACAATGTTCAAAACGGCGGCGGGTTTAAGCGTGCAGATGTCGGCAATGGTTTGCTGAAGGTCGTGAGTGTGCATGTAACGTCTGTCGAGAACGATGCCCATGTGGTTTTTCATGCACAGCGTCATGCGGGCGCCGGAATGGTTTTTCATAACCGGGCAGTTGATCCAGACGTCTGAATCGAGAATCGCCTGATGAACCATGGCGGTTTTCATATTTTTGGCGCGCGGCAGCTGAATTTCGCGATAGTATTCCGGTTCGTTGCCGGGAACGACTTTCGCGCCAAGCTTTTTGGCGGCTTCTTCAATTCCGCTGGACTGATAGCAGCGGCGCCATTCGTCACAAGTGTGGTCAAAAATGGTGATTTCTTTTGCGCCCGCCGCCCAGCACGCTTTGATAATCGCAGAAACGAGAATCGGGTTGGTGTTAGCTGACAATTCCGGCGTCTTGTCCCAGCCAATATTCGGCTTGATGGTAACTTTCATGCCGGGTTTGACGAAGCGCTTCATTCCGCCCATCTGTTCGATAGCCATATTGAACATAACGTCCGGCTCGCCGCCCATGACGGCAACCAGGTTATAAGCTCCGTTTGCAGCAGCGCTTTGAGCCATCAGGTCAACCGCGCCGACGGAGGAAAAAGCCGCGGCGGTTCCAGCGGCGGCAAGCGTCTGTAAAAATTCTTTTCGAGTAATGTTTGTCATAATACTTTTAAGGTCTAAAGGGTGAAACGTAACTTATTTTTGCGCCATTCGATAAACGTCCAAAACAGGAACGCCCAACTCCTGAGCGATTCGGCAGACGTCTTCGTATTCCGGAACGATTCTCTGCGAGCCGTCTGGCAGGATTACGCTTTTACCTGTTACAGTTTGACCGTTATCCAGCCGAATTTGACACGATTCCCGCTTTAACACGGTTCGTTCAACTTTCCATTTTCTGACGCCCAAGGTGGTTGTGTGAGTAAACAGAGCCGACTCGACCGCTTTGATTTGGTCTTCTCGGCACAGAACCGACACGACAACGCCGGGACGCTGTTTTTTCATGTTGACAGCCGTTGTCCAAACGTCCAACGGATTGAGCTTCCAGAGTTCTTCGACGGCGCGCCCAATCAACTCGCCGGGCATGTCGTCTATATTGGTTTCGATTTGCCAGACGGAATCGTCCTGAGATTGAGAAGGCGCGTCTGACAGTTCTCCCAAAACCAGCCGAAGCGTGTTGGCTTGCTGCGGCAGATCTCTACCGCCGGCGCCAACGCCGATTTTGTCAATCGTCATAGGCGGCATTTGCCCAAAGCTTTTGACGTAGTATTTGAGAAGCCCTGCTCCGGTGGGAGTGGTCAACTCAAACGGGACGTCTGACGGCGCCAACGGGACGCCGGTTAAAAGCTGCGCCGTTGCGGGAGCGGGTACGGAAACCTCGCCATGAGCGATTTTAATCGTGCCGCAGCCCGTCGGGACGGCAGAAGCGTAGACGGCTTCCACGCCCAGCCAGTTCAAACCTGTAACAGCGCCGACAATGTCTGCGATGGAGTCCGCCGCGCCGACTTCGTGAAAATGAACCTGTTCGACTTCGCAGCCATGCGCTCGCGCTTCCGCCTGAGCAATGAGTTCAAAAACGCCGATGACTTCCGTTTTGACTTTGTCCGTCAGTCCGGCGGCGTTTAAGACCATCGCGCAAATATCCGCCATGGTTCGATGGCAATGAGCGTGATGATGAGCGTGTTCATGATGAGCGTGGTCGACATGGTCATGATGTTCGTGCTCATGAAATTCGTAATGTTCATCGACGAACGCCTGTGTTGCACGGAATCCATGACGCATAACGCTTTGAGCGTCTATGGCAATGGACGGCAGGACGGCTTGAACGGCGGAGCGTATGACGTCGATGGGAACGCCCGCGTCGAGCAAGGCGCCAAGCGTCATATCGCCGCTAATTCCGGAATGACAGTCGAACCAGGCTGCTTTCATGGCAAACTCTCGGTAAATTCAGTTTATAAACTGGACATCAAATTGCACTGTTCAATCGTCCATTCCAAGCCGTCAGGCAGTTCGCTGGCGCCGGGGAAGACAAAGAGCAGAAACGCTGCAATAATCAAAACAACGACGGCTGCGGCGACGGAAAATCGCAGTGACGGCTGACGAAGTTCTCCGGTCAGAATGGCGTACAGACCAGCGGCGATGAACGCTTCAATCACAGCCAACGGCAGATGAGCGAACATGAGAGCCTTGAAGACGTCCATAGTTCCTTTTCCGCAAATCGCCAGTTCGGCGTCCAGAGTAAGAACAGCCAGAACCAGACCGCAGAACGCAGCGATACCAGTCGAAACGAGATTGTTTGTTCCGAGTTTATTGAGTCCAATGCGAATCAGACCGCCAATGCCCGCGCCAACGATAGCCATGTTGATAATGTTCGCGCCGAGGGCGTCAATGCCGCCGTCTCCAAAGAAGACAGCTTGAATCGTAAGCACGGTTGCCATGCTGATAATGCCGCCGGGAATTCCCAGAATCGCCGCCGCCAAAACGCCGCCGATAAAGTGCCCGGAAATGCCTTGCCAAATCGGGAAGTTGAGAGCTTGAAGGGCGAAAACAATCGCGGTAACGCCCAGGAATTTCAATGCGCCCTGTTTGATTGAGCTGTAAGCCGTCTTGCGAAGCTCGTCGCCTGTAACTTCTTTTGAAGCCTCGATAATGGAGTCAATACGACGTTTATACGCCAAGCCTGCCGCGGCAGCGAGCGTAATACCAGCAACAGTTGCGGTTACGGGGCAAATCGGACCGGTTAACATTTCGGGGGGAATATGCATGTTGTCTCCTTGTTGTTAATGTGAATTGGAAAGTAGTTTTTTACATTATATTTTATTATAAATCATCCCAAAAAGATTTACAAGGGGGATAAAAGATTTTTTTGAAAATATTTTGCAGATAATTTGCAAATTTTTACAGTTTCAGTTTAAATGGCGTCATAGAGAAATGAAACGTCATTAAATATGAGAAAGTTTTCAGATTTTAAAAAAAGGAAAGATTCGCTGACGCAATAATGCATTCGCAATTGACGCAAGCGAAAGACATGGCGTCTCGCTTGCGCAACTGCTAATACTCCCAAATTCCAATCAGACGTCAATCATGACGACGTTTTCGCCGTTTTCGTATTTGTACGAGTAATGGTTGATATACGTCGGCAGTTTGATCAGACCGGCGTCTTCGTCCGGATCCGGGTTTTTCATGTAGTCTTTTTCCTCGCCTTTGTAACAAATCGTAAAGTCGACTTCATTCGTCAGTTCGGAATAGTCAATCGACATCTTGAGATCAAGGCGGTTCTCGAAATCGCAGAAGATGTATTTACGAACAAGTTCTTCTGTAATATACTGAATCGCTTCGAGGAATCGGTTTTCGATAAAGTGATGCCGGCAGAATTCGCACAGACGCGTATTGAACTCGAACAGGTCGTTGTTTTCGTTGTCCATGACGACGTCGAGCGAACGAATCTTGTTGACGAAATCGTGCGTCTTTTCGCGAGTCGGGTGGTCGAAGACCTGTTCCGGCGTTCCCTCTTCGTAAATGACGCCCTCGTCCATGTAAAAGACGCGTGTGGAAACGTCGTGAGCGAATCGCATTTCGTGCGTAACAATCATCAACGTTTGCCCTACTTCCGCCAGGCGGCGAATAACGCCCAACACTTCGGAAATCATCGTCGGGTCGAGCGCGGAAGTCGGCTCGTCAAAGAGGATAATTTCGGGCTTCATGGCAAGCGTTCTGGCGATGGCGACGCGCTGCTTCTGTCCGCCGGAGATTTCGTCCGGGTACGCTTTCGCCTTGCTTGCCAAACCAACCTGAGCCAGATGTTCCATCGCCAGGTCGTACGCTTCCTGACGCCCCATCCCTTTGAGTTTAATGGGGCCGAGCATGACGTTTTCGACAACCATCAGGTGCGAAAACAGGTTGAACGACTGGAACACCATGCCGATCTTCTGACGGAGCAGATTAATGTCCGTCGTGGGCGCGAGCAGGTTTTCGCCGTCAATAAGGATTTCGCCGGAATCCGGCGTTTCCAGCAGGTTGAGGCAACGCAGGAACGTGCTTTTGCCAGTCCCGGACGGTCCGATAACCGAAATGACTTCGCCCTTTTTGATTTCAGCGTTGACGTCGGTCAGAACGTCCAAATTTCCAAACGACTTTTTCAGGTGTTTAACACTGATAATAGCGGGGGAGTTTTCTGAAACGCTCATTCTTGCTCAACCACTCCTTTCAGTACGCGCGGACGCAGTTTGGGGTCTGTTTTATGTTCAATAAACGTCAGTAAGAATATCAACGTATAGGCGACGACCAAATAAATGACAGCCGTCAAAACCAGCGGGAAGAACGGTTCGTAAGTCAACGAACGAATAATAACGCCCGCTCGGGTCAAGTCCTGAATGGAGATGTAACCGACGATAGCCGTTTCCTTCAACAGGGAGACGATTTCGCCTTTGTAAACGGGCATGATAATCTGAACCAGCTGGGGGAACTTGATATATCGGAATCGTTCAAATCGAGTAAATCCCATAGCAGACGCCGCTTCCAGCTGACCGGGGTCGATGCCTTCCAGACCGCCGCGGAGCGATTCCGCAAAGTAAACCGCCAGGTTGACGGAGAAGGCGAAAATCGCAATTAGTATCGCGTCGTGCATTGGATTGGATAAAATTCTAACGCCTGAGAAGATTCCATAGTACATGAGCATCAACAAAACCATCAACGGGGTGCCCTGAATGAATCGAATCAGAATCTTGGCGCAAATCACTCCGAAAGCGTTATGGCTTCTTCTAACCATGCACAGGAGGAATCCCAATAATGTGCCTAAAATCAGCGAACAGACGGTAATAAGCATCGTTACGCCGAAACCGCTGAGAATAATCTTCCAGCGGCACTCGTAAACGAGGTTTTGATAAAAACTGTGAGCAATTTTTTGTAAGAAAGTTCTTTCCTTTTTTACCTCGGCATTTGAGTTATTATCCTTATTTTCTGCTTTCAGACGATCTAAAATCGGTTGAGCGCATCGAGTGCGAAGAATCATAACCGACAGCCCAGAGTTCAAGTAGTCGTCAGACAAACACATCGTTTCAGCGTTTTCCGGCGTCTTGTCGAGTTCCGAGACCATTAAATCGAATTGTCCTTGCTGGGTAGCAAGAATCATCGCGTCCCAACTCATATCCTGAAATTCAACGTTTACGTTGGCAAACGCTGCAAAGCGCAATGCGAATTCGATATCGTAACCTGTTAACTTGCCGTCTTTAACGTATGTCAGAGGCGGGTTGATTCCTTCGGTAACGACTTTGAGCGTTTCCGTTGGATTCTCGGGTTTGGGAAGATCGTCTGGCAGAACGGGATCAGGCGTCAAGAGCCAACGTTTGTACATGGCGTCGTAGGTGCCGTCTGCTCGGATTTGACGAATAAATTCGTTGACTTTTTCAATAAGAGCTTCTCTTCCTTTCGCGGCTCCAATAACCAGATGTCCTTCAGCCGCATCGTCCGGTAAAACAACAACTTCCGGATGTGAAGCAGCAAACCATTCTTGAGTAGGGCGGTCTGCCAGGAAAGCGTCCACTTTACCAGAAACAACTTCCATGCAGTTGCTAACAAGGTCGCTTTCTATTTGTTTAATATTAGAATTAGGGTACACCTCTTCAGCAGCAGGAACTCCTGAGGTGCCCATTTGAACAGCAACAGTATATTCAGGACTGTTGAGCTGTTCGAGCGACTCAATGATGGGCTTGGGCTTGTCGTAAAAAAATAGCATGCCGACGATCGTTACGATCGCGCATACCGCAAAACCGGCAAAAAGCAGCGTTTTCTTATTCATTGCCTGATTTTAGGGGGTTAGGGGGGAAAATAAAAACCCAAACGAGATTAGAGCTTTACTGTAAACTGAGCAAACTCTCCATCTCCCACTTAAAACTCCTATTGTAACCAAAAAATTTTTCCCTGCAAGGGATAAGAGGAAAACTTTTGCAATTTTTTTGAGGAAATGTCTTTGTTTTGGGATTAGGAGATGGGGAATGGGGAGTAGATATTCGCCTTCGGGGATTTTAATAATGACGCCCTCGGCGGGTTACACCCCACGATTGTAAACATTGAACCGCTGCGCGGTTTTTCCGGGGGCTAACGCACCCCGGCTCGCCTATCCCCTCCCCTCACAACTGCTCTTGACGACCTGAACATAAATTCCTATAAGATTTTTATGGAAATTGAAAAGCAATTTCCCAATGATTTTCGATTACTATCGCTCTTGACAATTACTCGCAAGAGCCTCAATAATTCCGAATTCCGCATTCCGAATTCATAATTAATTATGCTGACTTCCAACGTAACCCTAACTCCCCTGTACGCCAAAGAGCTGTTTCCCAACGCCCAGTTTGAAAACTGTTCCGATTTTCGGATTAAGTCCTGTCGATACAACGCTTCAAGCATAGAATCCGGCGAGGTTTACGTGGCCATGGAAGACCCGTCCGTCGACCCGTCCGGGGTGGAACTGGCTCGAAAACAGGGAGCTGCGGCGGTAATCGTCCGCAATCAGTTCGCCTTTTCCGATACGTGCGACTGTCTGGCGGACATCCCCGTCTGCCGCGTCGACAACCCGCACGCAGCCTACGCGGAAATCTGTCAGGCGCTGTACGATTCCCCCGGCAAAAAAATCCAGATTATCGGCGTTGCCGGCGGACGAGGGCGGCGAGTCGTCAGCTATCTTATCGCCAATCTGCTGTCTCAAACCGGGCACAAAACAGGCGTCTTGACCGAGTCCGGCGCCGCGATTTTCAATTCGACCCAAACGGCGAAATCGCCCCGGTCGCTGGACGAGCTGTATCAGCTCATGTCGGAAATCGTCAAATCGCATCCCGCCGCCATGCCGGGGCTTGCCCCCAAGAAAAGCGCGTACTGGCTTTCTCGCATGGTTCAAAACGAATGCGATTGCGCTGTGATGGAAGTTTCCCAAACCGCGCTGGATAAATCGAACGTAGCCGGGATTCCGTTTCATTCCGGCTGCGTTGCGCTGACCGACTCCAGCCAGACTTCAATGGTCGAGTCCGCATCCCGGGTCAAACTGCTCGACCAGCTCGACGGCTGCGTCATTCTCAACGGCGACGCCCCCCTGTCCGGTTCCACAATTCAACGAATTCACTGCCCCGTTTTGACCTACGGGCTGGGCGGGAACAGCCAGGTGCATGGAACGATTCTCGAACAGAACCCGGGCGAACAGATCGCCCTGATCACCGCCGGAAGCCAGACGTCCCCTCTGAGAACGAGAATTGTCGGACAGGACTATTTATATTACTGTTTATGCGCCGTCGCCTTCGGGCTGACGCTGTCCATTCCGCTGACGGACATAATTCGGATTATCGAGTCTGTCACAATTATTCCCGGGTATATGCAGCAGATTCGCAGTTCGTACAATTTTCCAATTTTTCTCGTTCAGGACTTGTCCAACAACGACGACCCGCTGGAAATCAATTTGCAAACCATTCAGGGTCTCGTATCCGGACGCGTCCTGACCGTCCTTCCGATTCCGGTCTGGTCGCCGCTGCAAACCGAGCTTGAATTCAATCCTAAATCGCAGCGGTCAAAGCGGGACAGAGTTTACCTCGTCGGGAACCGATCCGACAATGCGGACTTCGTCGACGCGCTG